>JADGDJ010000012.1 GCA_016744925.1 Spirochaetaceae bacterium
GACCTCATTTCTATAATTTCCCAGAATGACATTGATTTTGTTCTTGCCTCTTGTGGAAAGATCCTTATGAGCACAGAAATTCATCACCCGATTATTGGGCAGAAGATACAAAATATCCCGCGGTCGTATACTGTAATCCAGTAGGTTTTCCGCTGACAGTTTTACATTTTTTTGAATCTGAAACTCTTCTCGAATCTGAGATTCTATACCACCATTAAAATAGATAAGATCGCGGATCATTTTTTCATACCCGTCTCGAGATATCCCGATATTAGAATCGCTATCCTGCTCTTTAAAATAGGAAACAAGGTTTGAAATTCTGTCAGCCATTGTCCGCCCCATGGATGTTAAGTGGATCTCCAGTTTATTTTCTATCAGGTCTTTCAGAGTTTCCATGCGTGCAGGAATCTTTTCATCGGGGGAGTAGATCTCTTCTGACAGAATGTCATATATATTAATGCCCTGTTTAATGATCGCTTCGATTTTGTGATGTCTCTCGGTCTCTTTAATTCCGTGATTTTTCTTAATCATATTGATCTGTTTATCCGGTAGAGCTTTGAGAATTCTTCTTGTGAATTTATCCGGTAGAGATATCCCTTTTATCTCCCGGAGAATGGATATAAACTCATCGGGAATGAAAATGGTGTTCTGCTTTCTTATATGGAAAAGTGTGCATTCGTCTCTGGCCATAGTGATGATTTTATCGATATCCAGATGTTCCAGTTCCTTCTCACCGACGATAAGGTAATAGATACCTCTGGCTTCTTCATTGGATAATCCCAGAGAAGATTTTAATGTCTGGATAATGGATAATTCATCTAAAGTGATCTTTTCGATTGCTCCGGATTTCAGGTCATTTGAATAGGCCGTCTGAACACAGGCTTTGAATGTTTTATAATCTCTGATCCTGTGAGAATCTGAATCAAATGGATTACTTTCCATATCGAACAGTTTTTTAAAATCAGAAATTGTCGATCTGAGTTCTTTTATCTCAGCCTGGAATAATTCATTGAACCAGTCCCGGCTCATTATGGAGTTCCCATCTTTGATGAAGATGTCAGTGATCAGGTCGAGCAGTAGATTATTATTCAGTGCCGCCTCAAGTCTTTTTTTATAGAGATGATTGATAGTCGGCTGATTGAATGCTTTAACAAAATGTTCCGCATCGGTTTTCTTTTCCAGTTCAATCTTTTCATCCATTCGGGAAATTATCTCGTTTAGGACTTTGTAGAATGGATTAATTTCTATCTGGTTGCAAGTATTGACGATTTTCAAAAGTTTCATATCTAATTTTCACTTAGAATCTGCAATCTGGCTATGACACGATCGTGTCATTTTAAACTGATATGATGCAAATATCACGTAAGATTATTTATTTTAAACCTTTCAATGACACGATGGTGTCATTGAAAGGAAATTCTTGTAGAAAAAAATCCCGAACAATGTTATCAATAGATACAAGTTAAAAAATATGAGAAAGAACTCATCTCTGGAGAGTAAAATGGAATTGAACAATGATATGTGGAATCAGCTTACGGAAAAAATTGCTTCAACATTCAGGCTCACTGAAAATGAACTGATAGGTCTGAGAAAAAACAAAGTGGCGAAACTGATCGCCGCCATACCCTTTAACGCCGAATGCGAAAACATGGAGCGAACATCACTGACCCACCTGAGCACCTACATGCTGGCGAAAGATCCCGCCTGCAAACCCGTATTCAGTCACAATGAATCGGATGATTCTCATATTCTCAACAGAATTAAGCCGCTAAACACATTTCGGGGCGGACTAAATTCTATAATTAAAAGGGGAATCAATCTGTTGGGACTTATTCAGCTGGAAGATCATCAGCACGATCTGGAAATTGATAAAAAAGAGAACAAGTATAATCCCATACTCAATGGTATTTGGAATTATACCAAACAGCGGAAAATGCTTGTCTCAGCCATAGGCGGAACTCCCTGTCCGGCCATGGATAAAGTTATGACAATAGAAGGTATTGATGGGTTCTGGAAAGCAGGTTGATGAGACAATTTTTATCATACAGCGAAAATTATCTTTAGCAATATTTTCTGCCGGATTAATTGTCTGTATGGTAAATTTTATATCATTATATTCAAGAGGTGATTTAATCAGCGCCCTCTTGGATATATCAGTATTAATTCTCTTTATAATCTCGTCAATCGTTCTGATATCAGGTTTTTTAAATTATGAAATAGCTCGATTACTACAATTGTCAGTGATAATTGGAACAGCTATATTAGCAATTATTGATGAATACAATTCTATTTACGGTCTTGGCCTTCTTTTTATTACGGCATTTATTGGATTTAAATATGGATATTTTAGACGTTGGTTTAAGTTAAAGTTCGCCTTGAGTTTATTTATCACATCTATAATCATTGAGTTTTCCGCCTTTAACGAAGATCCTGATGAGATTATTATGCATGGTCTCGATGCTGTTATATATATCTGTCTCTTTTTCTTCGTCGCTTATCTTATTTATTCAGAGGACATTAAAATATACATCAATAAAAACAGGGAAAAAGAAGAAACTATAGAAACTCTCTTAAGGGAAAAAGAAAACCTGAAGAATAACATGGAGCGTCTCGACAGGAAAATAATTCATCTTCAGAAAAACCAGACTCAGATTGATATCAGAACATACGGGATTTCCCCGGCGGAAATGAAAGTGCTAGAAGTGCTTATTTTATACAGGGAAACTGAAACGGAAATTGCTAAAAGACTAAAATTATCTCATCACACCGTAAAAAATCACTTCAGAAATATCAGGAATAAACTGGGAGTCGATCGGAGAGAGGAAATTATCGATATCTGTCGCAACAGCTTTTAGTTTTGTCTATAACAAATTTCCGGAAAAATTAAAGCACTGCATATATATTCTCTGTCTGTATTATTAAAAAAGACGGAGTTAATGAATTGAAATATATCATCCTATTATACTTGAAAAAACAATAAATCAAGATCTATATATAAGGCTATATTTAGATTGAATATGGAGCAATTTATGAAAAATATTCAGGTCAGCAATGATATTATTCCTATTGCAAAATTCAAAACAAACGCCTCTTCAATTATGGAAGATGTTAAACTAAACCATAAATCTATCGTTATTACTAAAAAAGGCGAGGCTGCCGGGGTACTTATTAGCCCGGAAGACTATGATAGATTGGTTGAAAAGGACACATTCCGGCAGGCAATAGTACATGGACTTCATGATGCTGAAACAGGAAAAATACAATCTGATACAGAATCAAAAGCATTTCGCCGAGACTCTCCCCGATCAGCACCGCCACCAGGCAGCGAAAAATCTTGATTCACTCTCTCCCTAACCATCAAAATTCCCTCCTCTGTTTCAACAAGCGCACACCTTTTTTCCGGATCCTCATACAATACCTCTCATTTAATTCTAGTCTTATCAGCTTGAAATTGTATTGTTCTCTATCAAGAGTGACATCTAATGTCATGTATCCCTTAATCTTAATAAATGTATGAGGTGCAGCATGTGAAGCTGTTTGCTTACATTTCATTATTTACATAGGATATGTGGCGTGAAATCAAAAAAAGAACTTATTAACAATCTGCTGAAAGAAAAACAAATAGTTCGCTCCTCTGAACTGACATCTCCTGGAGTAGACAGAAAAGCTATCAAAAAGAATGACAGATTACGGAAATAGAAAATACTGCCATTAAAGTAGTGAGATTTTCCGGGAGAGCTTACGAGGAAGGTATCAGGGAACTGGAAATCGACGGAAATCTTATTAATATGTTCAACATAGCAAAAATACTCGCTGATTGTTTTAAATATCGAAATAAAACAGGTATCGAAACAGCAATTGAAGCATTACGTGATATTCTCCAGTATAAAAAAGCGCCATTGATGAAATTCTCTATTATGCCGAAATATGCAGAGTAAAGAAAATAATGACACCCTAAGAATATTCCCGCATCTGTATTAAACAGATTGCTAACTATCAGCAGAGAGAATAGAGAAGACTACCAATCATTACTGATTCGATATGTTGCTGATAGATTTCTTTGAGTTTTCTTACTCGTATAAAGAAAGATTTTTACGACTTATGCTTGATCTCATCGGAGTTAAGAGTGGAATATGATGCTCTTAATGAGTCAATAAATAGAACATTTAGTAGAAGGAGAAACCCATTGTATAAAAAATCGGCACAATAGGGAAACTTTGATGCTCAAAGAAAGATTGATGAATATTACTCTTAATCAGCCGATGATGAGTCCAAAGTCACTATGATTACAGCTGGGTATTTATATGATATTCTGTATTCAAAACGAATCATGAATAAGAATAGGCTCATGAAAAAATCGTATAATCGAGTAGAGTACGGTCTACTCAGAGATCAAATTAAAAATTGTAAGGAGAATGAGATGAGAGTAAATATTGAAACGGAAAGACTAATTATTCGAGATCCGATTGTTGGTGATTTTGATTCAATCTGGGAAATGAGAAATGATGAGTCTGTTACAAAATTTACCGGCGGAATTACAAAATTATCCAAAGATGAATTATATGCACTACATATAAAAAGATGTGAAAATATTGACAGTAAACCGAATGAATATTCTGTGATGTTGAAGGACAGTAGAGAGTATATCGGTTATTGTGGATTTCAATATTGTGATTTATTAGGTGGTTTAGAAATCTTATATGGATATGCAAAAAAATACTGGGGCAATAGATATGCGATTGAAGCAGCTAAGGCTGTTTTAGATTTTGGTATAAATGAATTAAAACTCAAAGAAATTGTCGCTGCGGTAAACTATGAGAATGCAGCTTCTGACAAAGTTTTAATCAATATTGGGTTCGAGTATTTAGGCGATGTTAAGTGGCCGAATCAAGGACTAGTTAAAAAATATAAAATGGCAAAGAAAAGTAGTGAATTTTCTCAGTAATTAATTGAAAATTGATTCGGAGGTAATCTAACCACTTTTACAGTTTTTGACCTGATTAAGGGGTGAAATTTAAAGACTATTTTTGTTTCTTTTTATTTTTTGCGACACTGAGTTTTTTATTTTTTCTTTTAATACTCGTTTTCGCTTTTCTGACACCTTTGAATGACTTTTTCCTTTGTTCATTTTTATTATCATTTCTTAGTACATACGCCATAAAACCACCTTCTATTTCATTTTTATCATAAATTGGGTCAATAGAAAACAGTGTTATTTGATATTCTCAACTTATGGTGTCTTTTAATTTTCAGTAGGGGTTTGCAGGGGATTCTAATATATAGGCTCCTGCCTGTTATTTAACTGAACCAGATGAAAGAGGCTCTCGGCATGAAAGGCCGCAATAGCTATGTAAAACTGGAAAGACAGGGTTGCACACTAACGGTTAAAGTTGTTGGGCTACTTTAACCATGTTTACATATTTTAAAAGAAAATACTGAGAAAGCTTGCTTTCGAAATCCTTCCTGACAAAGGATAGCAGAGGCCGGAACGGGTCCAACAGGGTTGGACGGAACCCTCGAATAGCCTGGTCCCGCCGAATGGTGGGATGGCAGCCAAACCATCAATAAAATTCAGCCGGCGATATTCTTGAGAATACACATCTTGACCCTCTCTTCCAGCGCAGTGAAAACTTTATTCTTTCTGTAAACAAGATAAAAGGGTCTATTCAGTTCCATCCCCTCCACCTCGATCTGTTTTATAGAACCGGAGGCTGTTTCCCCTTCAATCGCCTTATGGGATATAAAGGCTAAACCGATCTGCTCTATGACCGCCTGTTTAACACTTTCCGTAGAAGAGCATTCATAAATGATATTCAGGTCCTTTGCCGAGTGGCCCTTTGTGAATAAATATTCCTGCCACGCACTTCTGGTTCCCGATCCTGTCTGCCTGGTTATAAAATTATATTGGTTTAACTGATCAATTCTCAGTCTATCGGGGCTGCCGGGAGGTCCTATTAATATAATACTATCACTGGATACGGGAATGTATTCAAGGAGAGGATGATTGTATTTGTGTCCCACCAACCCCAAGTCCAATGTATTCTCTTTTACACGATCAATAACGGTTCTGCTGTCATTGATCTCAATTTTAAAGTGTTCATCCGCCTCTTCTCTTTTTACCGATCCGATAACCCGGGGCATAAAATATGTTCCCGGTATGGTACTGGCGCCGATGGTGATCAAGTTACTTTTATCTTTATGTTTCAATTCTATTTGCAGATTTTCAATTTTTTCATAGAGATCCAGACAGAAAGCCTCAAAAACCTGACCTTCTCCGGTAATTTCAAAATTATGGCTGTTTCGGTGAAATAATGTGGTTCTAAGAACGTCTTCCAGATTGCTGATGTGATGGCTTATAGTCGCCTGTCCGATTTTCAGATTCCGTGCCGCCCTGGTAAAATTCCCCTGCTTAACAATCTCCATAAAAGAGACGATCTGCTTTAAATCGATATTTCCTTCAATTTTCATAGAGTTAGTATAGTCCTAATTAATGTCTTTGTCCTCAAGCCCTATTGATTCATAATACAAATACATAGTATTGACAATACGAATGTTTAATGTCATAAAATTACTATGATTTATTATCCCATACGACTGACACCCGGTACCGACCCTTTTCTATTTCTGGAAAAATGGGTAGAAGAAAAAAGAATTGAAGCGGCTGTAATAATGTCGTGCCTTGGCAGTTTAACAGAAGCTTCTGTGCGATTTGCCAACCAGCCCGAAGCAACTCTTATGAAGGGTCCCTTTGAAATTCTCAATATGACAGGTTTTATGTCCACCCATGGTTCGCACTATCATGTCTGCCTTGCTGATGAGAAAGGAAACAGTAAGGGGGGTCATTTGATGGCGGGATCGACCGTGTACACAACAGTAGAACTGCTTATAGGAATTATGGAAGATTACCGGTTTTTAAGGACCATGGATCCCCGGTCGGGATATGAAGAATTGGACATTAGAAAAATTAAAGGAGAGTAAAAATGGAAAACAAAACAATCAGGCAGAAATATTTCTCTTCAAGAAATATTGTATTGGTACCGCTGGCCATAGCGATAAACATGAGCATTGGTCAATTGGTGAGTTTAGTGAAACTGCCTATCTTCCTCGACAGCATTGGAACCGTAACGGCAGCTCTTCTCGGTGGTCCGATTATCGGAGCTCTAACGGGACTTTTGACAAACCTGATCTGGGGACTTATCAGCAGTCCTGTTGCCGCTAGCTTTGCCCCTGTAGCTCTAGTCATCGGTTTAGCCACAGGTTTATGCGCTAAATATGGTCTCTTTAGAAGCTGGTGGAAAGTACTTATCAGCGGACTGATCATTGCTCTGGCAGCGAGTATCACCGCTGTGCCTATCCGATTGTATCTTTTCGGTGGAGTTACCGGAAGTGGTGCTGATTTTCTTACAGCCTATTTACTGGCTCTTGGAAAAGACCTGACAGGATCTGTTATCCTAACCGTTATAACATCCAATGTGCCGGACAAAATTGTGACCGCTTTTCTAGGATGGTTTCTACTGAAAGGTTTATCCAAAAGATTTCTCAGTGGATACCCCTTTGCTTCGACTGTACTCGTGGGAAAAACTGCAAGCGCAGAGTTATAAGAAGTTTCTTTCAGTTGCAACAGACCAGAGGTTTTTATCGTGAAGGACAGGCAGGATTTTACAGCTTTCATCCGCTGGCAAAATTTCTGTCTTTTCTTCTCTATGTCTTATCAGTGTTTCAAATAACCAGCTGGATATCTCTTTCTCTATTGTTCCTGGCCTTCTGCCTTGCCGCTTCAAAAGGCTCAATCATGTTTAATATATTAAGAAAAGTATTTTTAATTTTTTTACCTGTTTTAATAGCATTATTATTCCTCCATAGTTTCTTTCATCCCTATCATCAGGCGGATATGCAGTGGAATAATTTTCCTGACATGTCTGCAGAGGGGATGCAGTACGCCCTGATCATCTGGTTCCGCTTTATATGTGCCGGCTCTTTCGCATTGCTCTTTTTAAAAACAACAAAAATAAGCGCACTCACATCAGCTCTTGAACAGGCTAAAATGCCGCGAATTTTGTCCTATATCATTTTAAATGCCATTAATTTACTCCCGGATCTGCAAAAAAGGATTGGGGAAATACAGGAATCACAACAGGCAAGAGGAATGGAATTAAAGGGAAGTCTCAGAAACCGGACGCGGGCCTTATTATCACTGATGGCTCCTCTCATTTACGGGGAGCTGGAACAGCTCGACCAAAGGGCCCTTGCCCTGGAAATAAAAGGTTTTAGAAACAATAATACGCCAACAGTTTATAAAAGAGAAAAGATTCAAATCCGCGATTATTTTCTGGTCGGTTTATCTTTTGGCGGATTCTGCTTCATAACGGGGATACATATATGGCTTTAATCACATTCAACGATTACTCCTTTGCCTATGAGGGATCTTCACAATGGAATCTTAAAGAGATGAACTATACGGTGGAACAAGGTGAAATACTCAGCATTATGGGATGTAATGGTGCTGGAAAAACCACAAGCTGCCTCGCCGCAGCCGGATTTATCCCCTCTTTTTACCGGGGAAGAACTAAAGGAAAGCTGACAATAGTAAATGAAACCTCATCGAGCCTGCTCCTTCAAAATCCTGCAGCACAACTAACGAGAATGAAAGAGAATGTTCTGGAAGAAGTCATATTCGGATTGGAAAATTTTTCATTCCCTTCCTGTGAAATGGAAAATAGAGCTGAAGAGGCTCTTAAACAGGTAGGATTGCAGGGGATGGAGAAGCGCGCCCCCTTATCTTTATCCGGAGGAGAACAGCAGCGCCTAACCCTTGCATCTCTACTAGTCTTAGATCCTGATATTCTCATTCTGGATGAACCGGTTTCACAACTGAATCCTTCGTCGAGGCTGGAATTCTATGAACTGTTCAAGGCTTTGAAGAAAAGTGGAAAAGCATTGATAATAAGTTCAATGGATGCTCATTTGTCGGCGGAATTTTCAGATAAGATTCTGCTTTTGGAAGAGGGAAAACAAAGAAACCTGGGATCTCCTGAATCTGTCCTGAACTCTAAAGTTTTTTTAAACAGCGGGATCTCCCAGACACCTTTTTCCGATTGTCAAAAAGCGGTTAAAAAATTAAAAGGCTCAGTTCCTCCCGGAACTCCCGGATTCTCTCTGGATCAGGCCTACGACTATTTCAGTGATGAGGCCAAAAGGGAGACCTATGTTACAGGCCATTGACCTTGAATACGCCTATAAAGGCTGCCCGCCCCTTTTAATAAATGTAAACCTGACCGTGGAACCCGGTGAAATAGTAGCCATAATGGGTAAAAACGGATCGGGGAAAACAACTCTGGCCCGCCTTTTAAAGGGGATTATGTCTCCTCAAAAGGGAAGCATCATTCTCGATGGGGAAAATATATCAGAATGTGGTCCCGCCGGGACTGCCGGTCTGATTGAATATCTATTTCAGAACCCCGACAATCAGATCTGTCAGAATAGAGTCGATAGAGAAATTGGTTTCAGCCCCCGAATGCTCCGGTGGAACCCTGTAAAAATAGAAAATGCTGTTAACCGAGCCTTAAAACTGACCGATTTGGAAAAGTATAAATTATCCAACCCCTATGATCTTGATTATTATTTAAGAAAAAGGCTCGCCTTTGCTTCCATTCTGGTTACTAAGTCACCCTATCTGATTCTCGATGAACCTGATGCGGGACAGGATTGGTCCTATACAGATAATTTGTCAAAAATCCTTACAGATTGTAAAAAAAGGGGACAGGGAATTATAGTCATTACTCATAACAGCGACTGGGTAGGACTAAACTTCGACCGCGTCGTGCTTCTCTCTGATGGCGAGGTGATCCTCCAGGGAAAAACAGACAAAGTTTTTGAAAATAAAAAAATGTGCCTGCAAGCAGGTGTCACACCACCGGCCATAACAAGCCTGGGTGAAAAACTATCTCTGGATACAACCGTGACAGGACCGGATGGTTTTGCCCGGGAATACTCATCCCATGAGATCTGTCTTACATCGGAATAGTTTCTAAGCAGATCTCCTACTCATCCCGACCTCATTTTCCACAGGAAGGCTTTTCTTAAAGATTTCCAGGATGAGACCATGGAATAAAAGGCCCGCTAAAGAGGTAGTAATGCATATGGCCAGATAAGATAAGGCAATAACCAGGGCCAATGAATCGGGAACCATTCCACTTAATTTTTTCAGTTTGTAGAGCATTATTCCCAGGGACATAAGAGAGTAGAGAAATCCCATAATATTGATAGTTTCGATCCGTCGTTTCTCAATGGTTTTGTTTTGATTATTAATCAAGGAAAGCCCAACAATCAGACCGTAAATGACTATGAGTATGGCTGGAAGAAGCAAAAAAAGATGATGCTCCATCCTGTCGTTAAAGAACATGGTGATAAAACCTGCTATGGAAAAAAATAGTGATATCAAAAATCGGCTCCTGGTTTCTATATTTTTTATAGATATAGGAATGCAATTGCCGTGCCAGGTAAAATTCCAGAATTAACGGGGAAATGAGTTTAAAGAGCACATTCCAGACCAAATTATTTTATATAGTTACAATTATATTTGTACTATTCTGGCCAATGTTTCGAATATTCATCCTCATATGAAAACAATCAATCGCCCCTCTCATTGAAGTGGGGCGATACATACCCGATTAAGGGATTTCGAAATCCTCACCGGTGAGAATTAGAATAATATCACCATCGATAAAGACATCGTATGGGAAATGAATAGCTCTACGATCAAATCCCTCTTCAGGATATTGAACTGCCGGGAAGTTATCATTCAGATCAAACCAGATATACACATCGTACAATTCTCCCCCTGTGCCGATCCATGGTGGAGGAAACTCCTGCCACTCAATAGTCATTTCGGACAAATGTCCGCTTCCGGAACCATCGTTTATATCAAATCCGCCGATGGCTAAAATATTTTCCATATTAGTAGGGTCGCTGCCGTGGGGAATAAACCGATGTAAGGCTGATATCCATCTCCTTCGGGATAATCGGAAAAGGCAACTGTTACAGATCCGTCCTCGTATTCGCTCCCCGGTTCAGGAACGGCACCTGCGAAATAAGTGGCCCAGTTAGCACCGGGAAAATCATAACCGGCAGCCCAGGCACTCTCTTTTTTAACGAATACTCCCCCGTCCCACTCTTCAACAACAGCATGAGCTGCAAAATACAGAATTTCCACCTCTTCAAAATCATCCATTGGAATTGAATAGATGTATGTATAGGTGTCGGGCTCATGATTTGTTTTATACGCAAATTGCCCCGGTTTGGGATTCCCTTTTTTAGTTTGCGGGAAATTCATAGGGTCTGTGACCATATCCAGATGGGTTTCCATCAGTTTCCAGGTGGAATTAAATGAAATATTGAGCATATTTTCATCTATCCAGGCATCAACAGTACCGACATCCATGCTTTTCCCGGCAAGAAGCGGCACTGAGAGAGGAGAGTTGACTTCTCCTATGGGTACGGGATCTACAATAATGGTGTACTGCAGAGCTCTGGAATTGCTTGTGATGATTTCTGTTAAAGGATTAGTACAGCTGAACATGAGAACAGAACCAAATAATTTTGATCAATGAGCTTGGGAGATGACATAGAATTAGCCCAGGTTCTTCCAGGCGGCCAGCACATCATAGGCTTCCTTTATTTCCTGAAATGAATAAGCCGCCCCCCCTCCCGAGTCAGGATGGCTCTCTTTTACCAGATAGCGGTAACGACTGGTTATTCTGGAAATAGGTGCGCCGGGGCCAAGAGTGAAGACGAGTAGAGCCTGTTGAACCTTCATGATGTTATCTGCCAGATAGATTCCTGAATCAGCGAATTGTCGAAAACTCTGTTCATCGAGCTGCTCGAGGTTTTTAAGGTCTAAATAGTACTCCTGCAATGGATCCAGATCTACAGCTCCTTTCTCAATTAGTTCCCTATTTATTTTCTGATGATATGAGCAGAATTTATTATCCGCTGAATTACCGCAAAAGGAGATCTTCGTCTCGGAAAACCATGAACAGATCCCGGCTTCGGGAATCTTGAGAATATAAACACTGGATAATTGAATAAACATCAAATACCCCTGCTGAATTAGCTGAGTTTTAAGTTTATACAGGTTGTGATGGATTAAAAAATGAGCTTTAAAAAATTGATAATTGGTCAAATCAAAGGGAACATGAGGAAAAAAATGTTTAAATAACATTATCTCATTTATTGGGCTTTCATGATCCAGGAGAAAAGTCTGCAATAGTTCGGGATTAATACCGCTTCGAGCCATGACATCAGAATAGGGAATAAATAATTTTAAGTCAAATAATTAAGATTGTAATATCTTCTTGTCCACTGAAAGAAGCTGTTCTATTATTAAACCTATGAAAAAACTCTTCCCAAAACTCCTCTTTGTGATACTACTCATCAGCAGTTGTCAGTCTGTGAATACAAAAATTACAGAAGGTAATCTCAATCTCAGTCCCACTTTCGAAGAAACAGTCGGAACAAAAGAATATCCTGAACTGAATGACAATCAGAAGATTTGGCTGGCTGCCCTTCCGGCTATTATAATGAGCTCTAATAAGTCGAAACTCGATACTCTGGAAGTTGAAGAGATAACAGAAGCTTCAATAGAGAAATGGAAAAAAATACTCTCACGTGACTGGAGTATAGACAATCGGGACGATCTTATAGAAACCATTGCCAAAATGGAGTATTCCGGCCATGACGATTCATACAATCTTCTTAAAAATCTGATGATTGAGAATGAATACATCCCTTTGCAGGACATATTGAAGCAGGAAACACTTTCCTCAAAAAATAGAAAGTACTATGCTTTTCTTCAGATTCACAGAGAGGAATATGAAAATATAGACCTAATCGCCTGGGATCTGGGTAGAATGACATCTTTGGTTCGATGGGGTTATCAGGTCGGTTTTCTGTCTGAACCGGAAAGTTGGAATATTATGCTCTATTTCGGACAAAAGATTCAGAAATACTATTCCTCCTGGGAAGAATATGGCCGGGCATATGGTCTAGGAAGGATTTTCTGGGCGTCGGGATTCGGAAAAGAAGATTCATATCGAGATAAAACTGAACCGATTGTTGCCGATCTATTGAGCGAAACCGGTTTGTGGAATTCATTAAAATGGAAAACGAATCTCTCCGAGCCCAATATTAAAACATTGAACGATAGAGAAGTCACTGCTCTTACTGAAGAAGCCGAAGAGATTGACAGAATGCTCAATGTCTCTGCGAGAAAATATAAAACGGTCTATTTCTCACTGGGAGATCATTTTCTTCGAGCCGATGACCTGGAGAAGGCTTACTATTATTACACAAAAGGGCTCCGACTCTATGCGGGAGATTGGGAAACTCAGATACGAATGGCAAAAATAGAATACCTCCGGGAAGATTATTCAGGGGTATCGGGACGTCTCAATCATCTGATCAAAAATTGTAACGATTATCAACTCCTTCAAACAGCCGGTGATCTGCTGTCCAGGATACCCGAAATAGAAGAGATCTCAATTCCCGATAATTATGAAAAAGTTCTTCTCATCCATCAATACGATTATATTCCGGATAATATAATGGCGGCATTGAAATCGAGAATCAGTCAGGAATTTAAAATACGAGTCTGGACCGGGCATGAGGAGGTCGAATTGAGTGAAGACAATTTCCGTAGTCCTCAGGAAATGCTCGATCGTTATGTATATGATATTCTCAAAGATTTTGAAGAGAATAGAATTGATAACTATAAAGAGATTCTAGGTGAAATTGGAATCGGCGAAAAAACGGTTCTTACATACGATGATAAATACGCCTTTGTACGATATCTCTACTTTCAAAGCGAAGAGGGACAAGCCGTCTGGCCGCATCTTATCAACAAGATGACACCGCAATACGACGCAGGGATTCAGAGACAGGTACTGATGAGAGGCTATGCAGATGAACTGAAAAAGCCCAATGTCCTAGGAGTACTGGGAGTAACGCTTAAAGATATCTATGCAGAGGATTACAACTTTCTATTTGGATGGAACGGACCAGGTGGAGCAGTAATGAGCATATACAGATTCTATACGAATGATACACCTCTGACCAAGATTATCAAGCGAAGCGTAAATCAGAGTTTTTCTTCAACAGGTTATATTCTCGGGATTCCCCGCTGTACTGTTCCCGATTGTGCGAGAGCCTACCCTCACAGCCTTGCTGAACATGATGAAAAGGAAGATCAACTCTGCCATGAATGCACAGAGGCTCTGATCAAACTTTATAAGATTGATGATAAGAACTGATTAACGGGGATTTGAATAACGAGTCATTACAGATGATGCCTCTATGTGTATTGAAATTATATTTTTTCCTCTTGCCTTAGTGTAGTTTTTACACTATATTCCTAAGTGTAAATAGTACACTTAGGAGGCGTTATGTCATACACCTACAAATACCCCCACTATTCTGTCACTGTGGATTGCGTAGTGTTCGCTCTGGACATGGTGGAAGATGAGCTGCGAATATTACTGATTCGACGAGGAGAAGAACCTTACAAGGGGATGTGGGCACTTCCGGGAGGTTTCGTTCAACCGGATGAATCACTTCACTGCGCAGCAGAAAGAGAGCTGGGTGAAGAAACAGGGGTTCGGAACATTTTTCTGGAGCAGCTTTATACCTATGGAGAACCGGATAGGGATCCCAGAGAAAGGGTTCTAAGTGTCGCCTATTATGCCCTTGTTGATATCAATGCCTATGAATTGCATGCCTCGAGTGATGCAGACGATGCCGCCTGGTTCAGTCTTTCCGATCTCCCGGAACTGGCCTTTGACCATAGTGAAATGATCAAATGTGCCAATGGTAGATTACAGGGGAAAATAGAATATCAGCCCATAGGCTTTGAGTTGCTCCCCGGAAAATTCACATTGCGGCAACTTCAGAAACTCTATGAGATTATTTTGAACAAAACACTGGATAAGAGAAATTTCAGAAAAAAAATACTGAAGATGGAAATTCTCGATGAGCTCGATGAAATAGAAAAAGATGTGACACATAGGGCGGCTCGATTATACAGTTTCAACAAAACCCGTTATGAAGAAAAAGTTAAAAGCGGTTTGTATTTCGAAATATAGGAGAGAAATTAAATGATAGGATTTTTTAAAGCTTCACCAAATCAGTTTATAATTAAATACACAAAGGGAAAGGTTACCCGCAAGGGAAAAGGGATCTCTTTCTTTTACCACAAACCCACAACGACTATTACGTTGATCCCTATGGAAAGTGCGGAAGTTTCCTTTATATTCAGTGAGCTAACCAGAGATTTCCAGGACCTTGCCATACAGGGGCAGATAACATACCGCATAGCCGATCCCGAGCGTATATCTGAGCTGATCGATTTTACACACAATGGTAAAAAATTTACAGGAGAGGACTACAAAAAGCTTCCTTCGCGAATTCTCAATATACTTCAGGAAGAGATTAAGCGTGCCGTTGAGGTCAAAACACTCAGAGAAGTACTGACTGAATCTTCCGAAGTGAACGCCAGTGTACTGCCCATGATTCAGGAGAATTTAGAAATAAATGCTCTGGGAATATCCATAATGGGTTTGCGAATTACCTCTTTAAAACCAACTCCCGAAACTTCACGGGCTCTGGAAGCGGAGATGCGTGAGATTGTTTTGCAGGAAGCCGACGAGGCCATATACCGCAGACGCAACGCCGCCATAGAACAGGAGAGAACCATTCAGGAGAATCAGTTAAATACAGATATTGCCGTGGAGGAAAAAAAAAGGCAGATTCTCGAAAAGCAGTTGATAAGCGAACGGGAGGAACTGGAAGCCAGAGCAGAAATGGATCGGCTCAATATGGAGCAGAAGCTCCAGAGCGAAAGGCTCAATACAGAGCTGGTCAAACTGAAGACAGAAAACTCCCGGAAAGAGGCAGAGACGGAAGGGTATAAAATAGCTGAGGTGATGAAGGGCTACAATGTGCTCGATGCAGATATTCTCGAAGCCATGAAATACTCGGGCATGACCCCTCCCCAGCTGCTGGCAGACGGATTCAGGCAGTTGGCAATGCAGAGTGGTAAAATATCGAACCTTACTATATCACCGGACATGTTTGCCGAAATGGTTAAAGCGGGACAGCAATGAAAATAAAACGGCTTTTACTGGTCGTTCGAGAAACCAGGCTTGAAGAGTTGACCCGACGGTACAATACAATTCAACAGGCCCGGTTTTACATTGAACACCTGGGCGAAGATTTCTCAGATTATCTGAAGGAACACGATCTCTATAAAAAAGCTCTGGTGAAAACTCAGGATTTCCTTGAGACCTTCAGCAGAGTTGTCATCCTCGATAGGAACTTTGTCAGTCGTTTTGTTTTTGAACCCGACGATCTCGTCTATGTTCTGGGACAGGATGGGCTGGTGGCAAATACATTGAAGTACCTCGATTCTCAACCTGTAGCGGGGATCAATCCCGATCCCCACCGCTATGCCGGAGCGCTTCTCCCTTTCAATCTGAACAATCTAAATCTGCTCGATCCCCGGGGAATGAAAGAAAAACTACTCGTGAAAGATGTCACTCTTGGTCAGGTCAGCCTGAAAGACGGGCAGACTCTCTTTGCCGTCAATGACTTTTTCATCGGTCAGCAAACCCATGTGTCGAGCCGTTATGAGATTCGCTTCGGCAATCGGGTTGAGAGACAATCTTCCAGCGGCATAATAATCTCCACAGGACTGGGTTCTACAGGCTGGCTGAAAAGTGTCGTAACAGGAGCCAGCCACCTCATGCGCGGGGTGAGTGATTCAAAGGAGATCCCCCTTCTCGATGGTATGCCTCTGCCCTGGGATAATGAAGAACTGATCTTTGCAGTTCGCGAGCCCTATGAAAGCGCCGTAACGGGTACGGATATAATCTTCGGGAAAATCAATAATAAACAGCCTCTTGAGATCGCCTCATTTATGCCTGAAAGAGGTGTCATATTCAGCGATGGTGTTGAAAGTGATTTTTTGAGCTTCAATGCGGGGATGGTGGCAAAAATCTCTGTCGCTGAAAAAAAAGGACATCTGGTTTCTATTTAAAATCAGACATATAATATGCGTTATGTATTTATTAATTCCCGGAAGACACCACATCATCACACGATTTCAAGCTCAGTATCTCTTTCGCCTGGTTCAGTCAGAATTGAAACACGACCGAGATATCAACGAAAAGCCGCTCAGAAATGAAGCTGTAGAGAGTATTATTTTTGCTGTGACCAGCGCCAACCATCAGAAGACCCGGAGAAATCCCCTGAATTATACTCAGCGGGCACTGGCCATTCATATGCTCAATAGAGAATTATCTATTCCCGTTTACAGCTTTCCCGTAAATGATACGGGAAATAGAGATGATTTTGCAGCCCATACAATAAAAACCATTATTCACAGCAGCGACGATGCACTGCATCTGACTCCCGAGAATACAGTAGTTATATGCTCTACACCGGTCTATAAAATGTATGAGAAGCTCGGTTTTACAATTTTCGGCGCCGAATCACCTGAAGGAGATCTTGAACAGACTATAACTCCCCCGCCCTGGAATATAGTGGAAGCCATAGCCGCTTCAGAAGATTGGCAGAGCGATCCCTTTGTTTTATCTCACATCTACCCCGGTTCATTGGAAATCCTCAAACAGTATAACCTGGGGAAGACAATCAGATTT
This sequence comes from Spirochaetaceae bacterium, assembly GCA_016744925.1. Classification (GTDB taxonomy): domain Bacteria; phylum Spirochaetota; class Spirochaetia; order DSM-2461; family DSM-2461; genus Spirochaeta_F. The sequence continues at coordinate 17,709 of JADGDJ010000012.1, forward strand.
GTTTTTAACGACCCCATTGTAGGCGATGACGGGGATCTGACTGAAACAAGAGATTACTCCTCCTATGTCCGTCAGATGGATGAAATTGCCGAACTGAAGTGGAATGATGTGAAGAAATTTGTCAAACCGGGATTGATCGGCGATATAGGCTGTAGCGCCGGTTCATGGTTGAAACTGGCATCGGAAGAAGCGGAACTGGGAGAGTCGGATTTTTATGGTGTTGAAGTGGCCAGACAGCTTTTCCAGACCTGTGAACAGAGAAAGAGCAATGGCGAGTTTGCCACACCCAACATATGGTTCAGCCAGAAGAATGCTGTGACAGACCTAGTATTTCAACCTGGCAGTATGAATACTATTCACAGCAGTTCTCTCACCCATGAAATTGAGAGCTATGGCAGCCGCGAAGAGCTTTTGACCTTTATTTCCAACCGCTATAGAGAACTCCAACCCGGTGGTGTATGGATCAACCGCGATGTGATCGGACCGGAAAATAAAGATGAAATGTGCCGATTGCTCCTGGAAGATAAGGGAGAGACATCGACTTTATCTCTTTTCTACCGGTTTGCCAAGGATTTCAGAGCCGCTGAAGGCTACAGCGTCCCTTATGATGAGATTCAAATTGATGGAAAACTCTATTTTGAACTGAAAATGGAAGATGCTGCGGAATTTCTGCTGACAAAGGACTACACCGATAACTGGGAAAGCGAAATGCATGAGCGATTCTGTTTCTGGTCCCTGACCGACTGGAAAAAAGCCCTTAGTGATGCGGGATTCGAAATACACCCCGACAGTGGCGCCTTTTCCAACCCCTGGATTTTGAAAAACAGATTTATGGGCAAAGCTGAAATATTCTCACTGGATATGCAGAGAATGGACTATCCTGTGACAAACGGGATTATGGTCGGGATGAAAAAAGAATAAATCCCATTTTCATTTATTCAAATATTATTTTATCTTCCAAGAAATTGTATATGATGAACTTATCATCGACAAAGGTGAGATAGACAAGTTTCTCATCGAGAAGTGTATATGCTTTCAGATCCCCGAAAATTTTAGCTAAATTATCTCCATCGGGATCGGAAACATAAAAACTCCAATGGTCGTCCATATCTAACCTATCATTGTCGTTGGTATCTTCTTCAATCACGAAATATATACTTTTCATCAGATCCTTATCATTTTTAGAGCTGATTCCTGCAATTTGATAATGAGGGATATATAAATTTTGTTTTAAGAGCTCCCGAACTTGACCTGTATCCATATTCAAAAATCTTAAATTAACCAATCCTCCATTTGTTCCACCTCCACTATAATAACTACCGGAGAAACCAACACTGCTATTAAAACCAGGATCAATGACAGCAGGAGATAAAACTTTTAAAATTATAATATTGTCACTTATGCCATAAGGTTTAATAATATCACCAACACTTTCGCCGTTGACATCATTTCCCGTCTTTTCATCCGATTCACTTAATACTTCAACTCCTGCTGGTTTGTCAAAGATTTTACTGACTTTATCAAAAATGTAAAAAGTTGAGATCATAAGTAAAATGACAAGAAGAATAATCCCGTTTACTGTCCATATTATTTTAAAGAAATTAAGTTTAGCTTTCATATTTTATTCACCTTCTCCAATGATTTCGGGCAGAGTCCGGCTTCTTCCCGAAGGAACAACAACAGAACCGAGAGCCATCTCCGCTATATTTCTGACAACTCCCCTTTTCTCCGTTTTCTCAGAAGCTATAATTTTTGCGATATATTCTTTTGTTATTTCAAGAGCTTTCTCTCTGTCTTCCCGGCAGATATAGAGTATTGTATCAGTGTGTCCATAAATGGTTAGATTGGGATACAAGCTGTTCATTTTATTAAAGTTCACCATGCTTATAATGCCATCAGAATCCAGTAGAGACCGGAGAACAATTAAATCAGAGGGATTGAAAGTTCTCAGAAAGGGGATAATTTCTCTTTTGTTGAGATTATCAAAAAAATAATCATCGAGATTTCCGGGATTTTCCGGTTCAACTTTCTTTTTGTCTGTTCGTTCCTGATTTTTCCGTATCAGGCCGAATATCAAGACAAAGAGTACGAGAATGAGTATTCTAAAATCAAATGTCATTTTAGACTCCAGAGACAAGTATAGAATTATTCTATGGCAATACTATCATATCTTTTAATCAACCATTCGTTTTTTTCGACCGGCATAGACAGCACCTTCTGAAATTCCACCGGTGATGGGATTATCAAACTGTATATGGTGGGAATCGACATTGGCAAAAATACGCTTAAGATGTTCTGTAAATGTCTTTTCCGGTGCCCCATCAGCCCATAGAGCAAAGACACCCTCTGCTTTCAAATGGGCAGACAGCTCATTTAAACCATCCTCTGTATAAAAATGTTTGTTGGTCTGATGCAGAACATGAGAGGGAGTGTGATCAATATCCAGCAGTATGGCATCGTATTTTTTTGTGGGATCAGTAGGATCAAAACTTTTGGAGATATCCCTAGCAAGGGCAAAAAAATCACCATTGATTAAACGGCAGCGTGAATCATCTGTTAAAACCTCTCCCATAGGCACCTGATGATTTTGATGCCAACCCATTACAGCCTCGAGATACTCGACAACAATAAGAGATTTAACCCGTTCATCCTCAAGCGCTGCAACAGCTGTGTAACCGAGCCCCAGACCACCGACAACGACATCGATGTTCTCTTTATCCACTAAACTGAGACCGATTTTGGAAAGTTGAGATTCAGACTCATGGAAAAGACTGGTCATGAGAAAATGTTCTCCCAGTTTCACCTCGAACACATCGAGACCACCGAGCTGGAGTATTTTGCGGCGTCGCAGCATCAGGTCTCCAATAGGAGTCTGCTGGAAGTCCAATTCTTCATAGTTTAAACTCATAAACGCTACTTTCGGTTTACTTGTGATTTAAAATAAGCCGGAACGGGAGATTCAAATGTCATTTTTTCTTTGGTAAAAGGATGAATTACTGACATATAGGCCGCGTGCAGTGTCAATCTTTTAATGTCTGTGTCTTTCTCTTTATCACCATAGACCCTATCGCCGGCAACAGGATGACCTTTCTCTGCGAAATGAACGCGAATCTGGTTTTTTCGGCCTGTGAGAAGTTCGATTGATAAAAGACTGAATTTTGATGATTCCCGGATCACTTTATAACGGGTTTTTGCCAGTTTTCCCTTTTCAGGATTATTCACGGAATAAACTCTGTGGATGCTGTTTTCTGCAAGATAGCTAGTGATCAGTCCCTCTTTTTCTTCTAAAATACCATGAACTACTGCAAAGTATTTTTTTTCAAATTGTTCCCATTCGCTTTGGAGATAGAGCTTTGCCTGTTCAGTCTTTGCGAATATAAGAACTCCCGAAGTATCCCTGTCGAGACGATGAACAATATAGACCCGACTCTTGGATTTTGAGTTCCCTTTTTTCACATACTCGTTTAACAGGTAATGAGCTGTATTCTCTTTCACCTTATCAGTACTGACAGAAAGCAGACCGCTTCTTTTATCCACGACTAGAATATAGTGATCCTCATAAAGAACATTGAGCCCCTTGGGCTGAAATCTTTTGGGAGGCATTTTGAATTTTTTTTGTTGATTATGCATAATGTAGGGACTGTATCATATAAAAAATATCCCCGCTAGAGGCAGCGGGGATGATATTTGTGGCAGCAGTATCGCTGATAATTATGTTCACATTATAAATGCGCTAATCTTATTGCTTAAAGCCCCTGGCTGATCAGAAAAAGTCTCAAATCCAGCTCGTGTTGAGTGTAATCTTCATCTATGAGATGGCAGAGTCTATAGAAACTTCTCGTATGGCTTCTCTCTTTGATATGAACCAGCTCGTGGACTACCACCATAAGGAATAGTTCCGCCGGAGCATTTTTAAATATCGAAGAAATTCTCATAACATTTTTAATTTTATGGCCGTTATCAAAAAGAATTAGCTCGTTGTCCTTCAATCCCAGAGCATTGTAAATATTTTCATCGCCATCGTCGAAGACAACTTTGTGAATGGGAGGACTTTTTTTCATATATTTTTTTCTGAGATCCTGAGCATAGGTGAACAATGCCTTGTCCGTGAGTATTTTATGCTCTTCCGGATAGAGATCATGCAGATAGTCTTCAATTCCTCCGTCTTCAATAAGTGCATATATCTTTGGTTGTATCTTCTCCGGATATTCTTCTATAAATGATAAATCGCTTGTCATAGTACCTTCTTTGTTGGCTGAATATAACAGTTTTTGGCTCTCCTATCTAGGAGCTGAGGAGCATCGGGACCATTATTACCGTAAATCATAAAATAGCTATATATGATTTACAATTGGTTCATATGTCTTTTCTAATATTAGAGATATCATATGGAGGACATTATGAAAAAAATATTAGTTTTAGTTTCACTATTGAGTTTGAGTTCATTTCTTTTTGCCGGGAACTACGGAGCCACCGGGGCTCTGTCCCGGAATGAGTATACTCTTGAAGAGATGCTCCACTATGCCATAGAAGATGAATATCTTGCTTTGGGAGAATACCAGAGCATCATGGAAAAATTTGATGTAACCAGACCCTACAGCAACATTGCAGATTCGGAAAAAACACACATATCCTACCTGGAAGAACTCTACGAAGATTACGACAGAATAATTCCTGAAATTGATGCTCAAGGCCATATCTATATTCCGGCCAGCCTGAAAGAAGCTGCAGAAGTTGGTGTTCAGGCGGAAATAAATAATATAGCTATGTATGAAAAATTCCTTGAGCAGGATCTTCCTGCTGACGTTCGTGCTGTATTTGAAGTCCTGATGAGGGGCTCGGAAAATCACCTGAGAGCATTTACGAGACAAGCCGGGAAATACTAAAAATAAGAAACATATGACTCTTGGGAGAGATTAGCGATATTTGATCTCTCCCCTTTTTTCTTTTTATCAACACTTCCGGTAGATTCTGACACAAAACGGTAATTGTCCACAAGACTTGTATCCCACATAAAAACTTTCCATACTTAAATTATGATCAATCATGAAGGTTCACCGATTGCAAACAAAGGAAAGCTTCTCAACAGAAAACCGATAATCGCTTACATCGGACTTCTTTTGGCAGTAGCTGCCATTTCCACCTTTTTTGCAACATCATCTATAATAACATCTGAAAAATTTGATCGGATGAACTTCATTGCACAGGTCAGAGCTCTGATTGAGAAGGCGGAACTTGAGCTTCAAATCGACATTGTTCGTTCTTTTGAAGCCACATCTTCTTTGGCATCGAAGGAGTCTTTAATTCGATGGTTTGACGGCGATGAGAATCCGATTATGAAAGAATTGGCTCTTTCAGAGATTAAAGTTCTGATGGATGAAAGGGGCTTTAGCAGTGCCTTTGCCGCCGATTTAGCAGAAGAACAGCTCTATCTTGGCCCAGACGAGGATTTCCCCCTTTCACGGGAAAACCCGGACGATTCGTGGTTTTATGAAACCATCGAGATGGAACAGCCCATAGCGATCAACGTCGATCACAATAATAAACTCGATCAGACCATGCTCTGGGTTAATGCCCAGATTTATTCGAAAAACCGGATTATCGGAGCCGCAGGAGTGGGTCTGAACATCAATGATATACATAGTCGACTCGCCAGTCTGGCACCGGGGAGAAATGGAATGATATTGCTGGCAGACAACATGGGAAGAATCAAATTAGCCCACCCTCCGGAAATGTATAATCGGAATTTGGGAAATGTTCTCAACGATAAGGCAAAGAAGTATGTGGATCTTGACAATGTAAAATCTTCTGACTTCGATTTTACAGATTCCATTTATGTCATTTCTGATATTAAAAATATGGATCTGAAAATGATCGTTGTTATAAATGTGGAGGACTTTTTATCCTCATCGCTGAGCATGAACCGGAAATACACCATAATAAGCATAGGTTTGCTTTTTGTTCTGGCTCTGGCTCTTCTGATGATTATACAGGAAATGAAACGAACCATCACCCAGCAGAAGAAAAATCAGGAGATTACAATACACTCCATGTCCATGCTGGCTGAACTAAAAGACCAGGAAACTGGTGAACACCTCATAAGAACCAGTAAATACTGCCGAATTCTCGCAGAAGAGCTGAGCCGTCTACCGGAGTACAAAAATTACCTAAGCAGAGCGTACATCAAAGACCTGGAGCGCTCAGCGCCCCTTCACGATATAGGAAAAGTGGGGATCCCCGACCGGATCCTGCAGAAACCGGGTAATCTCACAGAAGAAGAATTTGAAGTGATTAAATCTCATACGGTTATGGGTGCAGATGTATTAAGGAATGCTATGTCTCAACTCCGATATGAATCGTATTACAAGATCGGAATTCAGCTTGTTCGACACCATCATGAAAAATGGGACGGATCCGGTTATCCCGATGGACTGGCTGGAGAAAAGATTCCTCTTTCCGCTAGAATTATGGCCATTGCCGATGTTTACGATGCACTCAGGTCTAAACGACCCTATAAAAAAGGCTTCACTCACGAAAAAACTATAAAAATCATAATCGAAGGATCGGGAAACCATTTTGAGCCGGCTATCGTAAGTGCTTTTGAGAGAAGAGAATCAGAGTTTAAGAGGATTTCAAGATCCCAATCATCTTCTTCTTAAAATGGATAATCTACAGAAAATACTGTATCTTACATAATATTGACTTTAACAAATTAAACATTAATAAGGATACAACAGTATGAGACTTAAGGGTTTCCCGATTCATTATTATCTGATCATTCTATGCATTATTTTATCAACCCCTTCCTGTTCCCAGGTTTACGAAAAAGCAATGGATATAGAAGAAAGCTTGCTAAGTCCCTCGGTAATGGGAGAATCAGTTGAATATGAAGACAGCAGCCTTTCCAAATCAAGAGTTGACTGGAATATGGATGAAATAGACAGCCATCTTGTCGCCGATACAGAAACTCCCGATAAGGCCAAAGAACAGAAAAGAATTTATTCGGGCGATGCCGATCTTCTTGTGGAAGATCTGGAAAAAACAAAGCTGGAGATAGAATCCTATGCAGGTCAGCTCGGTGGTTATGTCGAGTCCATGCACAGTAATTCTATTATAATTCGTGTTCCCGCTGCCAATTTTAATGAGGCCTTTAGCTGGATACTGGAGAAAGGTAAAGTCCGATATCAGTCCATTGAAACGGCAGATGTCACTGAGTTTTACAATGACTTGTTCAGCAGACTGGAAATATCCATTATCTCAAGAGATCGATTGTATGAACTCTTAACCCGTGTCACCGATACGACCGAGCAGGTACAGATTTTGAAGGAGATCGGACGGTTAACAGAAGAGATTGAATCGACCAAACTTCTACTTCAGAGCCTTGAGAGTTTCATATCCTACTCGAGGATCTCCATAAGCCTTGAATCGAGGCTGCAGCTGGACCAGCTGAGTAAACAGGAAATCCCCTTTAGCTGGATCCGGAATCTCTCTCCCCTTTATACATATGCCAACGACCTGAAGGCAAAAGTAGCAATTGATCCCGGTGAAAATTTTGCCGTTTTCGATAAAGAGGACATTTATGCGGCGGAAAACTGGGACGGTGCAAAAATCCGTATTTCTACTGTTATCAATGATCCTGTTGGTGACGGAGAATTTTGGAAGAAGGCTCTTCTTTTTCACTTAAAAGACTATTACGTCAGTGGAGAAGTGATTGAAACAAGCTTCGGGACTGAGACTGTCTACGGAGTTCTCTGGACCAGTAGAGACAGCGCAGCTTTCCAGTATTATACGGGAGTGGTGGTCGACAAAAAGCAGCTTCATCTTGTTGAGATCTTCTCTCCTCTGGAGAACAGAGATCTATTTGAGGGCATCTTTCAAGCTATGAAAGAAGGGGAATTGAAATAATGAGACATCTATCCGAAACAATATTGGTCCTGCTAATGTTCTTGATCTCCTCACAGCTATTTGCTGAAGAGAATTATCTGTATATCTCTGTCAATTCCACTGTTATGGCATCAGATCCTGATGATATGGCGCGAACACTTTCCGACTGGACTGAAAATCAAGGTGGATACTTCACACATTTGTCCACAGATATGGTTATACTCCGCTTCCCCTGGAAAAAAGCCGGAGAATTCAGATCTTTTCTCGGAGAATCCAGCGACGATGTCTTTTCCTATTCTTCCAGTTCCACTGATCTTAGAGAGAGCATACTCTCATACAAATCGGGGATTGAGGCCAGGACTGAGATCCTCCAAAAAAATATGGAACTGGTGGAGGACGCTGATTTCAGTGGAACTCTTTACCTGGAGCAGGAAATTTTGAGACTAATGAGCGAAATAGAACAGCTCAAAGGGGGATTGCGTAAAGCGGAGAATGACAGACTGATGGCCCAGGCCAATATCCAGATTAATTTTCAAAGTCACTCTCTTCCACAAAATATCCCCTCTTCCTTCGGTTGGATCAACACTCTGAATTTCTCCCATTTTATCGAGGGAGGCTTTTACGGTAAAGCCAGAGGTAGTTCCTATGATCTGGAATACCCCTCGGGATTTGCCCTTGTGGATAACAGAACATATTTCCGGGCCATCAGTCCTGAAGGGATCCGCTTCCAGATTCGAACGGAGAAAAACTATCCCCGGAAAGATCTCAATTTCTGGTCTTCGGCTCTTGTAAATCATATGGAGGAAACAGGGTATCAGAAAAAAAATGATGGGGAAATAATTGAAACAAATAGTGGTTCAGAAATTTTTGCCATTGAGTGGGGCTTGTCCATGGGCAGCAGAGATTACCTCTATATGACCGCAATTATTCCCTGGAGAAATAAGATTTATATTTTTGAAGCCGCTGGTGAAATAAATGCCTACAATGAATATGGTGATTCGATGACTACAGCTTTAAAGAGCTTTTCTCCTTAGAATCAGGTCCTAATGCAAGAAACACCCGTTGGAAATCCGGGTGTTTTGTTATTATAATTTTCTGAGAACAATATTCGTCGATGTCCACCAGCCATTATCTGTAAGAACCAGGGAAGTGTCAGTCAGAGAATAGTTTAAAATTCTCGTCGTGCTCGAATTAGGGATCAGGGTAATTCTTCCGTAAATAAAATCTGTAGAGTAGGTACCGGACTCCAAAGTCGTATAATTTGTATTCCACCAGAATGTATCATCGTAACCACGGATTCGATAATTCCCCGTCTGATCTCCATTGAGGTCTACGGAAATAGCATTAAAGTCGTAATAAACATAGTATGAATCACTATTGGTACTGTAAAAACTGTCACTGACCCAGGTTCCCTCAAGCTGATCTGCTTCAACCAGGCCGCCCAGTGCACAGCTGTTTAATAGTAGAATTGATGTTATAGTAAAATACAGTAAATATTTTTTCATGTTCATCTCCCATTGTTTTCAATTTCTTAAACAATGTTCCCCCATCGAAGTGTTACTTTTTTCAAAAAATCAGTAGTATTGGATTTTACTATTGAAATAAAAGAGTCAGTCACTTACATTAGTGTTCATAAACTTTTTTAGTCCGAACAAAGCAATAGGAGATAATTTCATGCTTAATGCAGAAGACGTAAACAAAACAATATATATGAGCGCTGAGAATACATCTGATCAGGGATCCTGCGGGTGTGGATGTGGTTGTGATTCAAAAGAAAATGAGGAAAAGAATGATTCTAACGAATCTGAAAATTCTGACTGCGGATGCGGTTCTGACTGCGGTTGCAAATCCTAAATGACCTGGGGAGCTGTTTCCTTCGTAAAGATTCAGCTCCGATTTCACTCGGGAATAAGCAATAAAAGTCTCCTGCCGGCGCTCTCCTGAACGTCCTCTTTATTCCATCGACCCTTGTGATATTTCACATCAATCCAATCTTGAATAAAATCATCATAGTGTTTATGAAAGGGATGCCCGCTCTGCCCCGTGGGGTGTATAAAAACTGATTGAGAGGGATCTACCGGATCCACAATTGAGCGTTGAGAGACACAGGACGTGACTTTATAGGGATCGGACAATATCCAGTGACTTTTATTGACTGTATTGGTCGATCCGGGAGCTGCATAAGGCCCCCGATTGAACATATTTTCGATGAGACCAATTCCCGATTCACCGAGACTAGCATTTCTGAATTCAATGGTGTGCACTTTACCCCACTCCCATTTTGAAGGGAACTTCCCGAGTTGTTCCCGTCCTTCAAAAAGACCTCCAATAAGAGAAACCGCCAGAATATCATCTTTGTTTTCAACTGCTTTAGTCAATTTATCATCCCAGAGAATATGTTCCGGATGTTGTCTGAGATACTCAAATGCCGATTCCATAGCGGGCACATGCCCAGGTATTTCTTTCCAGTTCACAACATTATCACGAAATGTATTTACGATTACCTGATACCAGATAAACTCGTAAACAGCAGCACCGGAGCTCTTTGTATCCATGATGAAATCCCACTCATTCAGGCTTTTCATAGCCTCTTCAAGAAACTTCATATTTTTTTCATCATCCGGCTCTTCGCTGAGAATACCCTCTTTAACTCTCCCTATTTTTTTCTCTTTCCAGAGCCCATAGGAATATTCAAGGGAGAGACGATTAAGCTCTGCAATCAACTCCTTTGCATGAAGAGAAAAGAGATCTCCTTGTATATCCATCATATTTTCAATGGTTACAGACTTACCCGAACTGTTAATGCGCTCGAGAATCTGACGAGCTCTATATCCATTGGGATTTTCCAGTCCGATCAGATATTCATAGGCGGGAGAAATGACCGGATTATTGGCAGTCACAATATATTTTTTTTCCGGATTGATAATTCCAGGCAGCAAGTCAAAAGGAATACTTCCTATCCAACCATCTCCCCCGGAACCCGATCCGGGGACCTTACCGAGATGTCTTGTCCTGACGGGATGTTTTCCTGTCGCCTGATAGGCTATATTGCCGAGTTTATCCGCATAGACAAAGTTCTGTCCCGGAACATACCATCGAGACAAACCCTCTCGAAATTGTGACATCGTCGATGCTCTGTTTATAGCGAAAAGAGAGCTCATCAATTGAGAGGGTTCAAGAGCCACCCATGAAAGAGAAACCGCTGTGAGCCCTACATTTTCGGGAAAATCCCATGCCTGGTCGATGTAATATCCTCCCAGTCCTGAAAAAGCCTCAAGATCAGACAGAATTGGACCTCTGACAGTTTTTCTTACTCTGTGCACGACCGGTTCATCCTCTCCTTCCCGATAGATTGTCTCCAGGGATATATCCATATCCTCCCAACCGCCGTTGTTCCAGTACTGATCGGGGTTAACCGGGTTGATTTTCTCGATAAAATAGTCCTGAACATCACCGTATTGATTGGTGACACCCCAGGCGATATCGTCATTCTGACCTGTGACGATACCCGGAATTCCCGGAAATGAGTAACCCCTCAGATCCAGTTTCTCCCGGTGATTAACCAGATGAAGACCCACTTCGTACCAGATTGATGGCATCTGAACTCCCAGGTGCATATCGTTGGCGACCAAAGGGTGGCCGGATTTAGTCAATTCCGGTCCTATAACCCAGCTATTTGATCCCAGACCTTCTCCTCCATTTCTCACAAAAGTCATTTTATGAATAGGAGGATCGGGGAAATCCGCCGAATTGATATTCCAGTAATCTCTGAATTTATTCAATTCATCCATTGAAACAATATAGGGCATATCTTTTCTATAAGCAGTGTTATAGGCTTCCAGAAGAGGAAGCCCTCCCGATCGCATGACTTCGATTATTCGCTTCTCAACGGCCATGTTCACACTCAGATCGTAGGCCATCATTTTTGCCCATGTAAGTGTGTGTACACCGGTCCACTCTGCGATCTTTATATCGACTCCGGTCAGGGATAAAATGGCGAATTCCAATCCCAATCGTGAGGGTTTTCTCGTTGAGATATAGGCATTTACACCGCGGCAATATGAATCGAGGTTCTCTTTATCTACACCTTTGAGCTGACTGTACTCCAGGGAGGCAATTTTTGCGAAACCCATAGTCCTGAGAAATCGGTCAGTGTCTACAAGCGAATCTCCCAGTAATTCACTCAGGCTTCCCGATCCGATGCGTCTCCAGAACTCCATTTGCCAGAACCGGTCCTGTGCATGGGCATAACCCTGAGCAAAATAGAGGTCATCAGGGGTTTCCCCGTAAATATGGGGGACGCCATTTTCATCTCGATAGATTTCAACTGTTTTGGTAATTCCCTGAAGAAAGGTTTTTCCTCTTTCCTTAGGGAAAGGGCTTCTGATAAATACAATGATTGCCAGTAATATTAATAGTAGAAGGGTAAGAAACCCTCCCCCGAACCACATCACTAATCCCGGTTTTCTTCTCTTCATTGCAAATCTCCTTTTTAAAGGTTCAAGCAGATTCAAATTGAGGAATGGGACACTGTTTAAATAAAGTAACACAGGGATGTTTGTTCTTTTTCTACAATGATCCCTCTTTTCAGTTTAATTGATGACCGGGGATAATTCACTTAAAATAATAGAAACTGCACTCCCCTTTTCAGGGATATTTTAATATTCCGTCCAGTCAAGATACCATCCCGTCGCGGGAACAGCTGTGTCATCCATAGATGAGTGCAGTTCCGATTCATTACTTCCGGCTACAGAACTGACTGCAAGGTCATAGACACCGTAAGCCAGAGCGCTGTTTTCAATGGTGTATGTGAGTACTGAACCCGATCCGGTAGAACCGAGGTAGATCCATAAAAATGTACCGTGCTCACGATAGTAGACCCGGTAATCATCGGCTGCAGTTCCTATATCAGCATCCCAGGAAATGGAGAAACTCGAACCTGTAAGGGGAATTTTCTGTCCGGGTTTATTAATTTCGGAAAAGTCAAGATTGATGCTTGTCACACCACTCTCTCTGATCTGAACAAGTTCCATGGCACCCATGGTTAAAATTAGATCGTCATAGAGCTGGACTTCAAGAGTATAGAATCCTGCAGGAAGATTCTCTGTCAGACCCGATGCCAGACCTGAGGAATGAGTGATAACAAAGGGAACCTCTTCACCATTGAGGTTTTTCAGTAGAACTTCCACCGACTCGTTCCAAACGAGAGATTCATTCCAGACCAGAGAAAAAACGAGAGATCCATTCCCGCTGACTTCGTAGAGTACAATGGTCATTGTTGCGGTGCCCAATGGATCAACATTGAGTATTCCCACACCTTCTGCGACGATCTGATCGGCACTGTTGTAAGCCCTGACTATAATCTGCCACTCTCCAAATTTAAGATCGGGGATCAGCACATTTGTATCACCGGTAATTATGTCAAAAGAATCACCTTTATCATTGGCTCCCTCCAAATGATAGGAAACGGGAATGACGTCCAGATCGGATGAGACAGATCTCATAGTATCCAGAGTGAGGTTCATCTCACCAGAGCTCTGCAAATCCAATAGAGGAATGGAACAGGATGATATGAAAAGTATTATGGTGGCAAAAAAGCCTGTTGTTAAAAAAAAAGATTTATTTTGGAATTTCATATTGTTCTCCTCTTTGGTTTACCTGAAAATCCCCCTTTTCACTTATTGAAAAGAGGGGGAATATCTTATTCGCTTGTTATTGTAAAATTGTGATTGCTAGAACCGCTTCTGCTGCCATCAGTTGCCAATGCGATTACATCGAGTCTGTAGATCCCGGGATCGAAAGTACTACCCACTGTTACAGTTGCACCACTGCCCGCTGAAGATCCATTTACATACCACATATAACTGATGGTTTCCGTTTCAAGGGGAGCCGATGCAGTAACAATCATAGATGATCCCATTACCATCGTGTCGACGATTCCCGTTAAGCTGACTTCAATAGGATTATCAAGATCAACATCGATGCCGATATCGATTGTTCCACCGACACTGTTCACCTCTGTAAAATCAAAAGTTCCCGCAGTTGTCTGCTCTGCTACAATTCGTACTGTTTCGACAGCTCCCATTACAACAGTGTCCGTTTCGAATAACTGAAGAATCAGAGTGTAATACCCCGCATCCAGGGTGGTCAAACTGGAAGAAATACCCCCGGCCGTTTCGGTAAAAAGGGGCGAAATTTCACTCCCGCTATAAGGGATCAATCGCGCGGAGACAACCGGATCAGCTATATCGTTAATATCCCATAGTACTGTGAGATCCAGAGGACCTGTGCCGTCGAGCGGTTTAACAATGATATTTACGGAAGAAGTTTCTCCGCGGCTTACACTGACAGCTCCACTTCCCTGTCCGATGACCTGGCTGTTCACATTGAGTGCATCGATGGAAATAGTCCAGTCTCCCGGATACAACTCTTCAATCAGATTTGAAACAGAAGCCGTATTGAGAGTAAAAGATGAGCTGGAAGGCCCAATTCCCTCAATGACATATGAATCGGCATCCATATCGAAAACCGGTAGCAGAGAGCGCCCGTCAACATTGTTAATTGATAAATTAATAGATCCCTCAGTAGTCGTATCAGGCATATCACATGAGATTCCCAACGCGATAATAATAAGTGCAGTAAGTATATATTTCATAATCCCCTCCATAGGTTTCTTTAGATATGACAGCTTTAAAGCAAAAAGTGTGCCATTAGTGTTTTAGAGGTTATATGAGCTTAGAGAGATAATTTATGAGGAGAAAGAGGTTTCAATTACGATTCTGTAATCACAAGTAATTACGATTTTGTAATTAGTGAGTAAATACCGATAGTTACAACATTTGCTTAAGATGAGAAGTAAGAGAACTGAGGGTCTCTAATATTCTAGCGGAATCAAGCCGTAGAAGATCATTTAAATCAGATTCAAAGTTTTCAGGGATACAAGAACACTCGGTTTTTGCAATCTTCAGAAGTTTTTTTTCACCGGGATGATAAATTTGATTCAAGGCGAAAAGAATATCAAAATAACTCTCTAAATAGGCCGAAACTCGGTGATTGATGCTTATCAGATCATTCCTTTTAACGGCCAGTTCAATCTGATTGTAATAGGACGATAGAATATCCTTTAAAAGAGGGAAATTTTTATCAATAATATTTTTCTGCAGTTCCACTGGGTAATCATGGGTAAAACGCTCCTGTAATGGGGAAAATAATCCACTGTGATCCACAAGTATTTGAGATTCCAGGAAATTTCTGCAAATACAGGTGGAATACCCCACACTGGCCTGAAATTCTTCCAATACTCGTTTCAGTTCATTCTCCATCCACGAGTAAGATCTGAAAATCAATTCCACTTTAATACCCGAATCTTTTAAAATAAGACAATCCTCAGTTTCCCAAAACTGATTGTTCACTTCACTGTAACTGGAAATCTCCAAGATAAATTGATGCCGTTTTTCAACACTCAATTCACTGTTGAGGTAGAGATACAAATCCAGATCTGAATATGTATCACTATTGTTTGCCGCCAGGGACCCGGCCAGTAAGACTGCATCTATTTCAGGAATCTCTTTTAATTTGTCTGATAGGATGTTTATAGCCCGTGTATATTTTATATTCATAAAAATTCCTTATAGATTCTTTTTCCATCCGTCATAACCAATATTGTGCTTCGAAATCTTGTAATTCAGAGTTCTCGGTGAGATTTTCAGTAAACGGGCCGCATCTTTTTGTACCCAGAGACATTTCTCCAGAGCCTGAAGTATGGCCTTCTTCTCTATGTCTTCGAGAGAAACACCCTCTTGGGGAATAAAAAACTCTACAGGAGGTGAACTGGCTGTTTTTCTATCTGAAGGAAGATAAATATCCTCAGGAGAGATCTCCTCTACTGCCATAATAATGGCCCTTTCCACTATATTTTCCAACTCTCTAATATTTCCGGGCCAGTTATAGGCCAAAAGTTTCTCTTCTGCTAAAAGGTGAATTTTATGGATCTTCTTATTCATTTTAGTCGAGTATCGAAGCATGAAAAATCTCGTGAGCTTAAGAATATCCTCTCTCCTTTCCCGGAGTGGAGGCAAATCCAGTCTGATGACATTGAGCCTGTAGAACAGATCCTGTCGAAAATTGCCTGTGGATATTTCATCTTCCAGTATCTTATTGGTTGCCGAAATAACCCGGACATTGACCTGTTTCGTCCGACTGCTACCGAGCCGTTCAAAGGTTTGCTCCTGAAGAACCCTGAGCACTTTCGCCTGTGTTTTCAGGCTCATATCAGCTATCTCATCGAGAAAAATGGTACCACCGTCAGCCTGTTCAAAGCGTCCGATTCTCAACTTTTCGGCACCGGTGAAAGCACCCTTTTCATGACCGAAGAGTTCGCTTTCCAACAGGTCATCGGGAAGAGCCGCGCAGTTGACCCGGACAAAGGCCTTTCCGGCTCTCAAACTGTTGTAATGGATTAATCCCGCAATGAGTTCTTTTCCGGTACCCGTCTCACCGAGAACAATTACAGAGGAATCGCTCATGGAGACTTTTTCAATAACTGTGAGAACTTCTCTAAAATGAGGGCTTTCACCTATCACTTCATGAGTTTTGTAGATGAGATTCTGCTGGCCTCGCAGATGTTGGGCTTCGAGACTGAGATGTCTGATTTCAAGAGCTTTCTCCACTTTGACATAGAGCTCGCCCTGATTAAAGGGTTTCCTGACAAAATCAAAGGCCCCTTCTTTGATCGCCTGAATGACCGAGGAGACTTCCTCGATGGGTGATGTAACGATAAGCATAATTTCAGAATCTCTCTCGCGAATGGACCGGAGTAGGGAAAGAATATTGCCGCCGGGTACATGGACATCGCTGATGACAACATCCAGTGGTTGTTTCTGTATAAAATCCAGAGCCCGATTAAAGTCATCGACCCCCTCTATTTTATGACCGCTCCCCGTAAAAAAATGGATTGTCCGGTCTCTGAGTTTCCCATCACTATCGATCAACAGAATATTGGCCATACCGCTTATAATTATAGGTCTTTCTTTAGACGAATCAATATATATTAAGAAGAGAGATTAAGACTGATCAAATAGAGACGCAGATCAAATTCCAATCGATAGTAATCGCCATCCATATGAACACAAAGCCTGTAAAAGTCTTTGCTGTGATCTTTTTCTTTCAAATGTGCCAACTCGTGTACCACGATCATATGAAGAAAATCTTCAGGAGCCTTTTTAAATACGGCAGCAATGCGAATTTCACTTTTCGATTTGAGATTTTTTCCCTGAACGCGGGAGACAAAACTGTGCAATCCCAGCGCATTGTAAACAGTTTCAATACTTTCATCAAAAGAGACTTTGTGAATCGGGGCTCCTCTCTTCAAATGAGTCTTTTTTATATCCTGAACATAGGAGTAAAGAGCTTTATTTGTATTTATGGAGTGTTTATCCGGATAACGCGATGCCAGATAGGTTTCCAGCTTATTCTCTCTGATCAGGTTTTCCACCTGATCAATGACAGATTCGGGATATCCTCTCAATAGAGACAGGTCTATATTCATTGTGGTCATACTATCATAAAAAATAGACAGCCTCCACAAGTGTGAAAGCGGTCTCTAGAGAAATGCACTAAAAACTAATCCCGTGCAACGACTGTAGAATCTTCCCCCGGCACCATCCTTCCCGGAGGAAACAAAGTCTGAGATCTATACAGGTACTGGAAATTCATTTTTTGCTTTTTCAGGAAAAATGTGCTAAACCATTTATATGAGCAAAAACAATCTGGTTTATTATCTCACCCCTGAATCAAACGCTCCTGAAATACAGCTTTTCCCCAATGAAATATATCTGATGGGAAGATCGCCCCACTGCAATATTTTACTTTCAGATAGTGCCGTTTCACGGGAGCACGCAAAACTTTTTTTTCGTGATGGTGCTTTTGCACTGGTGGATTTAAACAGTACAAACGGATCGAAAGTCAACGATATACCCATAGATGAATCTATTCTGGACAGTCTCGACACATTAACCCTGGGTAGAATAAGCTTTACCTTTAAGGTTAAAGAAGTGTCACCGGGAGGCAAGACAACCCTGACTCCCGACGATACAAAAATTCTCGATAAGGACCTCGACCAGATTATAGAAGGGATGGAAAATTCTCCAGCAAAAGAGAAACTACTAGCCTTCCAGAGTACGTTCAATAAAAAGAAAAAAGATTTGATCGGTCTCGCCTACGGTGATGAATTAACAGGGCTCTACAACCGGCGGTATTTTGACCGGGAATTGGAAATAGAGATAAGAAGAGCCGTCCGCTACAATCGTCCTCTAACCCTGATAATGGTAGATATAGATCATTTTAAAAAATTCAATGATACCTATGGTCATCAGAAAGGCGATTCTGTCTTGAGAACTGTAGGGACAATACTCAAGGAAAACAGCCGTTCCAGCGATATTGTGTGCCGATATGGAGGTGAAGAAATCTCAATTCTGCTCCCGGAACAGGATACAAAACAGGGCATTATCGCTGCAGAAAAACTGCGCCTGGTTCTCGCAAGGGAAGCAAAAGAGATAGAAGATGTTGAGATTACCGCCAGCTTTGGTGTGGGAACCACAGGTCCCGGGATACAAACGGGAGAGGAGCTCATATCCAAAAGCGATAAAGCTCTCTACAAAGCTAAAAAGTCCGGTAGGAACTGTACAGGTTACTGAAGTACTAAACGGAGTTATCCATCAGTTCAATAAGGTCGGAAACAACCGGATCTGAAGTCTCTTTTTTGGCGAAAATATTGAGGTTTTCCATGGCTCTTGTCATAGAGACGTAAATAAGATTTCGAACCAGTTTCCCACTCTCGTCCGCTTCCAGTTCTCTGTTGTAGAACAGAATGGGTATAAAGAGCAGAACAACCGGAAGATCCAGCCCTTTGCTGGAGTGGAGCGGAGAGAGTCGGATGCTCCCTTCGGACTTGAAACTGAACTCGGGATCTTTAATATTCACTGTTGAAAACCCAGCCTCGGTGAGTTTATCCCCTATTTTTCCAAGGAATTTTGCCGTAGGAGCCAAAATACAGATATTTTCCGGATCATATTCTATGGTATTCACGAATATTTTTACTTTCTCTATAAGGAGATCATAGAGTTCCTCCGTTTCACAGGAAGTGTAGAGCTCCGGTACGGGGCCATCGCGAAAGGCTTTGGGAGAGATGATTTTATCGTATGATGAATCACCTTTCTTTCTGAAGCGTTCAGCCAGATCGTGTATCGGCATGGTATTCCTGAAATTGGTCCGTAAGAGTCTGACAGTTTTTCCGGTCGTGAGCTGAACCCTCTTATGAGGAGAGCCAATCCCGTAGATAGACTGATCAGAATCCCCTGCCATGATAAGGCTTATACGGGATCGCTTTTTTAGAATCTGAAGCTCAACGGGGTATAAATCCTGAGATTCATCGATAAAGATATGATCAAATTCGCCTACCTGTTCAACTGTAGAGAGAAGGATCCGCGAATAAGCCTTTGAAACTGTTTTGCTTTCAGTCATTTTCTCAACAAGGGATGTTTTTAATGCCCAAACTATTTCTCTCTGGTTCCGGGAGAGCTTGTTCTTCAGCCCTTTTCGACTGATCATCTCCCCGATGTATTCTGTTTCAGAAATATTATACCCCAGAAGAAAGTCTTCAATTTCTACCCGGAGCTGCTTTGCATCGAAAAAATCGCTTTGATTCATCTCCCGGCAGAGCTGATTAATCACCTGATAATCGATGGTTAATTCGGGGAATTCCTGCTCAAACATACTGTTGATATAACTGTCGGCAGTATTTATCCGGGAATCGCAGTCATCGATATTCATGATATCGGAAATATAACGATCGTATTTGACCAGTGTATTGGTATAGGTGAGCAATAACATCTTTCTGTTGGCAAAGGCGAGAGTCCCCGCATTGGCCTGTTTCATCGCTTCGAGAAGAATCAGGGTTTTTCCTGTTCCGGCACCTCCTTTGACCAGAAAGTCCTTTTTAAGACTTATACTGTGAAGCACATCTTTCTGTTCCTCGGTCAGCTCCGTGAGAGACCGTTCATAATCCATCCTGGAACGGGTGTAAAGGCTTACGCGAAGAAGATTTTTCAAATAGCGATCGATATTTTCGTAGCGGGAAATATTGTTCTCAATCTGTTTTTTTTCCCCTTTCAGTTCATAAAGCTGATCGATCTGCTCTTGAGAACTTTTCTTCTGTATCTCCATCTCCAGACTGAGGGTCTCAATACGCGATTCGAGATATTTTTTAACGGCTTTCATCTCTTCGAATTCCCTGTACTGATCCAGGAGAAGACTATTCTCTTTTTTCAATACTACCAGTTCATTTTTGACCTTCTCAAGCTCGAAACGATCTTCAAGTCTTCCGGAACTATGATCCCATTGGTCCAGACCAGCCTTAAACTCAGTCAGAAGAGATTCATCAATTCCCGAGGCTCTGGCAAATTGGAGAAAATTAAAAGTCGCCGCTCTCACCTCTTCCAGGCTTACGGCTTCAAATTCATGCCGGATCCGGGATATGATCCTTTCCTGATCCATAATGGATTTGAAAGAACTCAGTTCGTTGAGAAATTTTCCGGGATTCTGCTCTATAAGATATTTCTTGTAATTGTAAAGATTCGTATTGAAGGTAATAGTCCAGCTCTCATCAAAATCAGGAAAGCTCCTGCGCATGTGATACTCGATAAATGAGTGAAGTGCCACAATATAGAAGGCTCCATCTGAGCCCGTAAGACTTAAAAGCCTTTCAATTTTATCCCTCATGGTTATTGTACATTCTAATCCGCTTTGGTCTGGTTTTTAAATTCAGTCAGAAGTTCCTGAAATTCTGTGTTTTCGAGAAATTTTTCAAAAAGAGCATCTCTCTTCACATAAACCTCTACACCACTGAGCGACAATTCAAAATACGTCCTCAGATAACTGAGAACTCCATCCAGGTTATCTTCAACAGCAGAGATGCAGGCCAGTTTATGATAGGTTTCGGGATAATCTGATTTCAGTTCGATGACCCGGTTAAAAGATTTCACAGCATCTTCGAAATTGCCCATAGTCATGAGCGCCTTGCCGAGAAAATAATGGGCTTTCACATGAGTCGGTTCTTTATGTGTCACATCGACAAATGCCCGTAGAGCGTCATCTTCCTTTCCCATTCTCAAAAGTACTTTCGCCCGGCAGAAACGAGCTTCGAGGTCTTCAGGATGAAGTTTTATAATCCGGTCAAAAACTTCCAGGGCTTCTTCATGTTTGTCGCATTTCAGATACTCATTCCCCTGTTTATAATAGATATTCAGAGTTTCCTCTTCTTTCTGAAGCCCTTCTAGATTAATGTTACAGTTGGACTGGTCACTAAAGGGTTTTTCAGGTTTCTCTACAAATCCCAATTTGATAAGATCAATCGCCATATTACTATAGGCTTGAACCGCTTCATCTTCCCGTCCCATTCTCAGGAGCGTATCTCCCATTTTATCGTAAGTCTGAACCGCTTCCTCTTCTCTCTTTAACATTCTCAAATCAGTACCCATTCTCTCGTAGGCTTTCGGGAAATCCGGTCTCTGTTCGATCGCTCTGTTATAGGCATCGACAGCCTCTTCGTGTTTGTCTACTTTTTCAAGCTCAAAACCCAGGTTGCACCAGGCTTCGGGGAAAAAAGGAGAATATTCGATGGCTTTTCTATAACATTGGATTCCCTTATCACTCTTGTTCATATATCCGTAGGACACAGCCATATTAAAACAGGCTTCGGCATATTCGGTATCCATGAGTAATGCTTTTTCAAAAGCGAGTATGGAATCTTCAAATCGATTATCGTATTGTGCTTCCAGACCTTTTATAAGCCAGTCCCTAGCCATATAATCCCGTTCCATTCGGGTCAATTCTATAATTTTACGGTTGTATACCTGTATTTTCTTAATTTCCTGTTTCACACACTCATCAGTCTCGGCGGAGAGAGCTTTGATGCTCTCACGGTATTTTTCAATAAGCTGTTTCTTTATAGCGTTTAGTTCTCGGGATATTTTCCGTTTAAATGAAGCATTGCTACCGAGTATCGCCAGAAAAATAATGACTCCCACTATAGCGTAGAGAAGTAATTTATATTCATTGACTTCAACGAGTTTCGCCTGGAGGATACTGACCAGACTCTCCAATTCGCGAATTCTTTCCTGCAGATCTGCCGTTAAGTCCCGGGCGAATATATGTAAAGGAAAAGGGAGTAGATAACAAAAAAACATGATCGATTTTTTCATAACAAAATTAGTATATATTTATAGCGAATCTATTGCTATAAAAAATGTTATTTCATTTACAAAAAAATAGGGCTGTCTCTATATGGACAGCCCCGATATGAACAGAACAGAAATTAGAGTAATATAGTATCCTGATTGATATCAGCAAAACTATCGATAATCATAGTTGTAGCCTGTTCTACCATATCCTCCTGCTCTTCGAGAGAGAGAGAATCGGGGCATACTACAATTTTATATATGGGGGAAGTCTGTTTGATCGGACCTCCATTAAACACAATACCCCTATCGAGCATTACATCTTCAGACAGGGCGCAGCCCTCTTTAGTCAGGGTTTCCGGCACATCCTGCCTGAAACCGATGCTTGTATAATCTACTTTCCGATCACCATCCAGTACGGGACCGATGCTTATAAGAGAACCGGAATAAGTTAGAGCCAGAGATCCCCTTTCATCTCCACTGCCGAAAAGACCGACTTCTTCCATTCCCAGATTGAACATCTGCTCTTTGAAAGATTCTTCTTTCTCCATCCATCCATTAACAAGGCGATCCATTGTCTCTTCGTCCGATTCCAAACCGAATGTTTTGATTACGCTATGTAAATGCCTCTGTATGTTTTCAGGGATTCCTTCAATCATTGATTCCATAAATATTCTCCTTAACAAGTTGTTCCCGGCTACCAGCCCCTTATGCAAGAAAATATACCCCCGAAATCAGCGTAAATAAATGTGCCATTTGGTATGAACTGGGATATGATATATGTGAACGGAGTTTTTTTTTATGGAAAAAGACAGCAACAGGATACAGTGGTTCCTCGAAGGGGAATTGAGAGATAATTCGCCATGGATTATTCCCTTACACAATAATTTCTCAATCGGCAGACTGGAAACATGTGATCTGATTTTATCATCCTCATCAGTATCGAGAAAACACGCCCGATTGGCTATGAATGAAAATGATCTCATGATTACTGATTTGCAAAGCAGTAATGGTACATACATCAACGGTAAGCAGCTGGATGGACAAAATATACTGAGAAACGGTGATCTTTTAAAAATAGGGATCAGTGAATTTAAAGTCTATTCGAAAGAGGTCGTCCGGAGAGATCTGAACGATCATACCTTTGTCGGTTTTATCGATGGCGGTCAGACTTTTGAAGAATTCTACAGTTTATCCGCAAGAGAGACGGAGATTCTCTTTTTTCTGATTAAGGGATTCAATCTACAGGAGATCGGAGAAAAACTGTTTATCACTCCGGGCACTGTGAAAAATCACGTTTTAAAAATCTATAAAAAAACAGCCTGCCACTCAAGAATTGAACTGTCAACGAAACACACAGAGTACAAATCCAACTAAAAAGTCTTTCAAAGGTACCGATCAAAAAGGAGAGAAAATCCTGAAACCTTTGAAAGACGAAAATATTTAAAAACGAGGTAACTTGTCCCCTTCACCCACCGCCTGCTGCCAACTGAAATAGGCATCGAGATAGTCGTACACAGCAACATAGTAGTTCAATCTCGCCCCTTCCAGGTTCAGTAGAGCATCTTTTAGATCCAATGGTGTTGCCATACCATTTCTTGAAGTGACCTCCATTATGGAGTAAGCCTTTTCCGCTGTATTCAATGTGGATTCAGCGGATTGGATTCGATCTAAAGACTCGCTGAGCAATAGATCGAGATTGTTGATTTCCATTCTGATTTCATCATGTTTTTTCAACATCTGCAATTCCGCTTTATCCGATTCTATTCTAGCCTCTTCAAGCTGGGAGAAACGAATCCCCCCGTAATAGATCGGAACGGACAGATTTAACCCGACTGACAGCGCTTTGGTGCCGTCAGACAAATCAAAACCATCGTCAGAGACTTGCCATCCATAGCCTGCAGTAGCCGTCAGTTTCGGAAAGAACTCGGATTTTTTTGCAGAAATATTGATATCGTTGAGCTGGTTTCCCAATTTCAGAGCTTGGAAATCGGGACGGCTGCTCAGAATATTTCCAAAAGAGACCTCTTCGGGAGAGTTCTCCATCATGACCAGTTCATCAGTAAGCACAAGAACCTCATCAAAATCGATTCCCGCCATATGTTTGAGATTGGACAAAGCCAGGTCACGGTTTCTCATGGCCAGGGTCGTTTCGGGAACATTCATCTGCCAGTTTACTTCCGCCTGAAGAACATCCAGTTCCGAAGCGAGATCATTTTCAAACTTTAAAAAAGTATCTTTCCATGCTTCGTAGGCGTTTTCCTCAGTGGATTTTTTTACCAAATAGACCTCTTCCAGAAGAACAGTCTGAAAATAGAGTTTCTTGGCACCGGTTATGATCCCCTGTCGTGTGGCTTCATAAACAGATCCAGTCAGCGATATGTACTTTTCACTGGCCTCGATCGCCTTGAATGCCTTCATATCAAAAAGCGTCTGCTGCAGTCCCAGACTCAGAGAGTATTCATTATCAGATTTTACAGGTACGTCCATATACTTGATGAGATGTAATCCGGATATTGGATCGATACCAGCATCGGCTCCGACGGGATAAGGGGCTGTGATCTCCAGGAGATTCCTCGTGTATCCCACGCTTCCCGAAACCATAGGCCGAATGGCTGAAGAAGCCTGGTCTTTCTGATTTTCAGCCAATTTTCTGTCAAAACGGGCCAGAGACAGGTCTTTACTGTTTTCCTCTACAAGTTTCACATATTCTTCCAGCGAGTAATTATCTGCAAAAAGAATCGGCATAACTGTTATCAATATCAGTGTAATGAGACTTTTACGCTTCATTTGTCACCACCTTCATTTTTTTCTTTTCTTTCTTGCCTTCTATGGCATTTTCTATGGCCGGTACGACAAAGAGCGTCAGCATTGTTGCCGCCAGCAATCCACCTATGCTGACTACCCCGAGAGGCTGTCGCATTTCCACACCGGAAGCTCCCATCCCCAAAGCCATGGGAAGCATCCCCAAAACAGTTGCCAAGTTGGCCATCAGAATGGGTTGAAGTTTTGTGGGACAGGCCTCAAGAAGAGCATCGTGGACTGACATGCCCTCTTTTCTGAGCTGATTGGTATAATCGAGAATGAGAATTGCATTATTTACAACCATTCCCACAAGCATGATGAT
>JADGDJ010000194.1 GCA_016744925.1 Spirochaetaceae bacterium
TACGACAATGCCTCTGAATTAGAATTGGTTTTTATGGATTCTCCCCCCTATCAGGTATTACACACACCGGGATTTGAGGAAGAGGATCTTATGCAGGCAGAGAATATCTCCCGTGCAGTAGATCTCTTTTACAACAAAGGTAGATCTGCACCGTGGCTTTTATCTGTGACAGAGTTTCTCGAGCTAAAAACATCGGAATTTTTCAAAGAATTTTCAAAATTCATAGGAAAAAATAATTACTCTGATAAAGAGATCTTTCATACACAAATAGATTTTCTACAGGAATTATTTCGTGGTAAAAATCACGATGGTCTGGCTTGCGCTGTAGACCTTGCGTTATTTCACCACCTGTACGGAGAGGCACTTCACGCAGAGCCTCTCGTCCAGCAGGAAAATGAAAGTGATATATTTCAATATACCGGTGATACAGTTTTTCGTCTCAATACAACGTTAAAACAGGGTATTTTTTCTTATGACGTAACTCTTTATTCGGAAATGGGTATGATCGATATAGATATTTTTTTACAGCAGTACACAAAAACAGTTTCTTATGGTTTGATATTCAATAACGGCTTTGAGATTCTCACTATGGATGTTGAACAGTATCTCTATCAGTTTATCGCTGCTATAAACGGACAAAAGTCACTATCCGAGATCCTGGAACTTATAAATACAAAAGCCGAAGAAATGGAAGATTTCATCGGCTTTCTATTAGAATCTTATTTAATTATACCTGCTGAGTGAGGAACATGGCATCGCCATAGGAAAAGAATTTATATTTCTTTTCTATGGCTTCTCTGTAGGCATTTTCAATGTTTTCCTTACCGGCAAAGGCTGAAACAAGTACCAAAAGTGTTGATTCAGGAGTGTGGAAATTGGTGAAAATCTGATTGACCACTTTGAACGTATAACCCGGGTAGATAAAAAGATCAGTATATTGAGTCCCTCTTTTAAGCTTTCCCCCGGCCCAGGCGGATTCGAGTGTTCGTATAGAGGTCGTCCCAACAGCTAAAATCTTCCTGCCATCGGCCACAGCTTTCTCCACCTTCTCTGCAGTTTCATCGGAAACAAAAAATTCTTCTTTGTGCATTTCGTGGTCTAAGAGGTTCTCTGTCCTGACTGGAGCAAAAGTTCCTAATCCCACATGAAGTGTAACATAGGCGATTTCCGCACCCCTCTTATTGATTTTTTCGATCAGATCTTCCGTGAAGTGAAGACTGGCCGTAGGTGCGGCAACAGAACCTGTCACTTCAGAAAAAACCGACTGATACCGGGTGGAATCCATCAGTTCATCGTCCCGCCTTATATAAGGCGGAAGCGGAATATGTGCATTTTCATCGAGATAAACATCATCTATATCACGATTGAACTGAACGGTTCTTATATTGGTTCCTGTTTGATTCAGGATTTCCCCTTTAAGATTTCCGGGGAAATCGAATGTTTTCCCTTTCTTTTGTTTTTTCGCCTTAGAAACCATACATTTCCAGCAATTATTTTCGAGTTTTTCCAATAGAAAGAATTCAACTTTCCCTCCGGTTTCAGATGACAATCCAAAAAGGCGGGCTTTTCTTACCTTCGAATTATTAAAAACAACGAGAGTATTTTCATCTATAAGATCGGGAAAATCCTGCATATTGCAATGTTTAATAGATTTGTCTTTAGGGTCCAATACAAGCAGATTGGAAGTTCCCCGCACTTCCGGGGGATATTGAGCTATCAACTCATCGGGTAAATCAAAAGAGAAGTCCCTGATTTTCATATTCACTCCTGTCCAAACCGAGGTGTTCGTAAGCTAACGCAGTAGCAACACGTCCCCGACTGGTTCTTTTTATAAAACCCTGCTGAATTAGATAGGGTTCATAAAAATCTTCCAGAGAATCAATCCCCTCACCGACTGAGATTGCAAGTGTCTCAGCTCCGACGGGACCTCCGGAATATTTCGTAATTATTGTTTTTAATATTTCCCGGTCCAATTTTTCAAGACCGTAATCATCAATTTCCAATCTTTTAAGACTATTTTCTACAATTTTACCGGTAATTTTGCCATCACTCTGTATCTGGGCAAAATCACGCATTCTTCTGAGGATACGATTTGCCACACGAGGTGTCCCTCTGCTGCACCGTGAAAGTTTATCTGCGGCATCACCAGTAATGGGAATTTCCATAATTTCAGCACTTCTTTCTACAATGCTTCTCAGTTCTGAATGAGAATAAAAATCCAACCGTACGTTAATTCCAAACCGTGTGTATAGTGGGCTGGAAACACGCCCCGGTTTCGTTGTAGCACCGACCAATGTAAAGGGAGGAACCGGGATTCGAAGCGTTCTAGCGGAAGGCCCCTGACCAATAATCCAATCCAGTTCATAATCTTCCATGGCAATATAGAGCATCTCTTCAATTGCCGGTTTAAGACGATGGATTTCATCGATAAAAAAAACTGTTCTTTCACTTATTGTAGTGAGGAGTCCTGCGAGATCTTTAGGTTTATCCAGCGCCGGCGCCGAAGTCACCCTTGTTTCGACTCCGAGCTCATTAGCCATAATTCCTGCAAGAGTCGTCTTTCCCAGTCCCGGAGGACCACTTAAAAAAACATGATCCAGAGGATCGTTACGCTCTTTAGCCGCTTTTATATAAATAGAGAGGTTTTCTTTCAGCTTTGCCTGACCTTGAAAATCCTCCAGTAACTGCGGTCTGATTGCCGGTTCTTTTTTATCGTCATCACCGACTATTTCACCGGATAAAAGACTTGAACTGTCCATTAAGTCTCCACATTATCATGAGCTGAGCTGAATTATAGCCTGCCTGATAATTTCCTGATCTCTTTTTTCATTACTGAGTGATTTAACTGTATCACCTTTGAGGATCTGAGTAACTGCTTTTTTAACTAATTTCCTATCAAATCCCATAGATGTGAGGGAGTCAATTATTTCAGAATTTCCAATATCCTCTTCATTTTCCTTCTCAGTTTCGAGTTTTAATTTGCCTTTAAGCTTAAGAATAATTTTTTGAGCAGTGGCTTTACCAAGTCCAGGCAATGAACTCAGAGCCTTAACATCTCCATTTTCCAGATATTCTACAATTTGACTGACTGTAGCTCCTGAGAGTATTTTCAGGGCACCTTTGGGCCCAACGCCACTGACAGAGATAAGATCAAAATAGAGCGACCTCTCCTCATCGGAAGAAAAGCCGAAAAGACTCATCTGGTCCTCTTTGTGGTGTAGGTAAACATAAGCTTTCGCTTCCTGATTGATTCCGGGAAATTTAGAAAGAGATACAGCTGTTGTCTTGATTTCCCACTCAATTCCTGAATTTTCCAAACGAATAAAATCGGCCCCTTTTGCTGAGACAATCCCTTTTATACTGTTAAACATGAACCGTCCTCATATGGACATGACAAATTGCCGCTGCTAGAGCATCGGCTGCATGATCCGGTTTGGGTATTTTATCCAAAGCCAGCAAAAGTTTCACCATCTGCTGGACCTGATTTTTATCGGCGCGCCCATTACCCACGACTGCCTGCTTAATTTGTAACGGAGTATATTCCCCGACATTAAGACCAGACATAACAAGCCCAAGAATGAGAACTCCCTTTGCTTCTGCAACAGGAAGCGCTGACTTGACGTTTTTTGCAAAATAGAGTGTCTCTATTCCAGCTTCATCGGGTTTGTATTTCTCAATGATGTCCAGAATCTCTGTATAAATGTCTTTTAAACGCAATGGTGTGGGGACGCCCGCTTTCGTTTTGATAGAACCGTGGGCAACATAAGTCAAACGATTACCGTTGACGTCGATAATCCCCCAGCCAGCGTTAGCCAGGCCGGGATCAATTCCTATGAATCGGGGCATTAAGCCATATCGAAATTATCGGGAATATTCAAATTAGAAGAGACTGACTGAACATCATCATCATCTTCAATTTTATCTATAAGATTGAGGACTTTGGTGATTTTTTCATCATTGAGTTCTACAGTTGTATCGGGAACCATGGTAGTTTCTGCTCCGAGCTGTTCAAATCCACCCTCTTGAAGAGCTTCTAGAACATTGGCAAAGTCTCCCGGTTCCGTTGTTACTTCGATAATTCCATTATCATCAGCAACATCTTCTGCTCCGGCTTCAAGAGCCGCTTCAAAAAGTGAATCAAAATCTACTGATTCAGCACTATATGTAATAATTCCTTTTCTGTTGAACTGATAGGATACGGCACCCTGGGCTGCAAGCTGACCGCCACCTTTAGTCAGGATACTTTTAACATTGGCCGCAGTTCTATTTTTATTATCTGTCAGTGTTTCGATAATCAGCCCGACACCACCGGGAGCATAAGCTTCATACTGAAGCTCTATATAATCGACTCCCTCGAGATCTCCTGTACCTTTTTTAATGGCTTTTTCCATGTTGTCTTTAGGCATATTCGCTGCTTTCGCTTTGAGAATACTCGTTCTAAGCCTCGGGTTCATCTCCGGATCACCACCACCCATTCTGGCGGCAACTGTCAATTCTTTTATAATCTTAGTAAAGAGTTTACCTCTTTTGGCATCTAATGCACCTTTTTTGTGCTTAATAGTAGCCCACTTACTATGGCCTGACATATATGCTCCTTAGTTAATAGTCTTATAAATATAGTCATTAAAATATCACAGTAAAAATTGCGCTGTCAATACAAAAGCCTATGGCCAATGGACAGGGAAATCAATTTTTAACGTTTCCAGCTCATCAGAAATTTTCATTAAAATAGAATTCATAAATAATCTGGCATTTTCTGATAGAGAAAGAGTCTTATCTGTGAGCTTAAAAGTTTTTTCAGGAGAAGATAATATCGTCATATTAATGAAGTCTTCGGGATAACGGGAAAAACGCCTATGAAATTCTCTCCGATCAATTCCCGACGCGGTACGAAGTCCCATCATATAATTTTCAAAAATAAAATCTTTCACAGAGATATCCTCTACCTGGACTGACCAGTTCACTGAAGATCCCTTCAGATAGACATTCAAATCATGAGGATTTGAGATGCGTTGTATGCCATCAATCCCGGTCATAGAAACTGCTCCCGGTCCACAACCGATATATTGGTTCATTTTCCAATATTGAAGATTGTGAGCACTTTCACAGCCCTTTTTGCAGAAATTGGAAATTTCGTAATGTTCAAATCCTCTTCTCAAAAGAGCTTTCCGGCAGATATCCCATAGGAGATCTTCGTCTTCTCTGTCCTCAAGTAATTTCGGGTCATCTGAAAAAGGAGTGTTCTCTTCAATGATCAGGGAATAGCAGGAAATATGATCTACTCCAGAATTGACTGCCTTTTCTATATCCTTTTTCTGACCTTCCGCAGTCTGACCCGGCAATCCAGAGATTATATCAATACTGAATCTTCCCTTCCAGGATTCTCGTATACAGTTTATTGCCTTATCAACAGATTTAGAATTGGCAATTCTACCGGACGCTTTTAAAACATGATCGCTAAAGCTTTGGACTCCCAGACTAATCCGATTGACTGAACTTTCATTTAGCAACCCGATGAACTCATTATTGATGTCTTCCGGATTGCATTCAATTGTAAACTCCTGCAAATTTGAACCTATATATCTCTCGAGGAAGTTCAGAAGATCTTTGAGGTTGTCATTTTTGAGAAGTGAGGGAGTTCCTCCGCCTATATACAGAGTGTTACAAGTATCAGAAACAGTTAATGTCATATAGGAAGATATCTGTTTTTTTAATTCATCAATAAATCTGCCTTCAATGTCTTGAGAGTGATTTATACAGGAATAAAAAGCACAATAACTACACTTGTTACGGCAGAAAGGGATATGAATGTAAAGAGGAATCTCTTTCATTTGAAGGCTTTAATCTTGTTCAGCGGCCAGTAAGTTAGAAGTATTTTACCTTCGATTAAATTGTTATCGAGAAGCCCCCAATAGGTAGAATCACTGGAGTGTGCTCTATTATCACCAAGAACAAAATACTGTCCCTCTTCGAGTGTCAAAGGATCCATATTGCCTGAAAAAGGGAGAGACTCAGTCCACCCTTCGGGAAGAGATCCCGAGTCAGCATCATAGGATGAGTCTATGACCTCAAATTCATTGAGGAAATAGTCAGAATCTGATGGTTTGATAGAAGCAGTGAATTGGGCCAATTTTACAGTATCACCGGGAACAGCAATGACACGCTTTATTAACAATTCATGATCCCAATTATCTGAAACGATTGTGTTCAAATTAATTTTTCCAAAGCTTAAAAATCGGATAATTGAACCGAGCGCCGGAATAAACCCTTCACGTTTTTTAATGTATGGAGGAGTGAAAACAATCAGGTCGCCCCGCTCGGGAGCCCGTACAGCTGGAAATCTGAAATCAAAAAGATCCATATGAAATCCATAAATAAAAGGAGAATAGATATGTACACTACCTAAAGACAAACTGGGTTCCATGGAAACCGAATCAATTCTAATAGTAGAAAAAAATAATGAATAGATAATTTGAAATGAGAATACAACAAGGAATACCTTGAGAATTGTCTTTTTTCTTCTGGCAACGGCCTGTTTCCGATCTCTGTAGGATCTTTTGAATCTCACTGACATTGTTGATAGCTCCTGATTTCTGAGAATATCACAAGCGTTGATCCGTTGACAAGAGATTTTTCATCACCTATTGATGTGTAATTATTGAGTATAATGAAACTCCCCCTTTAATATGATTAAAACAGAAGATACAATTCAGTATATCTATCAGCAAATGGCTTTTATAGAGAAGGAAAATAATGATAGTATGCAGATTCAGAAGTAATTGCATAAGAGATATTAGGATTGATTTAAATGGGACAAAAGAAAAAGAAAAAACCACCATCCAATGTGTTGGGAACAAATAGAAAAGCCAGATTTAACTACTTTGTAGAGGATTCGCTAGAATGCGGCATCGTGCTGCAGGGTACAGAAGTGAAATCTTTAAAAGAAGCTCAATTTTCTTTTGTGGATAGTTTTGTTGAGATAGTAAGAGATGAATTATTTTTAAATAAACTGCATATAACTCCTTATAATTTCGGAAATATAAACAATCACAATCCCGATAGAACTAGAAAGCTACTAGCTCACAAAAAAGAGATCCATAAGCTTGAAAAGAAAGTTAATGAAAAAGGATTTACACTAATTCCTTTGAAATTTTATCTTAAAGACGGTCGTGTAAAAGTTGAAGTCGGTCTCTGTAAAGGTAAAAAGGATTATGATAAAAGGGACACTATTAAAAAGAACGATTTAAATAGAGATGCCGCAAGGAATTTCAAAAACGATTATTAAATTATGTGACTATTGACTTGTCATGTATTTATATATATTTTAACAATAGAATCTGGGGGTGCCCCGGTTTCGACTGAAGGTAGTCGGGGTGTAGACTGCAAGTAGAGCGTTAACTCTTAAAACTGTCAAAAAACATAATTGCAAACGAAGAAAACGAATCTTTTGCACTAGCAGCATAGTCTGCTAACGGACCATTGCGCTGCTGTTCCTAAGCGCTTTGAATCCGTAACAATAGGGACTTACTTCTAGTATTGTTTGTGGTACTAAGAGGACATTAAAACAAACTGGGTATAGACGGGTGCGCAGCTTTACCTAAGTCTAACTGAGAATAGTATTAGCAGCTAAACTTGTAGATGTTTATTTCACGCCCTTTAGGACGCGGGTTCGATTCCCGCCACCTCCATAATTATTGACTTCTGTAATTTGTTATTATACAATGAATTACAGAAGTCTTTTTTAATTATAAATAGCTTGTGTAGCCACTATGTAGCCAATTGGATTTAAGGTATGGGAAGAGAGAAAAAGAAATTCACACTCTATCAACGACAAATGAGTAATGGAAAGAAAGTCTGGTATTACAGGACTTATGATGATTTCGGAAATAGAACCAATGGAAAATCAACAGGACAATCTAGTAAAACCAAAGCTGAAAACTATTGTCTTGAATTATTCAGGAATAATCTACTCATTCCCGATTCATCATTAAAACTCTCTCAATATATAGAACAGAAGAATTTTTTCACTTTTGGTAAGTGTGCTTATTGTGCTGAAAACGGGTTAAAAAAAACATACGCAGATGACTGTAAATCAAGATTGAATAAACATATTATTCCCCTACTTGGAAAACTTAAATTTGATACATTAAATTCAAAAAGAATTGAAGCCTGGCAACGACATTTATTAATAAGTGATGACAAGAATTTGTCTGTTAAATCTGTTAGAGAATGTAAATCTGTATTGCGGATAATCCTCAATTCTGCTCGTTCCGATGGATTCTTAAATAATGATGTTTTTGACAGAGTAAAAAAACTTCCACGACACAATAGAAATGTAAGAGGGATTCTTACTGAAATGGAAGTAAGGGATCTATTCGATGAAAAGAATTATGAAACATACTGGAAAAGTCATCAGTATTATTATATTGCATCTTTAGTCGCATGTTTTACCGGTATGAGACAAGGTGAAATCCTCGCATTAACTCCTGAGAAGGTTTTCCCTACACATTTAT
>JADGDJ010000013.1 GCA_016744925.1 Spirochaetaceae bacterium
GTTTAACCACAATGGCAACTTCTAATAACAGCAAATATATGCTCCGCTTCGCTCCGGGCTTCGCCAAATTTATCCTTCTGTCACAATTATTGCTATGAGGTTATACTGTTTAAAATGTGTTGTATTTTAAAAACTGTCACCGGATTTAAATTCAGGCAATAATTCCGCCAGTCCTTCGGAACAGGAAAAACTTCAATAGATTTGCTAACCGTTATGGTCTAATGTCCATTTTAAGCATTTTTTAATCATCGGCCATCCATGGCCTTAAATAGAAAACATCTTATGTATTACAAAGAGGAAAGATAATGAATAAAAAGATCGTCTCAAATTACATTCTTATAACTTATTTAGTTTCATGGACATTTTTTGTGATTGCTAAATTTGTACCAGAGAATTTTCAAATGTTGTTACTGTTTCTAGGAGCATTCGGTCCTTTTCTGTCAGTATTAATTACACTAAAAATCCACGGAGAAAGTGAATATAAAACAAAATTTAAAGAACAAATATTAAAGTGGAAAATACCATTAATCTGGTATTTATTTCCAATAGGAATAGTGATAATCTCACAGGCATTTGATGCTACAGGTCAAATTTTGGTAGGATCATTTGAATTCAATTATTCTGGAATAAAAAAACTGTACATGATAATACCCATGGTATTTCTAATGATCATTGGTGGGGGTCAGGAGGAAATCGGTTGGAGAGGATTACTTCTTCCAGAATTATTGAAGAAATACTCTCCTATCATTTCTTCATTTCTTGTAGGTACAGTATGGGCATTGTGGCATATACCGTTATTTTTTATAAAAGGATTACCACAATATGGACAGGATTATATATCTTTTACTTTAGGATGCATAAGCTTATCACTGTATATGACATTCCTTTATCAAAAAACGAAAAGCACATTAATAAGTGGCTATTGGTTTCATATGGTTGCAAATGGCATTACTGGTTTTTTTAACATCTATTTACTGAAAGAAATATCTCCTTATATTGAATGGCCATATTATATATTAATTGCGTTATTTATTATTATTGGGATCTTTTTGAATAGAAATCCATATAGACATAAATTAAATCCTGTTTCTTAATGAAAAATCTAAATTCTGCATGAAATTGCCATCCGTGACAATTTCATAAGTTATTTCGAGAATAAAATGGACACTAAACATAACAGAGTTGACAAGGTTACGCCTTCGGCTTCACCCAAATTGCCTTTGGTCGTAAGCTCCCGACGGTAACTTCTTGTAAACTCAGAACGTTATAGGAAAAACCGGAGAAAGGTTGTATTTCTCGCCCCTCCCTGGGCTCATTTTTTAAGACCAGTCTTCTATTTTTAAACCTTCTACTCGTTCAAACTCTTTAATGTTATTTGTAACCATAATCATATTATTCGAGATTCCTTGAGCTGCTAGTAACATGTCAATTGGACCGATAATATTCCCGTTTCTTCTAAGATTGGTTTTTATCATTCCATATGGTACGGCATCTGTTTCCTTAAAATCTAAAATATTAAAAATAGATAGAAACTCGAGCAAAGCAATCCTATTCTTTTCAGGATATTGACTATTAGATACACCATATTCTAATTCAGCTACTGTTAATGAAGAAATGTACACACCATCACTTAAGTGCCCTGATATTTTATCTAATAATTGCGGGGACTTCTTTTTAATAACAAAGATGCAGATATTCGTATCTAATATATACATTTAAAATGTTTCTCTTTCCTGATCTATATCTTGATCTCTTCCAGTATCCATAAAATCATCACTAAAGGAGTTTAATCCATGTAAAAAAGTCTCCCAGGCTTTATCATGAGGTAAAATAATAACTGCATCTCCGTGCTTTTGAATTATCACATCCTCACCAAGAAATTGAAATTCCTTTGGCAATCTAACTGCTTGGCTTCGACCATTCATAAATAATTTTGCTGTTTGCATATAATCACCTCTACTGTAATATACCTTGATATATACCATAATTCAATAGACTAGTATACTTTTTCAATTAAAAACTGTTCCTCCGCACATCCATGTTCTACAGAAGGTTGAACAAATTCAGCTAGAAACATCCTATAACAGCAAATATACGCTGCGCCTTCGGCTTGGGCTTCGCCATATTTTTCTCTGTCAAAATTATTGATTTTGAGGTTATACTTCAACAATGCAGATTAAGTTTGTTTTTGAAGCAGTTCCGGGATTATAACGCAATAATGTCGCCAGTCCTTCGGACCGAAAAACATCGTATATTTGCGGAACGTTATAAATCATGCCCATCTTAAGATGGTTTTTAATCTTCGACCATCCATGGGCTCAAGAGAATAAGGAAAATGTATTGATTAATACTTTTGATAAAGTTGCTAATATTTATTCTCAGGTGAGACCTGGGTATCCAAATGAATTATACACACGGGTATCTAAGTTCAAATCGTTTAAACAGGATTCAGTACTCTTGGAAATCGGAGCTGGTCACGGAATTGCAACCGAGGAAGTTAATTCCCATTGGAATCCCCAAATTATTGCAATTGAGCCTGGAGGAAAACTTTTTGAATTATCTCAACAGAAACTATTTAGTTACCCTAATATCCAAGTAGAGAAATGTAGTTTTGAAAAATTTGAATCTTCAGTGAAATTTGATGGAATATATTCTGCAACAGCTTTTCATTGGATAGATCAGTCAATAAAATTTAAAAAAACATTTCAATTACTAAACGATGATGGTCTTTTATTTCTTTTTTGGAACAATTATTCATTAAAAAATGAAAAGGTCTTCCATCAGATTCAAAACATTTACCATAATTTTCACCCTAATGGCAAAGGTAAAAAGGATGTAAGGATTCTTCAGAAAGAAAAAATTCAATCACGTCGACAAGAAATCGAGGAAAGCAAATACTTTAAGCTTCTTAGTCATGATGTGATCATTCATACCTTAATCTATACAGCTGATATGTATGTACAATTATTACAAACATTTTCACCCAATTCACTTCCCCAAAATGAAATCGACCCTTTCTACAATAAAATAAAGGAATTTGTTTTATCAAATGGGGATAAAATTGAATTAGAAATTGTTGTAAATTTAGAAATAGCAGTTAAAGATATTTAAAAGAGTACAGAAGCCCATCCATGGACTTCTGTAGAATATAGACGGGAAGATGGGCACGATATATAACAAGAAATATATGCTCGCTACGCTCGACCGTTGCCACATTGGCATCGTTCCTCATCCAACATCATAAATTTCTGGAACGTTATAACTAATATTTTTGCATGTCTTGGAAAAAGGAGATATAAAAATTCTCGCTCCGGCATCCATGCCTTCACTTATATTTATTTTGATGAAGTTTAACTTGCAACTCTGGGTGTAAAGTTAAAATCAAGTCCAAGAGCATTACAGACTTTCAGGAATGTCATCATATTGCAATTCTTACCATTTTCAATTTTCGAAAGCTGTTGCTGTGTAACATGTGCCATTTGGGCAACTTCTATCTGAGATAATCCTGATTTTTCTCTAGCTTCATGGATTCTCAATGAGAGTTCAATCAATTTCCTTTCTTCATTATAAATATCTTTAAATTCTGGATCTTTTAAGCTAACATCCAAATGCTTTTTAAATGTTTTCATTGAATTCTTTCCTCAATTTAGCCTCAGAATATCGCTTTAGAAAATTATCACGACATTTCTTAGCTTTGTTTATCTCTTTCTCCGGTACTTGTTTTCTGTTTTTCGTAAAGCAATTTGTAAGAACGATAAAATCCTTATAACAGAAAAAGTATAGTACCCTTACCTGGTTACCTGATAGCTTAATCCACAACTCATGTATACCATCCTTAAGTAGATCAGCATATGGTCGAGGGAGTACAGGTCCCTTCTCTTCTAGCATGGACAACCAGCTGAGAATCTTAGCCTTGTTGCTTGCTTTCTGAGAGTTGATGAAGTCAAAAACCTCAGCATTCTCGTTTTTATCTGCGTAGTAGATAAGGTTCCAGTCGTTGCTCATACAAAATCATACATCTTTTATGATGTAAAATCAATGAAAAGAATTTGATCACTTGGCAGAAAACAAAACATCCCTATTTTATTTTCCTATCCTTGTATAAACTCCTATGCAAAAATACTAGTTATAACAAGAAATATATGCTCCGCTGCTCGGGCTTTGACACATTGACTTCGTTCCTCAGCCAACGTCATATATTTCTAAAACGTTATAAGTCATTTGGGATTTTAGCTCTTAAAATTTGACACCCGCAACGTTACGAGTTACAATATTCCATATGATAAAATCCTTTAAACACAAAGGTCTTGAAAAGTTCTTCATCTCTGATAGCAAAAAAGGGATTCAACCAGACCATGCTAAGAAATTAGCTCGTATTCTGGACCGCCTGGATGCATCCATCACAGTTCAAGACATGTCGTTACCGGGATATAAATTGCATCAACTATCAGGAAACGAAAATGAAATATGGTCAGTTTGGGTAAATGGAAACTGGAGAGTGACTTTTTTCTTTGAAGATGGTGACGCATATATAGTTGATTATAGGGATTATCATTAGGAGATTGATATGAGTGAAAAACGTAAGCCTGTTCATCCAGGAAATGTTTTAAAAGAAGATGTATTAGCGCCTCTTGGGCTTACTGTAACAGCAGCTGCTACAGATTTGGGTATATCCAGAAAAACTCTTTCAGAACTGATAAATGAAAAAGCCTCATTAAGTCCTGATATGGCAATACGAATAGCGAAAGCAACTAATACTTCTCCAGAAAGCTGGTTGAATATGCAGTCGAAACTTGATCTTTGGACATCTGAGCAAAAAGAATTGAAGGTTATCCCCTTTCCCTCTGTCTCTGATTCAGTACATGGTTTAAAAGAAGGGTAACTTCAAACCACCCAAACGACTAATAACAGCAAATATACGGTTGCGCCTTCGGCTCCACACAAATTGCCTTCGGCAACTTCGTATATTTCTGGAACGTTATAACTAATTTTGGACTTAAGTCGTTTTCTATGATTATTAAATCGCCCGTCCGTGGGTGATTTAATAATTTATATAGCAGCAGATATTCTAGAAAGAATGTACTTATTTATTGAAATCCCTTCTTCTGCAGATTTTATAGCTAGATTCTTGTGTAGTTCAGGAGGAACTCGCAATGTTAGATTCCCTTTATATTTTTTCAATCCAAATGGCTCTGGAATCTCTTCTCCATCATTATTCATCCATTCAATAGTTTCAGTTACAACAACTTCGATCTCATTTAATGCCTCAACTGATGTAGCACCATGAGCCATCAGCGATGGAAACTCCAGACATTTTGCTATATGAGTATTATCCTCTTCTGACCACTCAACTCTATAAGTGTATTTATCAATCAATTCTTTATTTTTCATTTATAGCCTCTAATCTATCAATGGCTTTCAAAACCATTTTAACTTGATATGGTTTTGCATTTTTACCATCCTTTTGGATATTGATTCTCGGATCACCCTTCCATGATGTCTTGAAGATGTGATGGCTACCGCGAATTCTTGGTTCACCAAAAGGTCTGTACAAATCTTGAGCAAATCACTGAATTTCACATTCTTTGGATTTGTAAGTTCTTTATATTTCATGATTAAAGATAGCGTATACGGTAGCATCTGTCAGATTCATAATCATATAATTAGTAAATGAATCAATCCCAAAGAACGTCCATGTTCTTTGGGATGCTTACAACAAATTCAGTCCAAAACTAGATATAACAGCAAATATACGCTTCGTCTTGGGCTTCGCTATATTTGCAGAATGTTAAGTGCCAAATCCGACTTGTCGGTATATAATAACTCGCCCGTCCTTGGGCTCGTAATTTTGGAGTTTACATGATTCTTATAAATGATACTGACGTAATTAAGCTTCCAATCCGGGATGAACAAGAACAATTTTGCAATTTACATGGAATGAATAAACGCATTATAGTTGATACTTCCATGTCACAAATTGCAAGTAAAAGTGAGTTTTTCTGCTATGCAAGAAAGACTATTGCCTTAAAACTCCTAGAAGCTGTTTCAGATCTACCAACAGGTATTAATTTCTATGTAAAAGAGGCATACAGACCCCTCAAACAACAAAGTAAATCCTTTGAATCAGTACTAAATCATTATAAGCAGATATTGACAGACATGACTGATTCTCAGATCTATGATGAAACATGTAAATATGTTGCTCCTCCAGAATTTGCACCACACCCAACGGGAGCTGCTATTGATATTACACTGATTACAATTGCAAATTCTGAATTAGATCTAGGTACTGAATTTAATGCAACTCCACAAGAAACTGAAAATGCTACTTATTTTAATTCTGAGTATATTTCAATCGAAGCAAAGAATAATAGAAAGATTTTGAGTAATGCTTTATCAAAAGTGGGCTTCATAAATTATGAACCAGAATGGTGGCATTGGTCTATTGGAGACCGATATTGGGCACATATAAACAATTATGAATCTGCATTATTCGATGTCGTTGACGAGGAATGGATAAAGAAAAATATTTGAGCTATTAAAAATAACCGTGATATTCTTTTAATAGATGGTTCAAGCAGGAGTGTTGCTCAATGAAAGATATCCCAGGAATCGATGAAAACGGCAATTCAAAGAATGGGTCCTTTAAGGTGTTTTTCAAGAATGGCCTTGTCTCTTGTCAAGGTGAATTCGACAACGGAAAAAAATCGGGAAACTGGAAATACTTTCTCAATAATGGCCAGTTGCAATCATCCGGTAACTATAAGAATGGGAAGATTGTTGGTCGGTGGGAATGGTTCTACAAAAGTGGCAGACCTAGGGGAACGGGCGGCTTCGATGATGAAGAGAAGAAGCACGGTGAATGGAAGCGATATCATACCAACGGCCAGATCTGGGACGAAGGTCTCTTTGAAAACGGCAAAAAGAAGGGCACTTGGAAGACTTACGACGAAACGGGCAAGATCATAAAAACCCAAATCTTTAAGTAGTTTAGTAGCTCCATACCAAAACTCCATCCATGGCGTGGCAATAAAAAAAGGATTTAAAAAACTCTTATGGATAATTATTTCAGAACTTTTATTTTAGCCTTGGCTGTTGCATTATTCTCTATTGCAGCTGCTCAATTTAGAATGGTCTTTTTTAAGCGTAAAACATTACAAGATGTTTTATCAGATCCCAAAACTTATATAACTGGGACTTTGGGTATTATTCTTTATATATTCTATCAATACTTAATCAATCAGACGATACATCATTTATAGTATATTTTCGAATTCAATAATATTCGTAGATTACTAGGTGTATTGATATCAATATTTCCAAATACATCCTTGTATTTGGAAAAGCTTGCAACAAAGCGCTATAAACGTCCTATAACAGTAAATATACGCTGCACCTTCGGCTTGGGCTTCGCCATATTTTTCTCTGTGAGAATTATTGCTTTTGAGGTTATACTTCAAAAAAGTAGACTAAGTTTGTTTTTGAAACATTTCTGAGATTATGAAGCAACGATGTTAAAATTGAAATTGGAGGAATGAATGGAAGATGAAAATGTGAAACGGAAAATCGAATCATATCCCGAAGATTCCAAATTACTTGCAATTAAAATCAAATCAATTATATATGAAACTGCCATACAAGAGGGTATTCATAAAATAGAAGAAAGTCTGAAGTGGGGAGAACCAAGTTTTAAGGCTCAAGGTGGTAGTCCAATACGAATGGACTGGCAGGCAAATACTCCCGACAAGTTTTATATTTTTTTTAATTGTAATACTAATTTAATAGAAACTTTCAGAGAGCTATATGGTTCTGTGCTTAAATTTGAAGGAAACCGTGCAATTGTATTGAACCTCTCTGAGAAAATACCTGAACAGATTCTACATCATTGCATTTCTTTGGCACTTCGTTATCATAAATTAAAAAAAAGACCTTTACTAGGAGCGTAATAATACCAAGTACG
Source organism: Spirochaetaceae bacterium (assembly GCA_016744925.1). Lineage (GTDB taxonomy): Bacteria > Spirochaetota > Spirochaetia > DSM-2461 > DSM-2461 > Spirochaeta_F. Next base: position 7,961 of record JADGDJ010000013.1, read on the forward strand.
TCGCATAACAAGAAATATGTACTCCTCTGTGCTTCGGGCTTTGCCCCATTGGCGTCGTTCCTCAGCCTACGTCATATATGGAAATGGTAAGCTAAATTCCTCATAGGGGGGGTGCGGACAAAAACCTATACAATAAAGGATTTTGTTCATGTATTCCTATGAAGATCGACTTAGGGCCGTAATGCTCTACATTAAATATGACTGCTGTAATGCAAATACCATTCGTGAACTTGGTTATCCGTCAAGAAAGATGCTCAGTCACTGGTATAAAGAGTATACTAAATTGGGAGAGCTCCTACGGAACTTTCAAAAAATACTGCGAAATGAATGAATCAGAATATGTTCTGTATCGGAATAAATTAGAGAAGAAAGAACGTGTCTTTGATATTTACAGAGATGACATTTTAAGTATTTACCCTGTCAATAATGGTAAGATTTATGGTTCATCCCTATTCGATGTCTTAGAAGAGAAATACGATACTTTGCTATACCATATAAAAGATTCAACAAATGATAAAGTTTCTATAATTCAATTGGTGGTATAATGATACCAACAGATAGAAAGAGGGTTTATGATAACGCAAGTAGATTTTCTCAATCGGAATAAAGTAGAAAATATTTTAGACATAATACGATTATCCAATGAAACTGTTGCGAAGAATTTTGGTTTAACCAGAGAAAATGCTCCAGGACATACATCATTTTTAACAAAAGAAAAACTCCTGACAAATAAAGAAAATAAATCTTTGTACTGCCTTGAAAATGGTACAGATATATATGGTTGTGTTATTCTCGAAAAACCTGCTAACAGTGAAAATGGATTTTTTTTAGAAAACCTGTCAGTTCTGCCTGAGTTTAGACATAAGGGATATGGAAAGATCTTAGTGGAACACATAATTGATACAGTAAAAAAATTGAAGGGGCAGAAGATTTCTATTGGGCTAATTGATGAAAATGAAATATTAAAAAAGTGGTATTTGGCTCTGGGATTTGAAATTGTTGGCACTAAAAAATTCAAACATCTACCATTTACTGTATGTTTTATGGATTTTAAACTGTTACAAAAATAGAGAGTTCTTTATTTCTAATTTAAAAATATTTTTTCTAAAACTGTTTTAAAACGACATCTATGAAATTTTAGAAAATTGGAACGAATTTGTCGAATTCATAACTTAACAAGTTTTCCCTGACTTCATTTCATTGCGCCCTAATATCCAGAATATTATCCTTGAGATATTTAGATTTTATTTGTTCTCGACATCCTTGGCTCGAAATGTAAGTCAGCAAGAACTATCATGAAAATAAGTGACAGATTCATTATTCTGATATTCATGGAGAACAGAAGTGGGTAATATTCAACGTATATACAAAGCAGTCAACTTTATAGAAAATAATCTAACCAGAAAAATCGACTTAAAGATGATTGCATCTGAATCATCACTTTCCGAGTACCATTTCCACAGACTTTTTCATCTTATTGTTGGAGAGTCTCCGGGAATATACATAAGGAAAAGGAAGTTATACCAAGCTGCACTTAGATTATCAAGATCGAACGATCGAATAATTGATGTTGCGTTAGATACCGGTTATCAATCACCAGAAGCCTTTTCCAGGGCTTTTACAAATTTATTTGGTTTTAGTCCCAAAGAAATTAAGTTGAATGAAAACCATTTAATACGTTATGCAAAACCTCCTCTATCTATCCAAAAATTAAATCACATCCATGAAGGAGTTAGTATGGAACCGGAAATCGTTACAAAAAAAGAAATAAAATTGGTGGGAGTTGTATATTATGGAGCAAATAAGTCAGATGAAATCCCTGTATTCTGGAAAGAACATTTTTCTGAAATCAGTTCAATTACGACAAGAATTGGAGATAGTTGTTTCGGGTTTTGTTTTCATAATTCAGATTATTTAACTAAAGGATTATTTCATTATATGCCTTCTGTTGAAGTCTCAAATTTTTCTGAAATCCCTATAACTGCAGTAGCAAAAATAGTTCCTGAGCATCAATATGCTATTTTTACCCATAATAAAAATGCCGCAAAATTAGGAGAAACTTATGAATATATTCATGGGACATGGTTTCCAAATAGGAAATATATTCAAAATGACACATTTGATTTTGAATACTATACAGAAGATGAAAATGGAAAAGATATAATTCAAATCTTTATTCCTATCACTCTGAAATAATATAAAAAAGGAAGTACATCCCTGTACTTCCGGATACGAGATACAAACTCATAAAATCCTTTAAACAGAAAGGTCTTGAAAAGTTATTCATCAATGGAAGCAAAAAAGGGGTTCAGCGAGAGCAAGTTAAGAAGTTAGCACGTATTCTGGATAGTCTAGAAGCATCCATCACAGATCTACTAGAGGATTTGATTGGATCTGAATTTCATGAGGAATGGATATTTATTGTAAATGAATTAACCACACCAGTTCTAAAACTTGATATCGTTATGAAAGGACACTGGTTAGTTAATGGGAAACGGAGTCCTCGGTTTTACAAAGATATAAATAGTGCCATGTTTGACAATTTACTTGTCGCTTTTAATTGTTTTTTTTTGACAAATCAAAAAAAGAATACATTTATAGGATTATTACCGCTGATTTTATTGGATCCCGGGAGACATTCTTTTCTCCACGTCCTTTTTATGAAGGAAGTTTTTGGAAAAAAGTGGGCACCTTGCCCATATGACTGATCTATTGCTCTTAAGGAAGAATGCGAGCTTTACAGAACCGGCATAACAGTTTATAAAAATCAGAAGACAATTGTTCCAAAGGATATATCGAATGACGTCAAACACAAAACTCTCTTATACGGATAAATTACCTCTCACCTGTACACGGACCGGAACCTGCTGTCATGGGAAAATGGTTCGCTTAAACCCATGGGAACTGGCAAAACTGGCAGAGGCAAAGGGAATCACCCCAAAAGAGTTTCGTAATTTGTATTGCGATTTCGGGGGCATACAATTGCGTTTTGATGGAGATCCCGGCTGGAAAGATCTGGCCTCATGCAGTCAGTATAAGCCTGGTTTTGGCTGTAAAGTCCATTCCGGTAGACCTCTGGTCTGTCGCTTATATCCTCTGGGTCGTCAGAAACAAGGTGAAAAAAAACACTACATCCATCAGGGGAATGATTTCCCCTGTCTCGAGGGATGTCCCGATGTTGTTAAACTCCCCTCGATGACGGTCTCTCAATACATTGAAGGTCAGGGAGCACAGGATTATGAGGCGGTACAGGATAGCTATCTGGAATTGATGCAGGATATTGCCGACGGAGCCTTTTCTCTCCTTCTGGAAAGTGGCTTGTCAGAATCAGGAGATAAAAAAACACTTCCCATGTGGAGAAAGATGGGTGATGAAAAACCGGAAGCTCTGTCAAAAAGGCTCGGAGTCCAATGGATTGACCGGCTTATGCTGCACGAGTTATCTGACCACAGCAACGATTACCTATCCTTTACAGAAAGCCACTTTGCTTCTCTTCAATCGGCTTTTGAAGAAAAACTCAGTAAGCTTGAATCTCTCGATGATTATAGCGAGGCATCAGTATTATTGATGGGGCTCGCCCTGCATCTCAGTCGCGGACTAGGTGCAGAACCATCAGACCTGGCCACCCATTGGATTGCTACGGCCAAAACTCACGGTGCCTCGGAATAATTATTCTGTTCTCAGTTCATAGACCCTGATGCTTTCGATAAAAGGATTGCCTTTGGCGATTCTTTCCGCTTCATCAAGACTTTCAGCCTCGATTATGTTATATCCGGTTAAGGAATTCCTATCCCAGGGAAGATCTGTTGTCCCTTTGTGTGTTATTTCCCGGCCACCGTTAAAACCACCCATATCGACCATAATATCCGCAATGGATTTAAACCAGTTATTCCAGGCTTCCATAATTTCCTCTGTAGGTTGCTCGAAACCATAATGCAGTAACATATATTTGTTCATGCTAATCTCCTCGATTAATTAAATATAATATTATTAGTTGAAACTATCAAGAAAACGAAGTTGATCAGCTATCGCTTTTTCAAAATATTCCCCTTCGTAGATTTCAAAGTGTGTAATGGGATATGTATTAACCTCAACGGGAGCCTCCATATTTTCCAGCAATCGGACATGGGAGACTGGAGAGACGAGACCATCATCAGAACAGACTAAAATCTGAACGGGGCATTTAACTTTACAAGCCAGCTTTAAAGGATCTTTAATGTGGGGCAATAGAGACAGTCTCGCACATGTTTCATTCTTAAATGTTCCAGAGGATTCAGCAAGTTTTGATATCCCGTCAAGAGCACCTGGAGCGGTTATCATGGCCACAGTTCCCGGTTTACCGTATGCTGGAAATGTATGGGGGGATAGACCGAATCGAGAACGCCCTTTGTCGCGCTGGCCATGAACAAAGAGTTTAAGGAAGAACCCCAAGCCCTCCCTTTCCATATAGGCTTTACTATCTTCTTTATGATCAAAGGAACCACATTGAGATATTATTCCTGCAATCATAAAATCTTCTGCTGCAACATTAATCCCGTAAACGGCTCCAGCCGAAGTCCCCCACAAAATGATCCTATTTTCATCAACATCTTCACGGGATCGGGAATAACTGATGGCACTCTTGAGGTCCTCAACCTGATAGGGACCGCAATAGAGCTGCCTGGGAAAACCTTCACTGTCGCCGAAAAACCTGTAATCGTATGTGAGAACTGAATATCCCGCCCGGACAAATTTAAGAGCATATTGTTCCAGTTTCATATCTTTGGTTCCACAGAACCCATGATTCATGACGATACAGGGTGATTGCTCATTCTTTCCGCTTTTATAGAACCACGCTGAAATACGGCTCTCTTTAACAGAAAAAGAAACATCTTCCCGGCAGATTGGAATCTCACCGGGGAGACTTCCTCTGATTACAGGTTGTGGTTCTACATTCAAAATGGGAAAAAATATGACAATAATCAGATAGAAAAGAATAAAGCATATAATTCCGAAAATGATAAAAACTGCCATTAGAAATAACCTCCTCATAAAATTAGCCTTCTATAAAGTATAATTGATTTAAGGGAGGAATCATGAAATAACAAGTCTTATTATCACTGCAATTTTTCTATTATTTCATGGTGATTATTTCAGTCAGGCAGGAGAAAAGGGCAAAAAAATACCCCGTTACATAGGCTCGGGGTGATGTGAAAACAACAGACTTTACCGATTGCATGAATCGCTCTCATCTACTGTTGTATTAATAATATAATCGGATTTTAAACCTTCTATATTTAGATTTTATTCAGAAAATGTTCAATTTGTATTATATTGGTGAATATGGAAGAAAATAGAGTGCTGATAATTGAAGATGATTCTGAAATTGCCCAGGTTATAGCCGTAAACATAAAAGATCTCGGTTTGGTAACCGAACACGTTACAGATGGAAAAGAGGGTTTGAACAAAGCCCTGTCCGGTAATTTCAATCTAATAATTTTAGACATCATGCTGCCCGGACTCGATGGAATTTCTGTGTGTAGGAATATTCGGGAAAAAGACCCGCTCACCCCGATTTTAATGGTAACGGCAAAAGCCGAGGAAATAGACAGAGTGCTCGGTCTTGAATTCGGTGCTGATGACTACATGACGAAACCCTTCAGTGTGAGAGAGTTGACAGCCCGGGTGAAAGCTCTTCTGAGGCGTTCCAATATATCACAGAATCAAAGTTCTGAAGATCAGGAAAAAAAACGGATCTCCATAGGGAATCTGATAGTAGATTTCCATATGAGAAAAGTAGAACTGGAAAAGAGAGAGATTGAATTGACAGTCAAGGAATTTGACCTTCTGGCGCTTTTTATACAAAATCAGGGACGTGCCTACAGCAGAGCCGATTTATTAAATCTCATCTGGGGATATCAGTTCCAGGGTTATGAACACACGGTAAATACTCACATCAATCGCCTGCGCAATAAGATTGAAAAAGATGCAGCCAATCCGGAATATCTAAAAACAGTATGGGGCGTGGGTTACCGCTTTGCCGAAGAAAAAGAGTTTAAAAAATGATCAGCATCTTCCATTCCTTCTACAGCAAGCTCTCTCTGATTTTTCTACTTCTCATACTCATGCTCGGTGCAGGAAGTCTGGTGATTGCTTTTAATGCGGCGGATCACCTTTTTGATGAAGTGGAACAGACTTTGAATAGAGAGTATGCCTCCAGTATGGCTGTGGAACTGCAGCCCATGGTCAAAGAGGGGATCAACGAGGAACAAATAAAAGAAACCATTAACTATATGATGGTTCTCAACCCCATGGTAGAGATATATCTGCTCGACAGAAATGGTGAGGTTCTGGCCTATTTCACAGGTCCCGGAGATAAGGTAATCCGTCACAAAGTAGACCTTAAACCGGTAAAAGAATTTATCATGAGCGGCGGGAAACTGGCTATTAACGGAGATGATCCCCGTACGGAAAATGAGAAAAAGCCTTTCTCTGCTGCCCCTATGAGAATTGGAAATCAGCAGGGATATATCTATATCATATTGAGAGGACAGAGTTACGACAAATCACACCAGATGATACGCAGCAGCTATTATCTGAAAACCGGACTGATTACATTTATACTGGCATTTCTGGCAACACTCATAGCGGGGCTCTCACTCTTCTCCCTTCTCACAAGGCGATTGAGGATTCTCGGTTCCGCTGTGAAAGCCTATGAACCGGAAAAAGAAAACAGACCTGTACAAATCGGAGGTTGCGACGAATTATCCCTCCTGGCAGAGACCTTTAATGATATGGCGATTTCTATCAACAGGGGTATAAATGAGCTTCACAATGCAGAGCAACAGAGAAGCGACTTAATCGCCAATATTTCACACGACCTGAGAAGCCCTCTCACATCGATCAGAGGACATTTGGAAACGATTCTGCTCAAAGAGGAAACTCTAACCAACGAGGTAAAAAGGGAATATCTGGAAATTAGCCTGAAAAATGTTTCCAGCTTTCAAAATCTTGTTGAGGAATTATTTGAACTGGCCAGACTGGAGGGGAAAGTGATCCAGCCTGCATCGGAATCTTTTCAAATAGCCTAACTATCACAAGATGTACTTCTAAAGCTGAAACCCCTGGCTGAAAAGAAACAAATTAATTTATCAATGATCCCACCGGAGATACTTCCCTCAGTCACAGGCGATATAGCCATGATAGAACGGGTGCTCACCAATATACTGGAAAATGCTCTGGCTCATACTCAGACAGACGGATCGGTATTGCTCTCTCTTAATTGTGATTCAGAATCAGTCCACATCAGCATTAGTGATACGGGAGTGGGGATCTCCCCCGAAGATATCCCCCACATATTCGAGAGGTTCTACAGGGCTGATAAAAGCCGTGACAGAAGAACACCCGGAACCGGCCTGGGTCTCGCCATTGCAAAAGAGATCGTCCTGCTGCATAAGGGGCAGATTGAAGTTTTCAGCACAGAGGGTTCAGGTACCCTTTTCCGGATTACACTTCCCTTTTAAGGGGAAGAACTGATTTGATGGAATCGAGAATGGGAACGTATCCGGTACAGCGGCATATATTGCCCTCCAGTGCTGTTTTTATTTCCTCTTCCGAGGGATGGGGATTCCTGTCGAGCAGAGCCTTGGTACTCATGAGCACTCCGGGAGTGCAGTAACCGCATTGACTGCCACCATGGTCAATAAAGGCCTGTTGTAAGGCCGACAGTGTATTATTTTCAGCCAGGTTCTCGATAGTCTCGACCTCTTTGCCATTACACTGAGCGGCTAAAATAAGGCAGGAACAAACCGCCTCTCCATCGAGGATCACAGTACAGGCTCCGCATTCACCGACAGCGCAGCCCTCCTTGGTTCCCTTTAAGTTCAGATCATCCCGGAGTAGATCCAGAAGCCTGTGAGAGCCGGAGACGGTCAGCTCATGTGTTTTATTATTCACCTTTATGGTTATTTCGGTCATCATTGATCTCCTCGATCAGGGACTTCAGATTATCTCTGAATATATTGAGAAATACAGGCTTTTTATATATACCGGACCACCTGGTGCCGATGGCCTCTTCAATTTTCTGTGACAGAAACATTTCGGCTTCCAACACAGTGTTTCCCTTCAGTTCCTCTCCCGTAAAAATCTTCTCGATTTCCTTCAGTCTGGTCGGGTAGGAGAACAAAGCTCCATCGACGATGCGGCACTCCTCCACACGGAGATGCTCATCCATCTTGAAAATCATGCTGAGACTGACTCTGGTTATATTGAGAGTATTTCTCCTGCCGAGTTTTTCATAGGTCCAAAACCATTTTCCATCGGGTTTAGGCAGGATAACAGAATGTATAAGTTCATCTTCTTCCAGAGAGGTTTTATATCCCCCTGTGATGAAATCTCCCAGGGGAATTTTCCTATCGGAATTTTCCGAAACAATCCTGAGCACTGCCCCGTAAATAAGCAAAGGGGGTATAGAATCTCCGCAGGGCGCTGCGTTGGCAAGATTTCCGCCAATAGTAGCTCTATTTCTAATCTGATTTGAGCCTGTGAGAATCGCGGCTTCAGCCAATATTGGAAAGAGGGTTTTCACAATCGCGTGATTGTGAAGAGTATTGAAATTCACAGCTGATCCTATGATCAATTCATTATCTGTATCACTTATACCTGAGAGTTCACTGAGCGAAGAAATATCGACAAATGTCTGATGTTCCCTGGTCAATCTCGATTGAACCAAGAGATCGGTTCCTCCGGCCAGAGGAGTGGCAGAAGGAGTTGAGACCATAACGAGAGCTTCCTTTAAATTGTCCGGATTGAGCAATGTGATTGAACTGAGTGAGGGAATTTGTTTTTTCCCAGAATCCTTATGAGCCTGCTCACTCTGGCGGGCCGGTTTTTTAAGATTGTAGCCCAGATAGACCTGCTCCATGGTTAACGGGAGGTTGTAGGGCCGATTTCCTGTTGCGAAAAAGAGTGCGTTTGCCAGAGCCCCGGCAATTATTTCATTAGTCGGTTCGCCGACACTCTTGGCACCGAAAGGTCCGTATTTATCGGGATTCTCGATAATAATAGGATCTATGTCTCCTATGTCCTTTATAGTCGGCAGAAGATAAGCATCAAAATTCTCGCTTTTGACCATTCCACCCTGCATATTGAAGTCTTCGAGAATAGCATATCCCATCCCCTGAACGACACCTCCATAAATCTGCCCCTCCACACCAACCTTGTGTATGGCTCTGCCCACATCATGAGCTGCAGTCACGCGGAGGACCTCCATCTTCCCCGTATAGGTATCGACCCGGATCTCAGCGACCTGGCAGCCGTAGACATAAGTGAAATAGGCATCGCCCTGACCGGTTTCATCATCGAAATCGACATCGGGACCCTGAAAATATCCAATGGCGGACAGGTTGACACCGGCAGCTACAGCTTTCTCCACTGCCGAGTAAAAACTTATGAACCGGTTACAATCTTTAAGAGACCTGATGATCCCCTCGTCCCAGCTTGTTTCATCAGACCGATTGACTTCAAGATCCTTTTTTATCACTTGAAAGATCCTGTCTTTGAGTATTTCCGCGGCGTCCTTGACGGCGGATCCTCCGGTCAGAGTCGATCGGGATGCCACTGTCGGTCCCCCGTCGGGAGTACAGGACGTCGGACTGTCCATCATATAAACTTTTTCCAGAGGAATTCCCAGAACCTCACAGGCAATTATTGAAAATGCGGTCTGCAGCCCCGAACCGTTTTCACAAACACCACTTAAAAGATTCACACTTCCATCGGGATTGACAGTTAAAACAGCACTAGATATGTCCACTCCTTCCGATCCGAGTGAACAGCCCCTGAGACTGTCGGCTATGCCTATTCCATAGCGGTATCGTCCACCATCACTATTCCGACGGGAAAATTCTTTTCGTTTCTCTATAAATCGGGACTTCTCAGCAGTTTCATCCAATGCCTGTATGAGCGATACTTTGTGATCTTTAAAATGCTGGGATGTGGCTGAACGGCTGTTCTGTCTGAGAGCATTATCCAACCGGATATCTAAAGGAGATAGATCGCAGAAAGAAGCGATTTCGTCAATGAGAGATTCATGGGCAAAGGTAATCTGGGGAGAACCGAATCCTCTCAATGCCGATGTGTAACAGTTATTCGTATAGACTCCACGAATTCTCGTTTTCACATTTTCTATTTCGTAGGGACCCGTCGCCTGGACCAGTGCTCTCCAGGTTACGAAAAATGTCTGAAAGGAATAGGCTCCGCTGTCGGCAATTATATCGATTTCCATGGCTTTGATTTTACCAGCTTTGGAAAATCCCGCTTTGTAATTCATAATGAAGGGATGTCTTTTTGAACTCTCGATGATTGAATTCTCTCTGGAATAGGTGAATTGCACCGGTCTGCCGGTCATCCGGCACAATAATGCCGCACGGCAGGCGATATGATCTGCGATATCGTCTTTACCGCCAAAAGAGCCCCCCATAACAGATTTATGCACGTTTATACGACTCATATCCATTTTCAGAAATTGAGAGACAAAACGTCTGACTTTATGAGGATTTTGTATGGAACCCAGTATTTCCACGCCCGAGCCCCTCATGTCCGGGACTGCGGTTATAGATTCCGGTTCCATATAAGCATGTTCCTGGAAGGGGGTCGTATACCGCCGTTCGAGTATATGATCTGATTGCGCAAATCCCTTTGCGACATCGCCTTTAATGAGGGGGTATTCATTGACAATATTGGATTCATATTCTTTGTGGACAAGCCGCGATAATTCTTTGACAGCCTCCTCAATATCCGTCACAGGTTCAAAAGATTCGTATTCAATTCTGATTGCTCCGGCGGCGGCGATTGCCTGATTCCGGGTCTCGGCAGCCACTACAGCGACGACATCCCCGATAAAATGAACCTCTTTTCCCGCAATGGGAGCGAAATCCGCCCGTACCGGTCCAATGTACTTATCTCCCGGCACATCATCATATAGAGCAATGGCTTTTACTCCATTCATTTCAGATGCTATTGAAACATCGATAGAGAGGATCTTGCCTGCCGGTATATCCGAATAGCGGCATACCCCGTGGAGCATGTCCGGTATAGTGATATCATTTCCATATATGGCCCGACCTGTTACCTTTTCAAATCCATCGACACGCCCTTTTCGTTCACCTATCATATAATCAATATAATACGAAGTTTATGATTTTTTATATTTTATGTGATAGTTTTGTTACAATTTCCCTGTAACTTCTTATACGGAGGCTACAAATGTTTATTTTAATTGCATTCGCGTTCCTATCGGGAATTGTGACAATCTTATCACCTTGTATACTGCCCATACTTCCCATAGTGCTCTCAGGTAGTGTCGGTGGGAAAAAGCGACCTTATGGTGTAATTTTTGGTTTTATTCTAAGTTTCAGTATCTTCACACTGACTCTTTCTTCTATTGTTCAGTTATTGAATATTCCCCCCAATGCCCTCCGATTCGCATCAGTTTTTCTGATCGTGTCATTCGGGATAATATTATTTGTACCTCAATTCGCCATGGTTTTTGAAAAACTTACGGCGAGAATCAATAAAAAACAAAAAGTTTCAAAAAGCTCTGAGGGATTTAAAGGCGGGTTAGTCGTTGGTTTGAGTCTGGGACTCATCTGGACTCCCTGCGTTGGACCAATTATGGCTTCAGTCATCAGTCTGGCGATAACACAGGCTGTCGATGGTGGTTCGGTACTCATAATTCTCTCCTATTCTCTGGGAACATCCATACCAATGCTGGCGATAATGGCCGGTGGTAGAGGACTGATAAATAAGTTCCCTGCCCTTTTAAAAAACTCTGCCAAAATACAGAGAGGATTCGGAATAATAATGATATTGGCGGGATTGTCCATCGGTTTCGGTCTGGACAGACAATTCCAGACAGCTGTACTCGATTTATTCCCCAATTACGGTGAGGGACTTACTTTCTTTGAGAACTCCGATCTCGTGCAAAATGCCATTGAATCTAGAAATGATTCCGATGAATCAGGCTCTTTTGATAAAGAACCCAAAAACGGGAATCTGGGTGACTATGGAATGGCCCCGGAGATACTTACAGATGGTATGTGGTTAAATAGTGATCCTTTGAGTATGGAAGACCTTAAGGGAAAGGTTGTCATTATAGATTTCTGGACTTACAGCTGCATAAACTGTGTCAGAACCATTCCCTATCTCAAGTCGTGGTTTGAAACATATGAAGATGATGGGCTGGTGATAATAGGTGTCCATTCCCCTGAATTCGCATTTGAACGGGATCCTGAAAATCTGCGGAAAGCTATGGCTGAACTGGGTGTGGAATGGCCGGTTGTGCAGGATAATCAATTTACACAGTGGCGTGCCTACAACAACAGATATTGGCCTGCAAAGTATTTTATAGATGCGCAGGGGAGAATCCGATATTTCCATTTTGGTGAAGGTGATTACGACGATTCTGAAAAGGTCATAAGAAAATTGCTGAAGGAAGCGGGAATGTCTGCGGGAGAGATGGCTGAGACGACTGATGAGGCAAAACGCGAAAGCCGAACCCCGGAGACCTATCTCGGCTACGGAAGAACCGAAGGTTTTCTTTCCAACAGAGAAATCCTTAGAAATGAATACGCTCAATACCAGCTTTCCGAAGGTTTGGAAAACGGTGAATGGTCACTAGAAGGAGACTGGGCTTTTACTGATCAGTATGTTGTGAATAGTGAAAACGGGATTCTGGAGTTGGAGTTCCATGCAAAAAATGTGTTCCTGGTCATCGATCCGGAAGATGAAAACGGGACCGTCGAAATAGAAGTTGATGGATTTGTATCAGCAGATACAGGGGATGTACAAAACGGTGTTCTTCGACCTGATGGGAGCCGTTTATATGAACTGGTTAAACTGAAAAAAGCGGGAAGGCACACAGTGAAATTAAAAATTAATGGCAAGATGCGATTATTCGCATTCACATTTGGGTAGAGATAAAACTGGTGATGCGAAGCATCGGATCCAGTTGTTAGTCTCAAAGATAAGGATATTGATATGAAAAAAATAGTAAAACTTACATTAACAGGGTTAATACTGGCGGGATTAATTGTTACGGCCTATGCCACAGGACAATCTGAATCGAAGGAAATGGATAAAGAGATGGAGCCACCCAAAATGGAAGGATCTATGGAAATGACAATGGACGCTCCTATGGCAGTACCCCCTCCGGGAGCAGAAACCGGAAGATATGAAAAGCCTTCTTATGATGAGTTATCAAGGACCTTGACAGACCTCCAGCTTCAGGTGACTCAAAATGATGGAACGGAAAGAGCATTCAGCAATGAGTATTGGGACCATAAGGGTGTGGGTATTTATGTAGATATTGTTTCGGGAGAACCTCTATTCAGTTCAACCGACAAATACAAGTCCGGCACAGGATGGCCCAGTTTCACACAACCTCTTGAAGAAGGAAATGTTATGAATTTGACCGATGACGCTTTTGGAATGATCCGGGTAGAAGTGAGAAGTTTGTATGCGGACTCCCATTTGGGACATGTGTTTAACGACGGACCTCAGCCAACGGGATTGAGATACTGCATAAACTCAGCATCGCTCAGATTTGTATCCGTGGACGATCTGGAGGAAGAGGGTTACGAGCAGTATATCTCTCTATTCAAGAACTAAAAAGCTAAGGATTGAAAAATGAAAAATATAATAATTACCCTATTGATGATTGCCGGTATTACAACAGCATTGACTGCTGTGGGAAATTCCGAACCGGAAGCGATGGAACCGGTTGAAAAAATGGAAATGTCTATGAACGGATCTGAGACTGCTATATTTGCCGGAGGATGTTTCTGGGGAATAGAAGGTGTTTTTGAACTACTTGAAGGTGTGGAAAATGTTGTTTCCGGTTATTCCGGTGGTCCTGCGGATATGGCCCATTACAATATGGTGGGATCAGGTCAAACCGGTCATGCCGAAGCAGTTCAGATTGACTATGATCCTCAGATGATCTCCTACGAGAAGCTGCTTGAAGTCTTCTTTCATGTTGCCCATGATCCTACTCAGTTAAACTATCAGGGTCCCGATGTGGGTACCGAATACAGATCGGCAATATTCTATGCAAATGATGAGCAGAAAATGAAAACTGAAATATACATAAAAGAGCTGGAAAAACAGAATGTCTACCAACAGCCTATTGTGACCCAGCTGGAGGAATTAGACGCCTTTTATCCGGCGGAAAACTATCATCAGGATTATTTACGAAGAAATCCCAATCAGCCCTATATCGTTTACTGGGACATGCCCAAGATCAAAGATCTCGAATCACGCTATCCCGAGTTGCTGCAGAAATAGAACCGGTTATTGAAGCTGTACCATGTTAAACGATGGTACAGTTTTTCCCTTCCTGATATAATCCTCTGGTAAGGATTTACAAATGAAAAAAATGATTATTACATCTCTGGTGTTAATGGTAACTTTGAGCAGTTGTGTATCAACTTTAGAGAGTTTTTTAATTTCAGAAAAACCACTGACTGAGTCTGATGTTGCCGCTGGTTTGAAAGAAGCTCTGAATAAAGGAGCCGAAGCCGCTGTCATGGTTTTGAGCAATAGGGATGGTTATTACGGAGATCCCCTTATACGTCTGGTTTTACCACCTGAGGCAGATAGAATCGTTGAAAATATAGCAAAAATTCCCGGCGGCAGAAAATTGCTCGAAGATTTGATTATCAGAATCAACCGGTCTGCAGAAGAAGCCGCTTCTGAATCCCTTTCCATATTCACATCAGCTATCAGCGAGATGACCATTTTGGAAGCCTTTGAAATACTCAGAGGAGAAGACGATGCGGCCACAGAATACTTCAGGTCCAAATCCTATGCTCCACTGAAAGAGTTATATGAACCCGAACTGGATTATGCGTTGAGTCAGGACCTTGCCGGCGGTATCTCGGCTGAGGAAACCTGGGATACACTGAGCGAATTGTATAACACAGTTGCCGGTTCTATAGCGGGAAAACTCGCTGGAATGAAAGAAGTTCACATAGATCTGTCGGTATACCTCACTGAAAAAGCTCTCGATGGAATATTTATCAAAGTGGCTGAAGAGGAAAAAGCTATACGAAAAGATCCCGTTAAAAGGGTCTCTGCACTGTTGAAAAAAGTGTTCGGATCGCTGGATTAATATATGATATTTATAAAATCAGATGAAGAAATAAAAATTATGCGGGAATGTGGAACTCTTCTCGCAGAGATGTACGATTATCTGGCCCCTTATGTTCAACCGGGAATATCCGCCCTGGAACTGGATAAACTGGCAGAGAATTTCATTAGAAAAAACGGTGCCGTTCCTGAACAAAAGGGATATAAAGGTTTTCCCTCCACGCTTTGCGTTTCAATCAACGAACAGGTTATCCACGGCATCCCCTCCAGGAGAACACTGAAAGAGGGAGATCTGGCAAGTCTGGACTGTACCATAAGCTTGAAAGGATTGATGACCGACTCGGCTCGAACTTTTCCCGTAGGGAAATTAGACAAGAAGCATCAGTTATTGATGGAGAGAACTGAAAAATCCCTCTACCTTGGAATTGATGCAGTACGCGCCGGTGTGCGGGTCAACGAAATTGGCAAAGCTGTTGAAGATTATATCAAACCCTTCGGTTACGGGATTGTCCGGGATTACTGTGGTCACGGAGTGGGTTATGAAATCCACGAAGAACCAACGGTACTCAACTACTATTCAACGAGATACAGACAGCGTCTGAAGGAAAACATGGTGATAACCGTCGAACCCATGATCAACCTGGGTAGCGATTATGTCAAAGTACTCGGTGACCAATGGACAGTGGAAACAGAAGATAAAAAAGCCTCGTGCCACTTCGAACATACAATCGTCGTGACCAAAGAAGGATGTGAGATTCTGACTCTCAAATAAAATCATTTCAATGCGCTGTGATAGTTATCACAGAACATTTCTCTTCCATAAGATATAGTTTATCCATATTGATCAGAATGGGGTAAACCATGAGTAAACCGGGAAACAAAATATCTAGAGCCAGGATCATTGTTGAAACAGCAGCACTGATTCTGGTTGTTCTTTTAACAAAAAACGATAAGCTGCAGCTTTTCTTTATCCTGTTTCTGGCGGGAATTGCGGTTTCTCTTTTTGCCGGTCGTTTTTTCTGCGGATGGATCTGTCCCATGAATACACTTTTCCGAGTGATCGATGTGGTGTATAAAAAACTTAAAATCAAGCGGATCAATCCCCCGAAATTTTTAGCAAATAAAATAGTCCGCTTGCTTTTTCTCCTGCTCTTTATCGCTTCCCTGGTTTTTATTAAAGTGAAGGGACTTCATATAAATATGCTTCTCTATGTTATTATGTTTTCAGTTCTTGTCACATTGTTTTTCAAAGAGGAGTTCTGGCACCGCAATCTCTGCCCCTTCGGCACAATACTCTCGTTCACTTCCAGGAGAGCCGGACGATCACTTAGAATTGATGAGGAGTTATGCATCTCCTGTGGAAAATGTCAGAAAGTCTGTCCCTCTCAGTCAATCGGCACTCTGGAAAATAATAAGAGACGCAATCAACCCAACGAATGCCTTCTGTGCTTCCAGTGCAGCGATGCCTGCCCCACTGACATCTGTAACTATGATCGTTAATCTGCAGCGATTATGATATGATGGGGGGATGAAACAAAATGTTTTTCAACCGGAAGTTCTCTTTGAAAAAGGTAAAACTATAAAATTATCCAAAGGAGGGGTCCTGCACTCCCCTCTGGAGAAATGCAGAGCCATCGGATTTGTAAAAAGCGGGACACTGAGATTGTCGAGGATTCTAACGTCGGGAAAAGAGATATACATAAATGAATTCAAAGAAGGGGAGATTTTTGCGGAAATGCTTGTATTCTCTTCAGAGAATTATCCAGGCTGGCTGATCGCTTCCGAAGAGACCACAGTTATCGAACTCAAACTGAATCACCTCCTTGAGTTTTTAAAAGAGGACGAGACTCTTATCTCATTTTTCAAAGAGATATACAGTAAAATAAGTGACCTGACTAACACAATAGAGATCTTATCCCAGAAAACGGTTAAACAAAAAATTGCCCATTATCTTCTGACTCAGCGAAATCAAAATAATCAAAGCCCGGTCTCTGTTACAGGTATATCTAAAAAACTGGGTTGTTCCCGCGAGGCCCTTTCGCGAAGCATATCCGAACTGGTCAACCGAAAAATAATCAAACAAACGAAAAATTCTATACAGATTAAAAACAGAGTTCTTCTCGAGGATTTATTGTAGCCCGACAGATTCTGCCTGGTTGTAATAATATGTTACCAATCTTATAATTATTATCATGGACGAGTACAAAAGGGAAAAGTTGGAAATAGAGCTTCTTTGCAGTGGCATTTATGATGCCTATGGTTATGATTTCAGACAATATGCCAAGGCGTCTTTTACCAGAAGGATCAATCAATTCGTCAGTGATAATGGATATTCCAGCATCACCCGGTTACTCGCGGAAATCCTGCACAATGAGGACTTGATTCACACTCTCATAAAATCAATCTCAGTCACCACCTCAGATATGTTCAGGGATCCTCATATATTCAAGCTGATAAGAGCAACTGTTATCCCTTATCTGAAGACCTTTCCCAATATAAGAATATGGCATGCCGCCTGCGGCAGGGGTGAAGAGGTTTTTTCAATGGCCATAATGCTCAAAGAAGAAAAAATATATGACAATTGCACAATATATGCAACAGATATGAATGATGCCGCTCTAGAGAGTGTTCAAAAGGGGATTTATCATATCAGCCGCATAAAAGATTTTACAGGAAATTATATCAAATCCGG
This sequence comes from Spirochaetaceae bacterium, assembly GCA_016744925.1. GTDB lineage: Bacteria > Spirochaetota > Spirochaetia > DSM-2461 > DSM-2461 > Spirochaeta_F. Next base: position 25,776 of record JADGDJ010000013.1, read on the forward strand.
AGGAAGATCGAGCCTTTCCGATTACTACCATGCCAAATACAACAATGTCAAATTTGATAATAAGTTATTGGAAAATGTGACTTTCGCCAATCACAACTTATCGGTCGATTCTATTTTTCTCGAAGCGAATTTAATTCTTTGCAGAAATGCCATGATCTACTTTGACAGCAACTTGCAGAAAAGGGTCTTAAATTTACTCGACGGGAGTTTATCCAACGGAGGTATCCTCTGTATCGGATCGAAAGAAAGTCTTGTGGGGACAGAACTGGCCCACAACTATAAGTCTCTCTCAGATGGTATGAAAATATACAAAAAAGTTCCCGGATATGCGTGATAATATTGAAGTCATTCTCATCGGAGGGAGTGCCGGATCAGGACGACTGTTAGAGATCATCATAAAATCTCTCCCGAAAGATTTCAAAATACCTCTGGTTATTGTCCGCCATATCAGTGAGGGGAATTCTTTGAAGGAATATTACAATCTCTTATCGGAACAAACGGGAAAAAGAATCAGGGAAGTGGAAGACAAGGAATTGATGAGTACATCCACCACATATTTTTCTCCTCCCGGTTATCATATGCTCATAGAGGAAGATCGACACTTTGCATTGGATATTTCTGCAAAATCAAATTATAGCCGGCCGTCCATAGATGTGCTGTTTAGATCTGCAGCCAAAGTGTTTAAATCCTCAGTCGTTTCCATTATTCTTTCAGGAGCCAATGATGATGGCGCCATGGGAACAGTGGCAGTAAAGAACGCCGGTGGATTGACAATTGCCCAGAACCCCTCAAACGCCCCCTTTCCTAAAATGGTCGATTCCGCAATAAAAACCGGAAAAATAGATCTGATCCTCACCATAGACGAGATCATTTATCATATAATAGAATTAGATTCCAAAAGTAGGGGGATTCTTTGAAATCCATAAAGTTCAGCATAGGTACCCGACTTCTCCTGGGTTTCAGTTTCGTCCTGGTTTTGACTATTCTTTTCGGGCTGCTCTCATTGAAACAGATAAGCACTCTCACAAGCTTTACGGAAAGGATGCACGATCATCCCATGGCCGTTAGCAATGCCGTCAGGGACATCCAGACCGATGTGGCTAGAATACAATTTGTGCTGCAAAAGTACTTCACTATTTCCGATTCGTTGCAAAAGAGATTGATGTTCGAAGAATTGAAGTCCCTTGAAGATGATATTGATTCCAATTTTCGGATAATCAGAGAGCGTTTCCTCGGTAATTTGATCGATGTTGACCGGGCGAACAACACATTCAAGGAATTGAAACCACTCATCAATGATGTGGTTAACCTTTTTCAGACAGATCAAAAAACAGACGCTATAGAGATGATAAATAAGAGAAATCTGGTTTTTAATCTGGAAAGACTTTCCGATCAGGTCGAGGAGATGTCTCTCTTCGCCAATGGCAAAAGCGAAGAATTCTACAGAAACGCGAGATCATCAAGCACCTCCATTTTGAGAACATCCATTATATTTTTAGTTCTGATTATTCTAGTGAGCTTTCTGATTGGAAGCCTTATTTCCCTCAGCGTAACCCGTCCTTTGACTAAATTAATCGGAACAGTGAGAAAAATGGCTGTCGGGAATAATGACATCTCTATAGATATAAAATCAAACGATGAAATTGGCTTGCTGGCTTCTTCTTTAAAAGAGATGCAGACCAATCTCCTGGATGTGATCGTTCATGCGGGTAAAATTGCCACCGGTGATTATTCCGGGACCATCCCCCTTCGTTCCGGTGCGGACAAATTGGCGGAATCTCTCAATATTATGACCAAATCATTGAACGAGCTAAAAGAAACCAATGCCTATCAGGATTGGGTAAAAACAGGTCAGAACTTACTAAGCGAGAAAATGAGAGGAGATCTCACAGTGGGGGAACTGGCAGATTCAGTGATATCCTTTCTGGCAGAATATGTGGAAGCGCCTGTAGGAGCCCTGTACGCCTATGACAGTAAGGAGGAGATTCTCTGGTTAGCCGGTTCTTATGCTTATTCAGGGAGATCAGATCTTAGCGATCGATTTATCCCGGGTGAGGGACTGATCGGTCAGGTCGCCTTAGAAATGAAAATGATTTCCATAGAGAATATCCCTGAAAACTATCTCATTGTGAGTTCCGGACTGGGCAAATCCGAACCGGCCCATATTCTGGCATTCCCCTTTACATTCAACTCCCGGTTGAAAGGTGTAATCGAGTTGGGATCGTTTAACTCCTGGAATAAACGCCAATTTGATTTGTTTGAGAGCATGGCTGATATGATCGGAGTGAGCTTTAATTCTTCAGAAACGAGAAACTCTATGGAAGAGCTAGTCAAACAGCAGGAAGAACAGGCAAAGGAACTTCAAGCGGCCAATGAAGAGCTCGAAGAAAAAACGGAAAGATTAACATCATCGGAAGAGCGATTGCGGGCTCAACAAGAGGAATTGAAGGCGACCAATGAGGAACTTGAGGAAAAAACTGAATATCTTCAGAGTCAGAAAGACGAAATAGATAGAAAAAACCAGGAACTTCAGATCGTTCAGGAGGAAATCATTGAAAAAGCAAAAGATTTGGAAAACAGTAGTCGCTATAAATCAGAATTTCTCGCCAATATGTCACATGAACTGAGAACCCCGCTCAATAGTTTACTGATTCTGGCTAAAGATTTAATGAATAATCGAAACAGCAGACTAACCGACCAGGATGTGCAATCGGCAGAGATTATTTATAATAGCGGTAACGAATTACTTCTGCTAATCAATGAAATTCTTGATTTGGCGAAAATCGAGAGTGGTAAGATGACAATGGATATTCAGGATCTGAGTCTGCAAAATATTACTGAAAACCTCAATGACCTTTTTGCTTCGGTTGCTGTCAAAAAAGGGATCGGCCTGAATATTGAAATTGATAAAAAAGCTCCATTAAGCATTCGTACAGATAAACAGAAAGTTGGACAGATTTTAAAAAACCTCCTTTCCAATGCCCTGAAATTTACCAATGAAGGGAGTGTTCATGTCAGATTCACGGTTCCCGATACAGAACATCTGCGAAAAGCAAAAGGGAACTATGATTTGGGCTCTGTACTCATTGAGGTAATCGATACGGGAATAGGCATTGCGGCAGAGGATTTGCCCACTATTTTTGAAGCCTTTAAACAAGTCGACGGTAGCTCATCGAGGGAGTTCGGCGGAACCGGCTTAGGACTGTCGATCTCCAGAGAGCTGGCTTCTCTCCTGGGTGGGGAAATTCTCCTGACATCACAGCTTGGCAAAGGAACAAACTTCGCATTGCTTCTACCCCGATCCCTGGCAATGATAAATAAAGTGAATCTGCAAGAGACGGAGGAGAGCCCGGTCATACCAGAAGTGATTTTGAGGACCAGTGAAGATATATTTATTGCCGATGACAGAGACAATTTGGAAGAAGGTGATAAAGTACTGCTGATAATTGAGGATGATAAAAATTTCGCCAATGTGCTTTATACATCGTGTAGGGAAATGAATTTTAAATCCATCGTTACCGATACAGGTGAATCGGGTATCACTCTTGCAGGATCTCTAAAACCCGATGCCATTATCCTCGATGTAAAACTTCCAGGTATGGATGGTCTTCAGGTTCTCGACCGTTTGAAGTTCAATAGTGAAACCAGGCATATTCCGATTCATGTTATGTCAATCGACGACAAGGAAGATGATGTGAAAGCAAAAGGTGTTCTGGGATTTTTGAGAAAGCCTATCGACCGTGAATCGCTCGATAAAATGTTTATTAAAATAAACAAGTTCCTTGAAAAAAAAGTCAAAGACTTGTTAATTGTAGAAGACAATGAAAACCTCAGAAAATCTATTGAAGTTTTAATCGGGAATAGCGATGTAGTCAAAACCAGTGTTTCCACGGGAGCCAAAGCTTTGTCACTTCTTGAAAAAAAGCAATTTGACTGTATGATATTGGATCTTTCTCTCCCGGATATCCGCGGTTTTGAATTACTTGAGAAACTGGAAAAGATGGATCAAATATCAAAACCACCAGTCATTATTTACACAGGAAAGGAGTTATCTTTCGAGGAGGAGATGGCCCTCAGGAAATACACCTCTTCGATAATCATCAAAGGTGTTCAATCAGAAGAGCGCCTATTGGATGAAACATCTTTGTTTCTTCATAGAATAATAAGTGATTTACCAGCGCAAAAACAAAAGCTTCTATCAAAAGTTTATAATAAAGAGAAGATTTTCAAAGATAAAAAGATTCTCGTTGTAGATGATGATATGCGAAACCTTTACGCAGTATCTAAAGTATTGGAAGATCAGGGAATGATTGTCAGTAAAGCGGCTGACGGTATGAAAGCTCTCGAATACCTCAATTCTGAATCTGATGCAGTAGATCTAATTCTTATGGATATCATGATGCCTGTTCTCGATGGATATGAAACTATGAAAACCATTCGAAAAGATAAAAAATATAGGAATTTACCCATACTGGCTCTGACCGCAAAAGCTATGGGAGAAGACAGGCAGAAATGCCTTAAAGCGGGAGCTAATGATTATATGGTAAAACCTATTGATGTAGACAGGCTTCTATCCTTGATGAGAGTGTGGTTATACAAATGAAAGTGAGAAGTGAAATTTTAATTGTCGATGACAAAAAAGAAAATCTCCACTCTCTGGAAGTATTGTTAAAGGATGTCGATGCGGATATCGTTTTGGCTCATTCAGGCAGCGAAGCCCTTCGAATAATGCTCGAAAGTGATTTCGCTCTTGTTCTCATGGATGTTCAGATGCCGGAAATGGATGGTTTTGAAACTGTCAGAATTATGCGAAAGGACCAAGCTCTGGAATCCACTCCCGTCATTTTCCTTTCCGCCATTTATAAAGAGGATATATATCTCTTAAAAGGCATTGAAAGCGGAGCTGTTGACTTCCTGATCAAACCGATAAAAAGTGAACTGCTATTAGGCAAAGTCCGCATCTTTCTCAATCTTTTCGAAAATAGAAAGAAGTTGGAGTTGATAAACCGCACCTATGAAAGAGAACTTCTTATTAATCAAACTCTATCGGATTTGGCAAAACAATTGATTGAACCTGAAAAAACAATACAAATGATTTCAGACAGCGTTTTCAAGGCTTCTCTATTAATTACAGAAAGCAAACAGGGTTTGGTGTCAGAAATAGATAGAGTGAGCGGGAACAATATAGGACATTCTCTATCAGAGATGATGAGCAAGTCATATGGGCTGGAAGGTGAAGTTCGAAGACCGGGATTTTCTATTGGAAAAGATGGAAAATATCCTGGTATGTGGGAAAAAGTCCTGATTAAAGGCGTACCACTGCTGGTAAAAGATTATGAAGGATATTCCCCCAAAGCCGGTCTACCAGAAGGTCACATGCCCATAAAAGATTTTCTTTCGGTTCCTGTAAAATACGGAGAAGAGATTATAGGACAAATCGCCGTGACTAATTGCAGGACATCCTATAATGATCTTCACCTGTCGGCTCTGCTGAAAATTGCCGACCTTTATGCTCTTGCGATCAAAAGACAACGAGACGAAGAAGATAGAATCAGCATTATGGAAGAAGTCAGACAGTCAGAAAAAATGCAGGTAATCGGTCAGCTTACAGGAGGGATGGCTCATAATTTCAACAATATTCTCAATGGGATCTTAAGCGCCGCTCAGCTTCTGAAATCCAAATATGGCAAAATGGATAAGAGTACTGAAAAGTATACTGATATTATCATCTCCTCCTCCTTACGTGCTGCGGGAATAACGGAAAAGCTGCTTCAATATTCAAAAAAGAACAAGGTCAAAACCGAGTTATTATCGCCTCAAAAAATCATTAGTGACTGTGTTTCCATTTTGAGCAGCACTATTGATAGCAAGATTCAAGTTGTTGAGGAAATTGAGGAAGCCCTCTGGAATGTTCTGGGTGACAGATCTTCTATTCAGAATGTGTTGCTCAATCTCGGATTAAATGGAAGTCATGCTATTGATGGAGATGGAAAGATCGTTTTCAAAGCTTACAACAAGCCCTTATCCGCAAGGGACATTGTTGATATGAATTTATCTTTAAAGGAAGGGGATTTTGTCTGTTTGGAAGTTTATGATTCTGGAAGCGGAATATCTAAAGAAAATATCAAACAGATATTCAAACCCTTTTTTACAACAAAAAAGAACGGAACGGGACTTGGTTTGTCCGTATCATACCGAACTGTAAGCGATCATTCCGGAGCCATGAATGTAATAAGTGGACATGGAGAAGGAACAACTTTTTATATTTATCTACCTGCCTATCGGGGAGATAGGGATATTGAGATTGAACCGGAGAAAATAATAGATGGCACTGGTGTCATTTTGTTTATAGATGATGAAGAGATAAATAGAATCACAGGATCTGAACTATTAAAATCTTTAGGTTATTCTGTATATACAGCCGAAAATGGTATTTCAGCACTAAAGATTTACAAGGAAATTGGAAATAGCATCGATTTAGTTATAACCGATATGCAAATGCCCGACATGGACGGTTTGGAAACGATCAAAAATCTGTACACAATAAATGCGAATTGCAAAGTCATTCTTATTTCCGGTTTTAGTGAAGAGAGCCATTCTGATGAAATCAATAAATTACAGATTTCAGGATTTATCCAAAAACCTTACAGGCTAAACGATTTGAGCCAGTCCGTCTCGGATGTCCTCAAATAATGGATAGGATTCCATAGTTGAAAAGACAGAAATATTCCTTTAATATCAAACAAAGAGAGGAAAATTATGTCCCTGAAAAACAACCCATCAACGAAGAGCATTTTGCTGCTCTGCCTGGCATTTATCGGACTGAATATACTCGCGCAACTAACTTCCATGATACTCCTATATGTTCTACGATTGAGCGGGTTTGTTATATCGGAAGTGATGAGCAGTATTATTTCTCTCATATTAACCATTGCCGTTTATCTTATCATAATAAAATCCCTTATTAAAAAGGCCTATGTGCCCCATCCCTCCTTTTTCGATTACAGAAAATTAAATGTATATGTGATTATTGTATTTTTAATTCTCTTCTCCGGTGCCTCTATCATCCTTTCGGAGATCAATTATCTCTTCTCTTATTTCCTGCCCATGCCCGGTTTTCTCGTTGAAGCATTCAGATCTATTTTCAATCTTGATTCTCTATTGCTCTCAGTATTGATTATTGCAGTTATGCCCGCTCTTTTAGAAGAAGTGCTCTTTCGGGGATTTATCCTTTTCGGACTACGAAGAAATTACAGTGAGATAAAAAGCATAATGATCTCAGCACTGGTTTTCGGCTTGGCACACCTGAACCCCTGGCAGTTTGTGACAGCTTTTCTTCTGGGTCTGCTCTTCGGCTGGATAGCCCTGAAAACAAGATCCATTATATTGCCTATGGCTGCTCACTTTCTCAACAATCTTGCCGCATTGATCAGTACAAGGTTTTTTTATGTAGAAACCAATTCCACAGGCCCCTTCAAAATGCAGCCGCTGTGGATGGATGCCCTCGGCTTAATACTCTGTGCCATCGGGATCTTCTTGTTATATAAATACTTTATTCATAAAAATATAAAACCTTCGAAACTGACAAAGGGAAATACAATCGCCGTATTATCACCAAGTTGGGGCGGCCCTTCTCTTTTCCCCGAAATCTATGAAAAGGGGTTGGATAATTTAAAAAATCATATGGGTCTCAATATAGTTGAATATCCTACGGCTCGTTTGGAGCCGGAAAACCTCTATGCCAACCCGGAACTTCGTGCCAAAGAGATTAATCATGCTTTTGCGGACAAAGAGATCCATGCCATTTTCATTTCCATCGGTGGAAGTGATTCCATTAGGATTCTCCCATACCTCGATACAGATCTCATTTTAAATAATCCCAAAATAATAATGGGGTTCTCCGATTCATCCACCTTTCTCAGCTATCTCAATTCAATAGGACTGGTTACATTTCAAGGCCCCTCTGTAATGGCTGGATGGGCTCAGATGCATAATTTTGACTTTCTGAATGAGTACTATGAAAATATGCTTATGACCAATCCCCCCCAAAGAGAGCTTCTCCCCTTCCCTCTTTGGAGTGAAGGATATGCCCCATGGTCCGATCCCGAGACCATTGGTGATGTGTTGAACCTTCAAAAAAATGATGAGGGTTTTCAGTGGCTCCAGGGAGGAAAGAAGTGTACCGGAGAGATCTGGGGAGGATGCCTGGAAGTCTTAGACTGGTTGAAGGGAACTGATTTCTGGCCGGAGAAGGATTTCTGGAAAAACAAGATTTATATGATAGAGACGTCTGAGGAAAAGCCCAGTCCTGCCGAAGTGGGATTCTCTCTTAGAAACCTGGGAATTCAAGGAATATTAGGTCAGCTTTCCGGCATTATTATCGGACGTCCCAAAGAGTACACACCTGAGGAAAAGATCGAATTGTATGAAACAGTGGTGAAGATCGTCTCCGGAGAATTTGGAATGGATCAACTGCCGATTGTGGCCAACTTGGATTTCGGCCATACAGATCCCCAGATGATTATGCCTCAGGGAATCAAAACAAAAATAGATTGTGCAAAAAAGGAGATTTCCTTTTTAGAACCTTTTTACACTGAGGATGATAAATGAAAAAAATAATGGGGATTATTATACGGACTGATTATTGAGAAAAAACAGGGACTTAAAAGTCCCTGTTCACTATGTTGATGCAGTTGTTGATGCAGATTTTGCTTTTTTTTTGATTTTTCGTTTTTCTTTAAGAGTGTGCTGCTTTTCTTTGTGCTGCTCTTTCTTACCCTTATCTTTTCTACCTTTGTCACCCATATGAATATCTCCTTCATGAGTAAAGTTTAAAAACCGGGAATAATCTTATTTACTATTATAATTCACCCTTCCCGCTTTTACCGGCTTTTTTTACTTTTTTTTGTGAACTCTTGAAAGAGAAAGAATTCAGGTTCATAGTATAAAACATGAAAATAAAAACCTTGCGATTTTTGGACAAAGAAGTACCGGAACTGATATTCGGATCCCTGACTATGGCACCGATGCAGAGAAATATGTCTCCCGAAGAAGGGGGAAAAGTTATTGCATCTGCACTTAAAAAAGGCTTGCGATGGATTGATACTGCAGAGCTCTACGGCTCTTATCCCCATGTGTGTTTCGGGATTGAAGAATCGGGAATAGACAGAAAAGAACTGGTCATATCCACAAAATCAGCATGTAAATCATATAAAGATATGAACCTGGCCATCGAAGAAGCGATGAGAGTTATGAAACTCACCTATATAGATCTCTTCCTGCTCCATGCGGTTCGTTCTGTTGAAGACTACGAAGAGAGATCCGGAGCTTTGCAGGCCCTTATTGAAGCCAAAGAAAAGGGCATAATTGGTGCCTTGGGGATTTCCTCTCATTCGACGGTTGCCGCAAATGTTCTGGCTGAAGATGAAAGATTGGACTGGTATCACCTCATGTTCAACAAGAGGGGAACGGGCCTTACAGATGGAACTCTCGAAGAACAGACAAAAGTCATTAAAAAGATAAAAAAGCGTGGCGCCAGATTTTATGCGATGAAACCACTGGGCGGCGGTTATTTGAGAGCCCGGGCGGAAGAGTCCCTTATCTGGGTGAAAAATCATACTCTAGTCGATGCCGTTGCTCTGGGCATGATTTCCGAAGAGGAACTGGAAATGAATATTAAAGTCTTTTCCGGTGAACCGGTCTCTTCCGAATTAAGTGAAAAACTGGGAAATATTGAGAAGAAACTTTTCGTTTTCAAAGCTCTCTGTATTGGCTGTCGGGAATGTGAAAAAACCTGTGAACATTCGGCCATTCAGGTGATCGATAGAAAAGCCATAGTCGATGCCGATCGCTGCATTCTCTGTGCTTATTGTGTTCCCTCCTGTCCCAAGTTCGCCTTGCGGATTATTTAAGAAACCTTATGGAAAAGACAGGTATCATCGGTGGGATAGCCCAGATTCAATTGATATAAGGATTGTTATGATAGAGATACGACAAAGTACAATGGCAGACCTGCCCTACATCTACGAGATTTGTTATTTGACGGGACACAACGGTGAATCAGTAGTAGAGATCTGCCCGGACAAATTTAAAATCGGCCATTATTTTGCTGCCCCCTATGTGTATTTCGATAGTGAGATGTGTTTTGTCGTGACAGAAGATAATATCCCGAAAGGTTATATCATAGGGACTCACGATACAGAGAAATACACTGAGTGGCTCAACAGAGAATGGCTTCCCCGGGTCAGAAACCTCTACGATTTTAAGCAGAATGAGAGTACCCATGAATTAGAGATTTACCTCAATTCTGTGATTAAAGATGATACAGTAAATGATGCGCGGTTAGAGCCCTTTGAGGCTCACCTCCATATCGATCTTCTACCGGAGCTGCAGGGCAAAGGTCTGGGAAGAACTCTGATCAACACATTCTTTGATCAGTGTCGGGAGAAAGGTTCTAGCAAAGTTCATCTGGGAGTGTCCAGTAAAAATCCCGGAGCCGTCGCTTTTTACAAAAAGATCGGCATGTACGTAATTTATGATGTGGAAGGCGCCTCTATGATGGGTTTTGATCTCTAAAGGCTGTCATCGCGGAGATATTTATAGAAATGACGAAAATACCCGCTTGTATTTTGGTCTATAAAATCATCAGAGATTAGATCATCAGCTATAATACGATCCAGATTATAACCTTTTTTCAGTATAAAGAAATTCAATCCTTTAGATTTCAGAGCATTTTCAGGGCAATTATATACACAACGCATACAACTCAGGCAATTATTTGAAACTGAGATTTTCCCATCATATACACGAATATTGCCATTGGGACAGTTTTCCACACAAATGCCGCAGAGATTGCATTTTGCTCCTGCATAAAGGGATTTTCCGAAATAGGGACCAACGTACTTTTTTTCTAGTGAAGCAATCCCCATGGATAGTTTTCTTAACAATGCCCCAGTCCTGTATCGGCGACTTGATAGAGAAAGAAGTTCTCGGGACATTAATTGGGCTTTCCTCTGCGCTGAAACAAAGAGTTGTTTTGCGATGTTGTCATTGTAGGGAATAAGCCAGTTACAAGGCATAAGGATAATTCTGTCGTAAAAGACCTGATACCCTTTTTCCTCCAAACGCTTAATCAGACCTTCCGATGAATTGTGGTTGACTGAAATAAAATCTGCACCGGTTTTCAAAAAGAATAGAGGCTGGTTCTTTTCCGGAAGCAACAGTCCTGCCAATCGGTCTATAATTTCCGGTGTCCCGAAACCGTAAATGGGATATGCTATTCCAACCAGATCGTATAAAGAAGTATCAACAATACAATTTTTCGCATCAACAGCTATCAAATCGACTCGACAGCCCGATTCCTTCAGGTTCATCTCCAACATATGAACAACTTTTTCCGTATTGCCCGTGCCGGAGAAATAATATATCAATATGGATTTCACTGAAAACTCCTTATTTAATCGGACATGCTGTTATAAATAACTAGAACAATTTTTTCTAAGAGTCAATATTTGTCTTATCTTTACGCTTTAGATTGAATATGAACGGGAAGTGATGTTTCGCAAACAAGACATAAAAGTGTTGGATTCAATGGGAAACGTCGTGATATACTTCTTTAAATAAAAAATATTTCCGAGGTTTTTCATCTAAGAGATCTACATTGATGATCTTATGAGGAAAAATCCTATGGGCTTCAGGGGAAACACTGGCGCCTCCCGTGTTTGGAAAGGAAAAATAACTGAAAAAATTCATATTTACGGCATTCATATTGTGTCTGCATACTGTGTTGTTCTCAGAGCAGTTTTATTATAATCACGAAGCACTTCAGTCATTGGTTTATAATGCCGGTCTTAGGGAAACGCAAATCTCCAGTCCTTCCGGGTGGTATAGCGGATTTTCATTATTGGAAATTCTCCCCCTTATGGAAGACGTCTATTCCATGGATATAGAAACATCTGAAGAGTCCTATCACTTTACAGGTGATGACCTGGCGAATGACTGGCCTGATTCCTACCTTATTAAAGATCCCGAAAGAAACCATATTATATTTCAGAATGATCTCTATTCAAATGTCACTTCTCTCCATTTTTCAGGTACTCCCATGGATTCCGATGAGCTGGAAATATGGCTTTCCTGGGAGGGAATCAAAGAGCTGAAAGATGAGTTAAACCGTTTCAGTATTATTCACAATATCGATATAAAAGCTGTAGAAGTACCCAGACCTGAATCTAAACTGATTTCAGTTGTACGGGCCAATGGGAAAGTTCCCGATATCATTATGCTTCAGTCAAGCGCCATAGAGAATCTCGTTCGTACCAGAGCCATTCAAAACCTTGTAAATATGGATCAAACCGATCTGATAGAACAGGGAAAACTATCATTTACTCTTGATGATAAGCTGTGGGCGGCTCCTTTTTATTTTGATTCTCAAGTCATATTTTACAATAGAGACCTCGTGAAGAATGACATAGAAAAAAACTGGACTATGGATGATATGGAGAAAATCGCCCGTCTTTTAGACAGCGATGCCATACATCCTCTCGCCTGGAACGCCTATTCTTCCAATTGGCTAATCCCTTTTCAGGTATCTTTCGGGAAAAGTGAGCTGATCAATCGTGAGGGGATAATCACTGTCGATGATCTACCGACAGAGAAAGCTTTGAATTACATCATTAGTCTTCAAAACCAGAATATACTCGTTCCCATGGAAAGAGATGCTATGGATGCCCTATTTATCGCCGGCAAAGCGGCCGTGATTATGAGTGGATCTTATGCCATTCCCTATTTTGAATCACTGGGACTGAATTTTGGAGTAGCTCCCTTTCCCATGAATCAGGACACCGGTCTGCCAGTCTCTCCTCTTCTTGATTTTAAGGCATTCGCCATAACCAGACGCACCGATGCCCCACTGCTGGCGCGAAGAATTATCCAATATCTGACATCTTCTGCTGTACAGCAGAGGTTCTGTCCGGCTCTGGCAAAACTGCCTGTCCGCGACGATGTGTTCTCCATTCCGGGAATAAATTACGGCTATTTGGAAGTGCTGAAAGATTCGGCAGAAAGGGGTACAGTCATCCCCCCTCTGAATGTCTACAGTATCTATAAAAATAATATGTGGAAACTTCTCAGATTTGCTCTCTCCGGCAGGATGTCAGTCCGACAGACTTTGGAGCAGGGACAGACTCTGATGAACAATACAATGGAAAATTAGTTACAACGAAAGGAGATGTACATGAAAAAGCTGATAAGTACTCTATTAATACTGATATTGTTCTCTATGATAGGATGGGCAACAACAGAGAATCAGGATGTCGATGATGTTTCAGGTGCGACACCCGAAGGTGTGGGATGGACGATTACTCTTACAGGTGTGCGAAGCGACACTCTGTGGCAGAGTGATGTTGAATTATGGAAAAGTGAGAACCCTCTAGTATCCATAGAGATGGAACTGGAGAAAAAAGGTGTGACAAACCTCTACAGCGGTGTTCTGCTCAAAGAAATAATAGCCCTTGTTGACGATCCATCGGGAGCCATGCCTGCTGAATTCAAGAATGACTTGTGGACTGAAGGATACGATGTCACTCTGACTGCTTCCGATGGTTACAGCGCCACATTTAACACAGCTGAAGTCTCTCCCGAAGATGTTCTTTTTGTTCTTACCATAGACAATGAATCGGTCCCGCCGATGATCGCCGGGAATGTTTCCGGTAAAGCATGGGTTCGCGATCTGAGTGAAATAGAATTGAGCCTGGCCCCTGTCGATCTGACAGAAAACAGTTTCATGTTTGAACTGGAGATCAATGGAATAAATGCCGCTTACACTATTGCGGAACTGGAAGCCATGGATATTTATGTTGAAGACAAGGGAAGTTTTACAAATAGCCACGACAATACAACCGATTCAGTTTACGGAGGAGTCAGACTTGTAGCTCTTCTCTCTGAACATATGGAAGTAACAGAAGAAACCGCCATAAAAATTATTGCCATGGACGGATATGAGATGAGCTACGGCGGTGATATGCTACTCGATCAGGCTGATGGAGACTGGATTCTGGCTTTCAAAGAAAACGGAGAGTATATGCCCGAAGATCCCGGTTATATCCGATTGGTAAAAGTGGGTCCACAGAATCCCAACATCACCGGTCATGTTTCCGCCAGAATGATTCAGAAAATCACTACAGAGGGTAAGCCTTTTGAGAACTTCGAACTGATGATAGTTCAGAATGACAAAACAGAAGTATTCGACAGACAGACCATGCAGAGCGGTATTATCACCAATAAAAATAGAGTTTCCTATTACGATAAAAAAAGCGAGATGAACATTGAGTATATGGGAATATCTCTCTGGAGACTACTCGAAAGACCGACCGGTTACAGAGCAGTGACAATTGAAGCCACAGACGGTTATTCCATAACACTTTCCAATGAACAGATCGAATTGAATGATGATGTCATCCTGGCGATGTACACTGGTGATGATGAACTTCTCAGTGATAACGAATGGCCTCTGAGACTTGTATGGGACAAAGATGCCTCTGTAGTACCCGATGGGATCAAAGCGGTTCGCAACGTTGTTAAAATAACACTGGTATACTGATAAATAATGAAAAGGGGTCGAGTTTCGGGCAGTGATGCTCTTATGGGGATTCCCTTAGTCGTACTGATACTCCTCATAGGTATGGCCCCTTTTCTCACAGCTTTCACCGATAGTTTTTTTCACGACTTCTACGGTGAACGCTCATTTGCGGGACTTGAAAATTTCCGTTTTATTCTGGGAGATGCGGCATTCCCCTACAGTCTGAACATCACAGTTCTCTGGGCTGTTCTCAATGTGGGACTGGGATTGATATTCGGATTTCTCCTGGCTCTGAGACTGGTCTCCCGCAGGGGAGAAAAAGGTCATTTGCACCGATTCCTGCTTATCCCCTGGGGTATTCCCGTCTACATAGCGATTCCTCTGTGGAGATTTTTCCTTCACGGAAATGGAGGAGAATCGATAATAACAAGATTTACGGGGCTGCAGTTCAATCTGATGATGGATCCTCTGGCAGGATTTTCAGGTTCTCTCATCGTGAGTCTCTGGCTCAGTGTCCCCATTTCCGCTTTTGTCTTTGCCGGACATATGCGAAAAGTCAGCCGTTCAGTCATTGAAGCCGCCCGGATCGATGGCGCTAACGAGGGGGTCATTGCACTCCACATCTATGTTCCGGAAATTAAAGAAACACTTTTAGCTATGGGGGTTCTAAGCTTCATAAAGGCTTTCAAAGAGTTCACGCTGGTCTATATGATGACTGCCGGCGGGCCACCGCTGATCAGCGGTATTACAGAAAGGCATATTGTTGGAGCGACAACGACTCTTGGAGTTTTTCTCTATGAAATTTTCCTGCAGACCAACGACTGGGGGATAAACGCCGCTTATGCTCTGGTTATGGCAGCCATAATAATCTTTATCATGCTCTTTTGGGTTATGGTAAAAAGAGAAAGCCCTCTCAGATCGTTCCTACTGCTCTCAATACCAGTATTTCTGATTGGACTGGATCCTATTCTGTTATCATTTGCCGCGGCTTATATCTATGTCGCACTGAAGGATAAAACCGAGCTGAAAATATTTTCGGGAATCGCTGGTATGCACTTCTTCTACTCAATGATGATGATAGGAACGAGAGGCTTCCTGAAGGGATTTCATCCGGGAATAGTACTGATTTTACTCATTTTACTGGTCAGGCGATTCAGAATAAAGAAAGAGGTAGAACGATTTCCCACGGCTCGGGGATTAAGCCTGGGGTCAGGATTGCTCTCTGGATATTTTATTGCCATAACGACTATCCTTCTTTTTATGTTGGGATGGATGAGTCTTTCAGGAGTCAGCGCCTGTTATATAGATTCATTTATACCGCCTTATGCCAGTCTGAATAATTTCCTGACCATATTCAGAGAAGAGGGGATTCTCAAATATTTTGCCAACACCTTTTTTGTATCTACAACTACTGCCATTCTTCTTCCTCTATTGATATTTCCCGGGGCTGTTTATTTAAATCGATCGGGAAAAAAAATGACTCTTGCCGTTTTGGGTTTTATTCAGATTATAGGTCTGGCAGGAGGAATGCACTCTTTAATTCCCCTCTACAGGATTTTCAGAAGCTTTGGATTGGTGAATACATATGTACCTCTGATTCTGATTTACCTCTATCACGCCATCCCCTTTTCACTCTTTATACTGACAGCGTACCTGAACACTCTACCGAAATCATTCCGGGACCTGGCGTTAATGGAGGGGATGAATGAAATATCCTACGGTTTCAAAATATTATTACCTCTCTCTCTGCCCACATTGATAACAGTGGTAATGGCGGCATTCATCTCTGCCTGGAATGGCTTTCAGGCCCCATTGCTCTTTCTCAACGATGAAAATCTCTATACCATAAGCCTGAAACTCTATA
>JADGDJ010000410.1 GCA_016744925.1 Spirochaetaceae bacterium
GATGACATTACTATTGATGATATTGATGATGAGATTTCTCTCGACGAGATCACCCTGGACGATACTGATGATGAAATTTCTCTCGACGAGATCACCCTGGACGATACTGATGATGAGATTTCTTTCGACGAGATCACCCTGAACGATACTGATGATGAAATTTCTCTCGACGAGATCTCCCTGAACGATACTGATGATGAAATTTCCCTCGACGAGATCACCCTGGACGATACTGATGACGAAATTTCTCTCGATGAGTTTATCATTGATGATACTGAAGATGAAATTTCTCTCGATGAGTTTATCATTGATGATACTGAAGATGAAATTTCTCTCGATGAGTTTGCCAGTGATGACTTGGAAGATGAAATTTCTCTCGATGAAATGGAACTTCCTGATCTCGATGAAATAATAGCGGAAGAAGAGGATTTGATTGATCTTCCCGATGTTGATGAGATTGTCATTGAAGAACCGGAAATTGAAGATTCTCTCGAAGATATTGAACTCCCCGATCTCGATGATATGATAATGGAAGAAGAAATCAACAGCAGTGATATACATGATGACATTGAACTTCCTGATCTTGATGAAATAATAATCGAAGATGATGAGCCCGAATCTCTTCCGGATTTAGATGAAATACTTGCAGAATCCTCTATAGAAGAAGAACTTTCCAGTATAGAATTACCCGATATGGATGATTTCACTCTCGATGATGAAATAGAACTTCCACAATTAGATGATCCTGCTGAAGATAATTTATTCGGTGATGATTCAGAAAGTGTCGATCTTGACTCTCTCGAACAACTCGCCGTTGAGGAGCCGGAAATATCCGATGAAAATTTTGCAAGTGAGTTCAATGATCGTGTAGAAGAGATCCGTGATGCTGCCAAGAATGGAAATGTTCCAGAAGAACTAAAAGATGAAATTAAAGATATACTGCTTTATATGGACCAACTTTTAGAATCTCTTCCGGATGAAAAAATTCAGGAATTTGCCCGTAGTGAACACTTTGAAGTATACAAGAAGATTTTTGAGGAGCTGGGGATTAAAAAATAATGGGTCTTTTAGATAGAGCTCTCGTTATTGATAATCGGGAGGTATTATTTTCTCCCGATATAGATAAAATGATCAACTCACTCAATGCTGAGGCGAAAGGTTTGGACTTCCCTTCAACACTTTTCTCTCGAATTGTAAAGGAATTTCAGATTACAAAAGGGGCATTACTACTTCCACAGTTAGATTCCCCCTTTGTACCCTGGGCTGAAATTGGTTTTGATCGAACAACTTCACGACGAATCCGTATTCCCGATTCTTTGCTTACAAACATTAAAAATAGCCAAACATATCAGTATCTTGAATTGAATAATTCTGAAATAGAGCAGATGAAAGAGTATTTATCCTTTCGCGAATATTCAGTCACTAAAACAGTGATCATTGCACCACTCTTCGCAGAGAGGTCATTGATGGCACTCTTAGTGATAAGTGAAGGTGAAATTTTCAAGCAAAGTACCGGTTTTAAACAACGAGTCTTTGAAAAACTCTCTTATGAAGCTGGGCAATTACTCTCGAGCAAACGGGACAGTATAATTAACAAGTTAGAATCAATAACCGCTGACGGAGACTCTCCAGAAGTAACAGTCGAACGATATATTAATGATTCTTCAATAGAGAGCTTTTTGCTTCTCTCGTTCTCCATCGGTGAATATATCAGTTTTATTATTAAAAAAGACTCCAATGCACTGTCTTTCAGAATTAAACAGGATATTCTCAGACTTGTAAAAACTTTAATTTCCGATAGAGGAGAAGTTTTTAACGGAGGAGCTGATTCTATCCTGATTCTTCTAAAAGCCGCTAGAAAAGAAGAAGCGGAAATGTTTGTACATCAAATTAATCTGTCTTTGAGTCTTTTCTTCAAAATCACCTTAAATGGATTTAAACCGCAATATATCATTCGAAAATATCCCGATGATAGTATTAAAACTGAAGAGTTGATTTCAAACTTTTTGTAATATGAATATTTATACTTCTGACAAAGGCTTTCTCTGTGCAGAAATTGAAGGGAAAAACCTCCA
>JADGDJ010000014.1 GCA_016744925.1 Spirochaetaceae bacterium
ATACTTATATTATGAACATATATTGTACCCTATATATGACATAATAAATTATTAAATTTAACTATAATGTTGATAAAATATCCCAAAGGTATATATCTTTACTATATTCTTCAACCTGGATCTGACCAGGGACTGTGGATTATCTATCTGGCATCCAGAGGATTTTCTCTGATTCATTTGGGAATACTGGAAAGTACATTTCATATAACCTCTTTTCTCATGGAAATACCTACAGGTGCCGTTGCAGATATTTGGGGAAGAAAAACATCGAGAATTCTCGGTCTTTTTTTTTATCTGATAAGTCTTATGTTGCTTTTTTTATCGACCAATTATGTATTCCAGCTCGTGGGGTTTGTTATTTGTGCCATCGGTTACAATCTGGAATCAGGTGCCGGAGAAGCTCTTCTCTACGATTCATTTGATATGAAGGCGAAAGAAACGAAATATATGTCCATTGCCGGAAAAAAAAATTTGTACTTCAGTGCTCGTGCATTGTTTCTCTCATAGTCGGAGGTTACATTGCGACCAAAAGTTATGATAATGTTTTTGGTCTCTCCATTTTTGTAGTGATTATGTCAATTCTTACAGCTTTGACATTTGTTGAACCGAAGATTATAAAATCGTTAGAGAAAAGTAGAAATATTCTGGTATTGATAAAAGAGCAGACACTTAATAGTTTAAAAGAGATAAAAGAAAGAAAACAAATCGCTTTTTTCATCATTTTTTCTAAGTTGATTTTTTCATTTACTGTCAGTTTATTTTTTAACCTGCAAAACTTTTGGAAAGGAATAGGATTTACAGAAATTCATATCGGGATAATATTTGCAATCTCATCTCTATTTACGGGACTGACAGGCTCATTTGCTCATAAAATAGAAAAAAAACCGGTGGTGCAAAGGGAATAATTCTCATTGTTCCACTATTTGTTATTTTAGCTTTGTAGGGTATATCATTCACAGAATACAAACACATCTTTTATATGCTCATAGGACTGATGGAAGGCCTCTTATATGTAGCCATTAGTGATTATATCAATAAACTGATACCCCCGGAGTACCGAGCTACTGTGCTGTCCTTTCAAAGTATGGTATTCAGTTTTTTCATGATTATTATATTCCTGATAATCGGATGGATTGGAGATAATTACGGGTTAAATCATGCCTTTATTCTAATAGCCATTACAGCCAGTATGATAGCTCTTGTTTATTTTTTAAATTACGCACTGACTAGAATTATAGACTCTTGATATAGGCAGCAATATCTTCGTTGGCATTTTCTTCTGCAATATCGACTACAGACTGATCTTCTTTATTCTTTATGGAAAAATCTGCCTTTTGATCTTCTATTAAATACCGAATAACATCCATATGTCCCTCGAGAGAAGCATACATAAGCGGAGTACTACCACTATAACTTTGATAATTTACATCAGCTGAGCACTCTTCCACAAGATATTTAACCATGTGGAGATGGCCGTGAATGGCAGCAAAAACAAGATAATTCCAACCGTCTTCATCTATATAGTCTTTATCAAAACCTAGTTTTTCAAGCAATAATATTACAGTTTCAAGATGCCCGCCTTCAATGGCATGCATAACTGTATTCATTCCACGAGTGCAGAGTAGATTGACATCAGCCTTAAGTTCACTTATGAGATAAGCCACAACGGAATCAGCGCCACTTTCAGCAGAACACATGAGTGCGGAGCAACCATGGCGATCGACACAGTTTATATCAACCTCACAATCTTCAACGAAATATTGCAGGATATGAAGATGATCGCTTTCGGCAGCATAAATAAATGGACATGCTCCGCGGAGACTAGTCTTATTAATATCCATTTTACAATCATTGACGAGATATTTTACAATAGATAGATGTCCACCGGAAACAGCTTTTTTAAGAACTGTCCATCCCCTTTTACTCTCAAGGTCAATATTTGCACCTTTATCAATAAGCAATCTCACAATTTCCAAATTGCCTGATTTAGCAGCAAACATAAGCGCCGATCGACCAAAATGATCCATTTGATCCAGAAAAACATCTTCATTTTCCAGGAGGTAATTGACCACATCAGATCTACCAGCTTTACAGGCCATCATAAGGGCTGACTTGCCATCTTCTCCTGAATGATTAGCAATTTTCCCGTATTCAATTAATTCCTTGATTTTATCAAGTTCTGAACCATTAATAATTTCTTCAAACACCTGCTTTATAATTTGCAATTATTTATCCCCCCCGGTATTTTATCCATTCTAATTGAATTTGATATAATTACTAATATTAATAAGAATAAAATTATAAAAAACCACCGGGAGATGGTGGTTTTTTGCGATAATCGTAATTACCGTACTTCATTACAAATATCACGCATCAATATCTCTCGAAAAGGTCACTTCCTTTGTTTTTCAAAAAGTTTTTCAACTACATATGATGCTACGTGTTCAGGATAGGATCCTCTCCCGAATCCAGCATCAAATCCGATTTCCATGGCCAGCTTATTACTGACTCTCGGTCCGCCGGCACAGACAACTATATTATCTCTCAATTCCTCAGCTTCCATCAACTCAATGAAATTGGTCATATTATGAATATGCACCTCTTTCTGTGTTACAATCTGTGAGATCAATATAACGTCAGCTTTTACTTTTTTCGCATATTCAATTAAATCTTCATTTTTCACCTGGGCTCCGAGGTTATAGGCTTCAATTTCCGGATACCGTTCCAGCCCGTAATGCTGGTCGTAACCTTTCATATTCATAATAGCATCAATACCGACTGTATGAGCATCAGATCCGGTGCAGGCCCCGACAACGACTATTTTCCGTTTGAGTTTTTCTTTAATAAATTGATTCACTTCATAGAAATCCATAGATGTTTCCACTTCTTCAACTACAACTTTTGAATAGTCGAGCGATGTGGCGCTTTTTCCATAAACAACAAAAAATGTAAAATCATCGGAGAGAGGATTTGAGTGAACAACTTCACACTCTTCAAATCCTAATTTTCCCGTATAAATTCTAGCGGCTTCATCAGCCTTTGGACCGCTGGCAACAGGTAAGGTAAATGAGAGTTGTACTGCTCCGTCATTGAGAGTATCACCGTAGGCTTTTATCATCATATTACATCATCCCCTTTTGGATTCCCAGTTCTCCATTTAAGTATTCCTCGATGGGATTCCAATAACTTGCTGCTTTTTCATAGACACCTTGCAGACCTTTACCTCCATTTTTAGGTCGACTGATATCGGCAAACATTTTTCGCTCCACAGCATCAAATAATCCCTTTTCATTTATCTCTTGAAGAAAGCTCTCGGTCTGTCCCAGAACCTCCTGGGCTCTCTTCTGCATAATTCCATCAGTTTTAAATTCCATATCCGAGAGTAGATCACCCATATTGTTCATTACATATTTTGCATTGGCTATTGCCAGGAATCTATCCTGCATAAACGGAGTGTGTATCGCTTCAGTGAGCATACCCAGAAGAAGTATTCCCTGATTGGTTGCTTTGGCAATAAAATTGAATAGAGTATTCATAGCATACCCTTTAAATATATCGCCAGTCATATATTTGGTCGGAGGCATATATTTCAAAGGTGCCTCAGGGAATATTTCACGAGCCATCTGAGCCTGGGCGAGTTCAAAGAGAAATCCGTTTTTAATATTGGGATTCATTTCAAAAGCATGTCCCAATCCCATAAGTTTTTCCGGCATTCCCGATTCGTGTGCAAAACTCTCATTAATCAATTGTGATGCCGTTACAGTATAGGCTTTCTCATAAGCATCGGAAGTTGTCAGGTAATTGTCTTCTCCCGTATTGATAACTATGTCTGCAAAACTATTGATCATCCTTGAAAAATGCTGATCAACAAAAGTCCTGTACATGTTAATATCTCTGAATAGGATACCGTACATTGAATCGTTGAGCATCATATCCAGTCTTTCCAAAGCTCCCATTGCTGCTATTTCAGGCATACAAAGTCCGGAAGCATAGTTCACTAAGCGGATGTAGCGCCCTGTTTTTTCACCGGTTTCATCGAGGGCTTTCCTCATGATTCTAAAATTTTCCTGTGTTGCATAGGTTCCACCAAATCCTTCTGTTGTTGGCCCGTATGGGACATAATCGAGAAGACTCTGAGCCGTAGTTCGAATAACAGCAATTATATCGGCACCTTGTTCTGCGGCGGCTTGTGCTTGTTTTACGTCTTCGTAAATATTTCCCGTAGCAACTATGACATAGAGCAGAGGTGAAGGCTGAGCATCGGAAGCTTTTTCAATTTTTTCTTTTCTAAATGAGCGATGCAATTTTACTCTCTGAGAAAATGTTTCGACCAGCTCCTGCCCCTTCTCATTGATATATTTCTTATCGACCATGTCCAATTCTGTTAAATCCAGGCCTCCAGCAATTTTTCTATTTAACTCGTCTGGTTCGCAATTTAATTTGAGCAAGCCATTGATATAATACTGTGCCACTCCATACTGAATCTTATCACTCAACTGACTGACAATGATATTGGGTACAGGAACACCATTATCATTTATCAAATCAGCTCCAAGAAGTCTGAGGGTGGCTCGTTCTACTGAATCAGTCGTATGCCTCTGAATGTAATTTTGAACTGGATTGACTATCTCTTTGGCTATGGAACGACATCTTTCTATTGTATCGGCTGATAAGCCCAGTTTACTCTCCATGGTTGTACTCCTCATTTTTTAGATATTTTTCGGCATTTTTTATAATTTCTGAATCGAGTCCCAATATATCGGCTATCTTCAACGCATCTTTCTGCACTTCTGATTTAACAAGTGGTTTTACTGAATAATCCATATAATTATTGATGAGATTGATTCTCTCGTTGAGGTCCCTATTCTTATCCCTATGGTAATAGAGTCTATATTTTTCATAATCGAGCCCTTTCATCGTCCAGTAAGACAAACATTTAAAATTGGGAAGTTGGTCCAGATGAGTAGATGTAACCGAAAAAACAGTCTCCTGTTCTGCAAACCATTGAAGCAACGCACAGTTTAAAGCAAATGCCTCTCTGCTGTTGGTTGTTCTTGCAAATTCATCGACTAAATAAAGGCGCGTCCCGACTTTTCCTGTTTCCAGTAAATTCAGGATCTCCTCACCAAAACTACTCAAACCGGAATTGGAATCCTCATTGACCATTCCAATCAGATTTAATGAATCAAAGAGTGGAGCAGATATTTTCCGAGCCGGTACAAAAAATCCCTGTTGGACAAGAAGTTGAGAGAAAGCAATCGTTTTGAGAAGAATTGTTTTCCCGCCCATATTCGATCCCGTCACTACATTATTTTTCTCATTAAAAGAGACTGATAAGGAGGTATAAATTCTCTTCGCTCGGGTGCTTTTTTCCTTAAGCGGTATAAACTCAAGATCTTCAAATTCAAGATTCTCAAGAAGAGTAACTCTTGGTCTAATACAATGGAATTGAATTGCCAATCTCGCTTTTGCCATAGATGTATCCAGATCTATGATCGTTTGAATATAAGTGTTCAACTTTTCCTGTTCCACAATGATTTGTTTTTTTAACATTTGTAGAATTTCCGATTCAATGCCCGCTTCGCTTTCTAATAGTTCTTTTCTCAAGTTATGAATTAAAAAAAACTCTTTTCCAAAAATGGGTTTCACCATCACCGAACTCTTATCATGCTGTTCCAAAAATATAAAGGAATCACTATTGGGTGGGATCTCGTTTTCTTTAATGATGAGAAAGTTCAGAAACCGGAAATCCAGATCTGTAGCCTCATGAATCTCCCCGACTCTTTTTTCTTTAGATTTATTCAGCTGACTATTTATTTCTCGC
The DNA here is from genome assembly GCA_016744925.1 of Spirochaetaceae bacterium. Lineage (GTDB taxonomy): Bacteria > Spirochaetota > Spirochaetia > DSM-2461 > DSM-2461 > Spirochaeta_F. The sequence continues at coordinate 5,825 of JADGDJ010000014.1, forward strand.
AATTGCTTTCGCACTCGAGAAAGATCAGCGGAATAGTCATCTTTAAGATAAAATGATTCTTCCTGACTATCTTCATGACCCAGACTTTTTAAAAGTTCTTCTGAGTAAAAATCGATCTCGAACTCATGGGAAATCTGTTTGTAATTATGGAGAAACTTTTTGACGTTAAACAACTCAGACCGAATATTACCATCAGCGATATTGGGATTTAACTCTGGAAGCCTCATCAGGTGATATTCAATTTTATCTGCTTTTTGAGGATATCTCTCAACAAAGCTTATCATCTGCTCTATCCGATCAAAAATCCCATTCAATTTATCAGTTTCGCAATAGAAAGCTTCTTCTTCCTTTTCATTTCTACCATAGGGTGATTTAGGAGAATAATAGCACAAAAATTTGTCGATTTCTGAAAATTCATAAAATCGCTTTGTCATAGATTCCTCCTTCACTCAATTCATAGGGGTTAAATATGAAAGGGCAATTGATTGCCATTTCATTCAGATCCTCAAGCACATTATTCTTGTCTATATCGTAAAGAATGAATACAAATGCCACGAGTTTTATTGTATTTATAAAACTCATTTTTCTTGACTCAAGAAACTTCTGAAGTTCAGAGTACTCGAGAAACACTTTTGTAAAATCATCGAGAATTACCGATCGACATGAATCATCCAGCCCGATCATATTTTTTTTTGTAAAAGCTCCCCGGTGGCAGTAAACACCTTCACCTTCGATCATAGAATCAACTCTCTCTTGTCTGCTCAGTTCCCATATAACTCTCAGCTTATTGAGAGAACTCTTATAATTGGAAGGTTGTAGACTAGAAACATAATAAAACTTCGAATTCTTAATAGAAGCGATCTGAGTAACTCTGTTGACAGCCCCATCAATAAGCATTGATTCGATACGGCAATCTGTTCTTATATATTCGATGATTTGTCCTAGCTGTTCGTTATTTTCCGGTCCTGCAAGCTCAATAAAACCGGATCTCCTTGTTTTGAGAAATAGAAGTTTACCGAGAACTGTTTTCCAGGGAAAAACCTGAAGGACTTCGAATAAGGCATCGCTTTTATTCATGAGATATTCGCTGGTAAGAAGATAGTCGCCAACTAGTGTTTCTATTTGTGGTTTATCTGTCCCCCAAATGTGGTCTTTTCTCTCTCCATCAATTCCAATTGTCAAAAAAGCAAAATTACCTCCTTCTCGCAAACGGGGAAGGAGATAATTGAGAAACGTTGTTTTTCCGGCATTTTTTGAACTGCCCGAGATAAAAGTTACTTTATCCCGGAACTGCTCATTAATCTTATCGTCCATACCGTTTGGCACGCATTAGTCCCTGAGGAGTAAGGCAGAGCTGTTCTCCCTCAAGGAGAGCGCTGACACCCGATTTGGGTAAATTGTCCCTGTCCTGACAAAACTCACAGTGTTCTTTATCGTGATGGGTATAATTGTCCGGCTGCGTATAGGTTGTAATTACCCCTTCGTAGTTTCTCAGAATTATTCTCTTATCGGTCTGAGAAATAAGATAGTCAGGCATAACGGGAATCTTTCCTCCCCCCCCCGGTGCATCAACAACAAAAGTGGGAACAGCCATTCCAGTGGTGTGTCCTCTAAGATTCTCAATAATTTCAATGCCTTTTGAAACTGGAGTTCTGAAATGAGAAATACCTCTGGACAAATCACACTGATAGATATAATAGGGTTTTACCCGGATTGTCAGAAGCTTCTGAACAAGATGCAGCATAATATTGGAGCAGTCATTAACCCCTTTTAGAAGCACTGATTGATTACCCACATTCACACCATTATCTACCAGCCTGGCACAGGCCTCTCTTGCTTCTACAGTAATCTCTTTGGGATGATTGTAATGGGTGTTGAGATAGACAGGATGATATTTTTTTACCATTTTTACAAAGTTTTCTGTAATCCGCATTGGTAGAACCACAGGCATTCTGCTGCCGATCCTCACAATTTCAACATGTTCTATTTCACTGAGTCTTTTGAGAATTCTCTCCAGTCTATCGTCAGATAAAACAAGAGGATCGCCTCCGGAAATGAGGACATCACGTATTTGAGGAGTGTTTTCGATATATTGAAATGCCTCTTCAAGAATATTCTCGGGCATAATGTTATCATGGTCTCCCACTACGCGTCTTCTTGTACAGTGACGACAGTACATAGAACATTCATGTGTAACCAGCAATAAGGCTCTGTCTGGATATCTATGGGTCAGTCCCGGAACAGGGGAATCAGAATCCTCATGGAGTGGATCATCAAGATCTGACGGATCATCATGCAATTCATCCAATACAGGGACAGCCATCTTCCTCACAGGACAATCGCGGTTTTCCTTATCCATCAATGCCGCGTAATAAGGCGTGATGGACATACGGAATTTTGTCAGGCACTTGCTCAGATGTTCTTTTTCCTGATAATTAAGGTCGATTATCTGTTCGAGTGTTGCCACATCCTTAACTGTATTTCTCAACTGCCATTTCCAGTCTTTCCACTGTTCATCGGAAACACTCGAGAATAGGGGGATGTGTTTATATTTAACTGATTCATATGTTTTTTTCATAATGGTTTTTTCCTTCTCAAGAGTAGAGCTTTTCATAAAGCCCCCTTATTTCAGGTGATTCCCGCAAGATATTCAGCGTTATATCCGCATGTCCTTTTGCGTAACCATTACCGACTATCATGTCGATATCTTTTCCCACCCCTTCAGCACCAAGAGCTGCTTTAGTGAATGAAGTGGACATGCTGAAAAAGTACACTATCCCCCTATCCCTGGTCATCAGGATTGAGCCCATTTCAGTATTGGGAATATTGACATTGTTGATGACCAGATCAGCCATACATCCTTTTGTAAGTTTAGAAATAGCTTCATAGCAGGAGAGAGCATCTGAGGCATCGAGTTTAATAACATGGTCACAGAGGGTGAGAGATTTCAATCTTTTCAGACATTCATCTGAATAATCGATACCAATAACAGTTCCATTCACACCGGCTCTTCTCTTTGCTTCATAAGAACAGAGAATCCCCGATTTCCCACCGGCTCCGATGATCACCACCGTATCACCAGATTTTACCATCCGTGCGACCTGTGCAGGTGCTCCGCAAACGTCGAGTACTGCCAGAGCCAGAGAAGCCGGTATATCAGAGGGTAATTTGGCATATAATCCCGTTTCAAATAAGATGGCCTGTCCCTTTATGATGACCTGGTCGATCTCTTTTTTCACTTCGAGAATTTTCTCAATTTTCAATGGAGTCAGGGAAAGAGAAACCAATGAGGCTATTTTGTCGCCTTCATTCAGATCTATAGACCCTTTCAGTTTCTCCCCTATGGTGTTTACAGTCCCGATAAACATGCCGCCCGATCCCGTTAGGGGATTTTTCATTTTCCCGGCACTATTCACAATGGAGAGTATAATCTCCTCTATTTTTCCAACATCTCCATCAGCCTGCTCTTTGATCTGTGTAAAACTTGCAGAATCAATATTGAGAATATCCACATCCACCAGAATTTCATTGTCCCGGATTTCTGACATATCATTATTGATTTTAACTGCGGGCTGTGGAAGTACGCCCACAGGATCTATGACTCTGTGACAGCCATAGGGATCTCCCTTTAAACTCATGATTCTCCACCTCTCAATTTTAAATGTTTTCTTACATCTTCTGGAGTTGCCGGTTCAAAACCCGCCTCTCTGATTATTCTTACAGCCCGTTCAACGAGCTGAGCATTACTTTCCGCCAGTACGCCTTTGGAGTAATAGACATTATCTTCAAAACCAACCCGGATATGTCCGCCCAGGGCAAGAGCCCCGTAGTGTGCATCGAGAGAAGCTCTCCCACCGACACCAATGACTGTCCAGTCACAACCCAGGGGAATACGCCTGATCATCATGTCTAATGTTTCCACATCATATCTGACGCCACCGGGGACATTGAGAACAAAACTGAAATGAAAGGGCTCTTCTACAAGACCTTCCTTAACCAGCATTTGCGCCGCATAAACATGGGACAGGTCGAAACATTCTAAGGTGGGACGAATTCCCCGCTCTTTCATTGCAATGGCAAATTTTCTCATTGTGGGAAGAGTATTGACTATGTATTCATCACCGAAATTCATAGTTCCACAATCGAGTGATGCCATTTCCGGATTGAGCGAGACGACTTCCAACCTCTCATCATCAGTCATACCCACTGCGCCGCCGGTTGTAACTTCGATGATGACATCGCATTTTTCTTTTATGAGACCAATTGTTTTTTTGAATAGATCAAGGTCCTGCGTAGCGATGCCTTTTTCATCACGAACATGGAGATGAATAATCGCCGCTCCGGCTTTATAGGCCTCAAAGGCCGCAAGAGCCAATTCTTCTGGGGTCAACGGCAGATTGCAGTTTTGCTCTCTTGTGGTTTCTGCACCACAAATAGCACAACTGATTATTTTTTTATTCATTAAAATTCCCCATATTTTTCAATGAGAAACTGAAATGACTCTTCAATAGCTTCAACTGTTCTCAGAAGGTCTTCCTGGCTGTGACGGGCACAGATATACCCATGATGAAAGGGCTGAAGAAAGATTCCACGTCTAATCAGCTGAGTATAAAAGTCCGTTCTTCTGTTTTTGTAAACCTTTTCCGGATCTTTATCAAAAGTGATAAACATCATGGGGGGAATGCCCGAGATTTTAGCTCCATTTTTGTATTTCTCAATAAGATTTTGAACCTGATCTATAAACCATTGACCTTTCTCCCATATTTGTCCGAGGATATTGTCCCTTTCGAGGATTTCAATAGTTTTCAGGGCAGCCACATAACTGAGGCTATTGGGAAAGAATGTCGATGAGATAAAGACATTTTTTTCCCCTTCTTTCATAATTTCAGCATTTCCAGTTACTGCCCCGATAGGATAACCGTTTGCCATAGCCTTTCCGAATACTGCGAGATCCGGAGTCACTCCATAATATTTTTGAGCTCCTCCCATGGAAACTCTAAAACCGGTTCTTATTTCATCGAATATAAGCACCGCGCCATATTGAGCAGTAAGATCTTTTACGCCCTGTAGGTATCCCTCATCGGGTTCGGTAATCTCATCTGCCAAAGGATGACCCAGAGGGGTAATTATGACAGCGGCCGTATCGTTCGTATTGCCCTTTAACATTGATTCCAGTATTGAGAGATCGTTATAGGGAAATCCCTGAACATCTTCATATAACTTTTCAGGGACTCCCCCCTTAACCTCTACACACCAGTCATGCCAACCGTGATAACCACATCTCAAAACCTTGTTTTTACCCGTATATGATCTTGCCAGACGTATGGCACAGGTTGTTGCATCAGATCCTGTGCTTACAAAGAGACTCATCTCAGCACAGGGAATATGTTCATTCATTTTTTTAGCGAGTTCATTCTGATATCTTTGAGTCAATGAAAAGCAAAAGCCTTTATCCTGAATCTGCTTTATTACAGCGTTATCTATTTCCTCTTCCCGATTTCCGATGATGGTAGGTCCGTAGGCACAGAGATAATCGATGTATTCATTACCGTCTACATCAAATACATGACTCCCTTTACCCTCTTCAAAAAAAATAGGAAATTCTCCGACGACAAAATTATATGGTCTTCTTATCCCAAGGACACCACCGGGAATTAGAGTTTTAGCTTCTTCAAAGAATTCTTCTGTTTTATCAAGTTTCAATTTATTAGTACGATCCATAGTTCACTCCACAATTCAGGTAACTACGGAATAAGTCAGAAGTCAAGAAAATATTCGTTTTACATATTATACAATCTACAAATACATATAATTCGTATATATAATAAAAAATATGACGATTATTTGTTATTATTGTTGCAAATCAGGAAATGAAAACTTATAGTGACTCATATGAATATTTCTTTGTTTATAGGCAACCTGAATTTTGCTGCAACCAATGACCAATTATTATCTTTATTGAGCAACTACGGTCAGATTAACAAATGCAATATTGTCTTAGATAAATTCACACTCAGGTCAAAAGGGTTCGCTCATGTTGAAGTCGAAGATGAGGAAACCGCAGAAAAGATCAGAATAGAATTAAATGGTTTGAGCTTTGAAGGAAGACCTTTGAAAATTGAGTATTTAAAATAGATTTAACGTCCTGTCCTAATCCATTGAGGTATGTAAATTCGAACAATATTGATACCTGTCGAGTCGGCAATATAGGCGTATTCACCAATCACTGTAACACTATCAGCAAAGACATCTACACACTCACTCACTTTTTGTATCTGATTGTGATCCTTAACATCATAAACAGATAGTCCCGCATGACCTTCAGCTATATAGAGTATCGTATCTTGTATTGTAATATCCTCGGTATAGGGAGTCTCTATGACATTCAGTAAATCGGGATAATTCTTATCACTGATATCGTAAATGGAAACGCCTTTTGCATGAGCTATATACAATCGATTATCGCTATAATCCATTGCAATAGAACCGGGCAGGGATATGACTAATCCATCACCGGCAGTCTCAGGGTTAGAAAAATCAATAATGATTAAACCCCTTTTTCTATCGACTGCAAAAATATAGTTATCGAAATACAGAATATCCCTCACATCGGGATACAAAAATGAAAACCTTTTATATACAGCTTCGAGAGGAATAGTTTCAACATGAGATGGACGCTCAAAGCCCTGAATCCCACCACTTCCTGCGGCAGCGATAATATATTTATCACTGATTGATATGTTTTTTACCTCACCGGTAATTTCTATCTCTTCAGTGAGAATAAATTCATTATTATTCATTGAATATATTTTTATTCCCCCATAACCATCGGCAATATACAGAATATTGTCTTCGACCAATACATGTTCTGCATAATTTGTGGGAATCCGATATACGATATTGTCTTCTGTAATATTCCCGGGATCGTCTACATTCAAAATAACTATTCCCGCTGAGTGATCCGCAATAAAAAGTTGATTTTCAATCACTGTTACTGAGTTAGCATCACCTTCGGTTTTTAATTGTCCGATTTTAAATGATTGTCCATATTGAAATGATTCGACTGAAAACAAACCGGACCTATCGGCAATAAGTACAATATTCTCATTAACATCAACAGCGGTGGTATAGGAGAAATCCAACTGCTCAAAGGATTCCGGTCTATAGGGGTCTGAAATATCAACATCGATAAGTCCCCCTTCTCCATCGGCTATCATAACATGACTGCCTTTAAGCATGAGAGATTTGGCATCAGTTGTCTTAAAATTACTACAGAAAAATATATTTTGAGGATCACTGATATCGTATATATTCATTCCCTGAATTCCTGATGCGGTATAACAGTATTTTCCCTCTATTTCACTTTGGAGGAAAGTAGAACCGGAATATAATCCAGTTGCAACGGGAGAAGAGGGATCTGTCACATCCAGAATTCGAAGTCCTCCAGCGCCTGAAGAAACATACAGTCTATTTTCAGAGAGTGTAACATCTAAGGCTTCGAAACTGTCATCGGTATACACTCTGGGAGGTCTTTTGGGGTCACTCAAAGAATAAATTTTAATCCCCTTAGCACTATCTGCGATATATATAAAATCCTTTTCGGCAGCTACAGCAAGAGCATTGCTTGTTTTTCTGGCTCCGACAAAACGAGGGTTTGTTGGTTCACTGACATTTACAACAGAAAAGCCATCTGCACCGGCAGCGATAATGATATAATCATCGGATTTGACAAGATCTTCTCCATTTGTAATAAGAAGAAAACCTCGTATAGACATATTATCGGGATCACTTATATCGATGATATAAAACCCCTGCTCTTTGGAAATCACATATGCATAATCCCCTTCTATTATGAGGGATTCGGGGTTTATATTTTGAAGAGAGCCTTTATGGGTAAGACGTTGGGGTGGTTCTGATAATAACTCAGCTCTGACAATAGAACTGGGGATCTGATCATATGGATGGGGAACTACTTTATAGGAGTACACCTTTCCAAAGACACCGCTTCTGTCAATATATCTTGAATCGGAAACTTCTCCACTTAAATCTGCAAAATCCTCCTCATTGTCGGATCTTAATACGCGATATGTTTCAGAGCCTTCGACAGGAAGCCAGGATATCTCGATAAAACCAAACTCGCTCTTTGCCAGTGGTTTCAATGTATCGGAAGTCATGGGAATAGAACGGATAATATCAGACTCGACATGATCACTTCCAAGATTTCCTAAAAGTACAAATGAATAGAGATTGCCATTTGCGAGATTGGAAAGCCTTAAAGGGGGACTGACATCTCTCATGATTGTCGATGATTCTTCCGTAGGATTCGTCCCATCATCTGAATATCTCAAATCGTAGGATGTGATAAAAGGCAATGTGCTCCAGGTCAGAGTCAGCTGTTCATCGCCTTGAGTGGCGTCGAAGTCAGAGATGGGGAACTCACTGGGAATGATAGTAATTGATGATTCTGCATAATTACCATTAACAGCTAAAACTTTAATAGACAGCTTTTGTGTCCCTTTCCGTTGGTCAGTTCTAAATACATGTGTAAAAGTACCATTGTCCTGTACTTGTAAAAGAACCTCTTCAACAATGCCTTCGCTGACCACATCCGCTGGAATTATCTCCGCTATAATCGATTCAATGCCTCCGAATTGGGGATTCCAGCTATAGGGATCGGCAACTTTTCCGCTGATAGAAATACCTGCTCCATACTCTGAACCTTCACCGGGAGTTTCCAATATGATAAGGGGAGGTTTTTTACCATCATTTAGTTCAACAGTATAATTTGATAAATTGTTGTTCAAGTCGTATGCTCTGAATTGTAAATTAACTAATCCACTTATATCAGCTGTATTAATCTCAAAATTAAAACTACCGTCATCTTCAAAGAAAATGAGATTATCCTTTTCCGGCGAACTAGACACAGACCAGTAGAGAGACTTCACTTCACTGTATTCGCCATTGAAATCTTCAACTTTTCCAGAGACCTGAAGGGAGTTACCATAGTACTGATCGGATTTAGGAGTTGATAATTCGACTAGAGGACCCTTATTATCATTTTTCAGGGAAATCAGTACATCAGATTTTATGAAATCCCCTTTAAGAGCTGTAAAAACGATATCTAGATCGTGATTTATATCTACCGTTGATATTTGGAATTCAAAAAATCCTTTCTCATCAAAATCAATATTATTCTTTTGCTCCAATCCACCCATAGACCAATAGAACTCTTCGATTCCCGTAGAATTATTACTTTCGATGCCATTTGTGACAAATCCTGATATATGAATCTTCGAATTGTACAAACTATTGTTTAGTGGTGTTGTTATCACGATTTGAGGTGAATTATTAAATTCAACTCCTGATACCTGTTCTCCGATTACTGGAAAGTTCAAATTAGAAATATGATTATTTTTATCTGTGGCTGTAATTCTAATAAAATTGAGACCGGTAAAGTCTATCGAATCAATAAGTACTTGAAAATCTCCATTTTCATTATAAATTATTTCTCGGGCTCTCTCTTCTCCGGGAATGAGAACTTCCATCGATGCTATTTCTTCTACTGGTACAAAATCACCTTCGGGAGGAGAAACCGAACCGGAAATAATAATAGATTCTTTAATTGAACTGTTCTCTTCAGGACTGCTAATTGTAATGATTGGTCCTTTTAAATCTTCTTTCCAAAATATAAGTTCTTCATCAATGAGACCATTGTCTTTCTCAGCAACGATTTTTAGACTTAACAACCCTTCATGACCTATAGAATCGAAGCTAAAGGCATAAACGTTGTCTTTACTTTCTGTAAGTTGGTTTTCATTTCCTTCGGGATCAATCCAATAGATTCTGTTTATACGATTTTGGGCAGAGAGAGCACTATCATCAAAAACTTCTAAAGATACATCCACACGGGATCTGTAATAAGGGTTATTCAGGGGAGACAAAATATGAATAACCGGAGGTGATTCTGGCTGAATGGTTTTTTCTACTGCAACCACAACTTCCGGTTTCAGAGTTTCAGTACTTATCCGTACTTCCGGAGACCCCTCTGGGAGAAGCTCAAGAATCAATGACATCAATTCATCAGTCAAAGGCTGTAATTGCTCCGGATCATAGACAATATCAAAAACTTCATCCTGAACAAGGGGTTCAAAGTCAATAGCATCGGGAACGACAACTGTTATTGGTGCCACTTCGGTAACTGCTGATGGCTCGGGCTCAAACATTGCCTGTGTTTCTATATTTGTCATTTCCGCGCTTTGCTTCGGAGGGATAATTGTTGAGAGTTGCGATTCCTGCTCCTCTGGTACCCGGGTGGATTCTGATACAAGTTCTGGTTGTTTTTCGTCACCAATTATATCAACACTTTGCCTGGGGGGGATAACAATTTGAAGCTGTGAGTCTGATTCCTTTGATTGAGCACTTCTCATGAGGATAAATACAAAGGAAGCAGATAAAATTAAAGCGATGGATGCCATAAGGATGATGTATATTGGTTTCAAACGCTTTCCCATAAATTGATTCCTTAAGATTTAATTGAGTCGATTTGCTGATTCATTTTATTCTTCCTCAATAAACAGAATATCCAGTGTGGCACTGACGTCAGCACTTCTTGTGCCATCGGAATTGGACAAATAAGAATATTTAGATCCCAGTTCCGGGTCTACTTCTGCCATTTTATCTGAATAGAGGGCGGCTTTATCATAGTTTTCCAACTCGTAGTAGGAACGAGAAATGTTCAAAAGTACTTTTGCATAGGAAGAAGAACTGGTTCTATTGCGATCAATATAATCATTTTCTGCACTGTGAAGAATTCTAAGAGCATTCTGGTATTCCTCTTTCATATAAAAGACATTACCCAGATTTATTTTTGGCGGAAGATAATTTCGATCGAGAGATAATGCCGTATTAAAGGCTGATTCAGCTTTATCAAAATTACCGAATTTAGCAGAGATCAGACCCAACTTATTGTAACTACCTTTATTCCCCTTACTATTGGCTTCCGATGCGTAGTCTTCAATTATCTGGCTTACGAGATTATCGACTTCAGCATCAAACTCATTTATTATCTGGGTTTTATCTCCATACTGCAATCCCAGATCTGTTTCCAGTAAGCCGACGGGTCTATAAATCAGTTGAGCATCATTCGTTTTGAATATGGCTCGTCTGTCGGGATCATTTTCATAACGGGCAAACTCTTCGATACCGATTCTCCATGCTTTAAGAAAATCGGTCTGCCCAATCATTGTAATTTCGACAGGAATCCACAAATTGCCATCTATATTCATAGACATATCTTTAGAGGGATGAATTTCTTTATAATCCCTGGCGGCAATCTTTGTATTGAAAGCGGCGTAGATGTGACCGGGAGTCGTTATAAAAGCCGTCTCTATCCCGGCGGTCTCCAAAAGGCTGCAGAATAATACGGTGAGGTCGTCACAGTCTCCCGTAGCTCTCTTCAATGTGTTGCGGGGTAAACTGACAGCATCAATGATCTGTGCGTTCTCCTGTGCCGCTTCAAAAGGAGACGTGGGGTCTCTCTGATACAACATTCCCAATTCGGTCAAGCCATAAAAGACCTGCATACCGATCTGAAGAGTTTCACTCAAACCGGGATTGACCATATCCCGTGTAGTCTGCCTTAAATAACTGGTATAATTTCTAAGAGCCGAATCTTTGGGAGTGATAAACGCACCGACCTTTTGATCATCATCCCAGATTATGGATTCTTTATCGTGAAGGTCATAGGAAACGGAAATATTCTGAGAAACCTCTCGTCCCCTTGTATTGTATTTGACAATGACCTCTCCAGTTAAAGGTTTTACTCCTTCAGTTAAAAAGACCTGATCGTTGAAAGTGGCAAAAAGGTCTATGTCTTTAAGTTCGCCTCCTTCAATCAAGGGGATTTCTGCCGATACAGTGGGATTATCCATGTAGCCCGATTGCATAAAAGTCACGGAAATATCAGATAGAGGATATTTCTCTACGTTTCTTATGGAGACTTTTCCAATGGGATTATTGACATAAAAACTCTGCATTGAAGCAAAAAGGGGATTAATTTCGACATCATCAAATTTAATGCTGTTTATTTCCGCTTTGGGAGAATCGGGATCTTCACCAAAACGATAAGAGGCTGTGATCCCAATATTGAAGGAAAAACCATTCAGAAGAATATCGAGATTATTTGAATTGGAATAATCCTGGAAAGATTTTGTAAATTTCAAATTGGGATTAATTTCAAGATTGAGATTATAACTGAGATTCAACCCCACTGAGGCTCCGGCTTGTGCATTGAAAAGCCAGGAACTTCTTGGATCTCCCGAAGGATCAATATCAGGAAAATAGGCATAAGTTGCTCCGATGGAACCTCCTGCTCCCGCTTCTAACAATTTAGAAAATTTATGTATATATAATGCACCTATATTACCATAGAATTGTGTGTGGTTTCGATATTCACTAATGCGGTTATCATCTTCCACAACCACAATACCCAGTTGGGCCAGGGGCTGCAATTTGGGCATAGTCGGGATGGGAATCCTGGCAGTGATTGAAAAATCATTGTATACGTATTCTTCTCCTGAACTGTAGTTATCTCTGTTTATTGGTAAATAGGATTGATAACTCAAACCGAGACTGAAGGGGAATTTATACTTTTCATTAAAATCAATATCTGTTATATCCTGAGAGAATAGATTAATTGTGAGGATGAGTAATAGGAAAAGCAAAAAAAGTCGTATAAGTTTTCTCATCATATTTTTTTTCAACGTCTTACAAACTTCCCAAAACCTGAGAAGCTTTGATGCCTATTTCGCTGGAAGGATCATTACTGATCGCTTTTTTCAGTTTATACTCAGCTAAATCCATTTGATTCAACTCGATTGAACAAAAGGCAGACATTAGATATACCATCTGTTCTGCACCGCGAGACTCGGAATCAGAGAGATATCTGTCGAAAAGTTCCTCCGCTTTTAAATAATCCTGACTTTCAATTAATAAATTGCCTTTTAACAAGACATAATCACCATAATACTCAACATCTGATTCGGGATCCATTTCAGAAATAGAGGCCCTCATCTCTTTGTTTCTACCTGTTTCATATTCACAAAGAGCTTTGTAGAACATAATCTCATCATAGTTTGAACCAAACCATTCAGAACCCTCTTCTAAAATAGCCAGTCCGTCTTCAAATTCACCATCCATATAAAGAGATTTACCCTCTTCCAAAAATTCGACGTCGTCATCAACCCAGGTTATTTCCTCTTCATCCTGTGGATCTCCCCGAACTCCCATCACAGCTGATTGTCTTGATTCAAATTTGTCATCATTAAATAACTTAGCGAAGGCAGAACCTTTAATTCCCCATGTATCGGCTTTGGTTATTTGACCAATCAGGTAAGATGCTTCATAGGTACCATCTTTATCCAGTGTTATTTTAGTATTTTCAAATAGAAGCTCTGCATACCCGTTATCGGATAATTTGATAATATCATTTTCTGAAATGACATCACCTATGTCGATGGGATTCCATGAGTTTCCCGATTTCACATCGAGATAGCCATCGAGATAATCAACATAGAGATCCCGTGCCATAATATTTGTGAAGCTTACCAATATTATAAAAATTATAGAAAACAAATGCTTAAACATAAATTACCTCTTAAGTTAAATATATCCCCTGGGGAATCCCTTTACTAATCTTTAAGTTATTAAAGAACATCAATTAAAAACTAAAATATTATTCTTTATCTCAGTATGCTACTCTTTGCAGAAACTAGAATGCAATATTAATAGTAAAATTATCTAAATCAGAAAACGATGTCTGATTATTCCCGACTATATCTTTACCATTATTAACTGTGACATCAACATTCCAGAGACCTGTAAGTGCTCCAGAAACAATAGATGTTGCTCTATAAACTGTTGCTGAGTCCCAAACACCAGATTGGGAAGTAATAACAGCTGCTCCATGATCGCTGAATCCCAATGTCGGATCTACTGTCTGATCCATTTCTTCACTATAGGTGATATCGATTGTAATCGTAGTTCCGCTAATGGTAACTGCAGAAGGATTCACCGAATATGAATTAACTACTGGTGCTGTTTCATCCCAGCTGCCGGACACTATACTAGATGTCGTATTCGCTCCATTACCGGCAAAGTCTTCAAGTGTATCCAAAGGTGCAAAAGAACCTGAAGGTGGAGTGTCAGAAATATTAGAAGAATTCAGACCTCCGAGGGTAATTATTATATCATTACCAGAAACAGTTATAGAAGATCCGTCTTCACCGGAAGCCACACCTGTTTCGACATCAACAACACCAAGTCGCCCAATCAATGAGTTCGGATCATTATCACTCATGCTGCTAATAGATGCTGGGTTTATCGGTTCGTCAAATGTAAAGGTAATTGTATCTCCATTTCCTGTTCCTGGAGATGATGGACTGCTGTCTTCAATGTTCACACTGAGAAGCGTTGGTTTAGTGTTATCCTCATATTTCACACTATTATCATCTGATGTTGAAACAGTATTGAGATTACCTGCAAGGTCATTTACCTTACCTGAGGAGATTTCTGCAATGACTGTATCATTGTGCGTTAAATCGGATATGGTTATCTCATAAATGTTATTGATACCGGTATGTGTGGGTTCCGATATTATTGATCCGGGAGATGCTCCTGAGATATTTATATCAGTAGAATCAAAATTAAAGATTGGTTCAGTAAAAACAATCTCATAAATAACGGAATCAGTATGTATTGGATCACTTTGCCCTGATTTGACATCAATCGTAACATCAGGTTTTGTATTGTCATAGGTAACCTGATTATCTGTAAAAGAAGAAACCGTATTGGAATTACCTGCGAGATCAGTGACTTCACCTGCAGGAATGACTACGGCGACAACATCACCCGATGACATGCCAGTAACAGTAATTTCATAATCGTTTCCACCAGCTGAGACAGGTTCACCAGTAATGCTCCCTAAAGTTCCACTGATGTCTATATCTGATGATTCAAAACTGCTGACATCAATCTCCTCTGTAAATGATATGATAAACTTAGCGCTGTCCATATTTGTAGGATCGTCTTGATCACTGTGTTCATTGATCGAGACATCTGGTTTTACATTATCATAGGCAACTGTATTATCCGTTGACATTGAAGTTATATTATCATTACCGGCAAGATCCTGAACTCTTCCCGCTGGTAGAGATATCGTTGCAATATCACCTGAAGTCATTCCTGTCACTGTAATTGTAAAAGTGTTCCCACTTACCAGATTTAGCCCAGATGTTATTGACCCACTAGTACCGGTAATCTCAATATCAGCCTCAATAAAAGAGCTTACGTTTATAGCTTCACTGAATTCAAATTGGAATTGCGCGGAATTCACGTTTGTAGGATCATCCTGGCCAGAAACCTTATTAACAGCAATAGTTGGAGGCACGCCATCAATTGCGATATCTCTAATGTCTCCAAGATTATTTCCCGCAGGAAGGCTCCTGTTTAAGAGGTTTGAATTCGGGCTATCATCCACAATTGAACCACCAGTGAAGTCTAATACAGTTAAATCAGACTCAGATTCACCAGATTGAATATCATAATAAAAACTCAATGTGGAACCTGAACCACCATTCAATGTGGCAACCCCGCCAGAATTCAATGTGAGGGACGCCTCCCCTGTTAAAGTTACAGATTCGGTAAAAGCAACATCTATGTAAAAATCCTCCACGAGATTAAATGGGCCGCTTCCGATTACTGATGAATTTATCGATAATATTTCCGGCTCAACACCATCTATTATATCTCGATTGGATATAGCAGCAAGAGGGTTCCCCGCAAGATCATTGATTGAAGAACCGTCAATATTTAACTGAGTACCTATATCTAATAAATCGAAAGTCAGAGTTGCAGTAACACCGACAAGTTCAATATTATTGGGGTAATTACCATTAGTTGAATAATAAGAGAGTGTGTTAGCTTGATCTTCATCTACTGATTCTGAAAAAACGACATTGACTGTTGTTAGTGATTCCTGGGTAACACTCTCGACTACTGGTCTTTCTTTGTCTTTAAGATTAATTATACCCTCAGTTATTGTTGTGAATGTGGATGGGTTTCCCGTTCGGTCGTAAATGGAATTAGGTGCCGCTCGAAGTATAACTGTTTCCAGGCCAGATACGGAACCTCCTGCCACAAAGATGTTTAGAATAAAGGATTCATCACCTTCCGATAAAGTTGAAGCAAATCCCGTTATCGAGGCTCCCGTGGCAGATCCTGAATTTGCACTGAAATCCAGGATAAAATCACTGATGTCTAAAACTCCCGAACCATCTGCTCCAGAATAGACATTGTCATCAAATTCAATAGAGATAGTAGCATTATCAGATGAGAGAATTCCAGCTCCCGTAATATCCGGCGCTATGGGGTCATCGTAAAAGATAAATAATTTATTCGTTGTGTTGAGTTCTGCGTCTTTGGCTTTCAGCCAGAATGTGAGAGATCCACTGTACCCTAAGCCTGATTGATCACTGGAAATACTATAAGTACCTGTTGTTCCATCCCAAACGATAGGATTTCCCGTACTGTTAGTACCACTCCACTCAACATCGTAAGTAAAGATCTGAACATCAGTACCGACTTGTCCCGTAATATCTATCATTGAAGTCAGTGCTGAAGAGTAATAATTCTGTTCAGAAAGATCTGGTTGAACAACAGTGATATACGGTCCTGTATCATCTTTCCAATAGGTAATTTCTTTAGATGAAACATTGGAATTCCAGTCTGTCACAGTCAAAACAATAGTAAATGTATCCAGCAAAGTTACCGAGGAAAATGAAATCCCAAAACTTCCATCTGATTCTATTGTTATTGAATCGGATATTCCCAGAAAACCATATTTATCCGCATAAGTCGCTGATTCTATCCCACCCAAAATAATTCCATCATTATCTGAATAATCCCTAATGGTTCCCACAATTGTTACCTGAGAGGAAATAAAATTTTGTACTGATAGATTAGGTGACGCGATCGAAATCGAGGGGGAAACCAGATCCTCCACTTCTGCGAGAAGTCTTTGATTAAGAGGCTCTGGGCAGGAAATTAATAAGATTACGGCTATTAATGAAAAAAGAAACTTTAACTGTCTGAATAATAATAGCCTCATTGGGTATATCTCCACTGTAGGGAAAAGTTGATATTAATTTATAATAGTAATCTAGATATCATTTATGTACTATCATTATACGTCATTTTCCTTAAATCATCTGGCAATTTACTTTCCTGCATTGTTTACACGATCAGTGAAGTATACTATTACCTCTAAATAATTGCGATAAGAAAAAAATGGAGAAAGCAAATGCAAATAAAAGCAGTTGTCTTTGACTTTGACGGCACATTGACAAAACAAGGTTCAATCGATTTCAAAAACATAAAAAAACAAATCGGTTGCCCGGTACAAATGCCTATCCTCGATTATATAGAAAATCTCAGTGAAATAGATAAGATCAACGCCAGAGATATCCTTGACAGAAAAGAATACGAAGCTTCTGAAATTTCTCAGGAAGAGGAATATGCCACAGAGATACTGGAGTATCTAACGCTGAATAAAATACCTACTTTTATTTTGACTAGAAACAGCAAAAAATCGATAGAACGATCATTTCGAAATTTCAAGACAATCAAGAGAGAAAACTTTCTCCGCATAATAACCAGGGATGATCCCTTTCCCGTCAAACCGGATCCAACATCTCTCTTTGAGATTGCTGAAGAGCTCAATATTTTACCGGGAGAAATTCTCATTGTGGGTGATTACATTCATGACATGCAGGCCGGATTAAACGGAGGTTGCATAACAGTATACAAAATAACAAATAGAGATAACGACCATCTTGTACAAAGCGATTTCAAGATTAACGGCTTATGTGAACTCATACCGATATTTCAAAAATTTCTTCCTGAATAGAAAAGGAATTGAAAAAATATCACACTAACATCATACATAAATATTTTTACATTCCCCAGAATTACCACATCAATTATGGATTGATATTTTTTCAGATCTATTGGATATTTCTATAATTTATTTTCCTGAATTAGTAGTGATTATTCAATCGAAGAAATATCAGAGTATTTTTAGATTTAAAGAATTGAATTAACATAAATATTTTTATGTAAATATTGTAATACATAAGCTATACAAACATCTAAATATGAGAAAAGACATTTTTTTCGCTAATCACATAACAGTAAAATATTTATATAAATAGTAATATTTGTTATATTAGTACGGTATAGGGTAAATATTATTATAGTAACAAAAATTAGCATCAATCTATTCTTAGAATACATATTATGCTACTTCCTTTCTCAATCATCATTTTATTTATATATCTATATAAGTTAAGATTTGTACATATAAGTAATAATGAAATCTAAAATCTAAAAACCCCGCATTGAACTCTTCAATTCTATTTGAAATCAGTGCAGGAAAATTTTGTATGTTATGAGTATATTTAGAGAACTAAGGGGTACTATAATATTTTTTACCATCTCTACAAAAACAATGCAAAAACTACTGCAAATAACAGTGCGGGTATCATGTTTACAGTTTTGATTTTTTTAATCTCTAAAATGGAAATTCCCAATCCCAAAAGCAGCAATCCACCGGTTGCACTGATCTCGCTGATTACAGTTTCTGTCAGATAAACCTGAACCAGTTCGGCAAAAAGTGTCAGCCCTCCCTGGAATACGATAAGAGGTATTATTGAAAAGAGGACTCCCACACCGAGAGTCGAGGTCAATGCAATTGCCGAAATTCCATCGAGAACAGATTTAGCCAGGAGCAGATTTGGATAGGAACCCAGCCCCTCTTCGATAGCTCCCAGAACAGTCATGGATCCCATGCAGTAGAGAAGAAATGCCGTAACCATTCCTTCGGAAAAATTACTGCTTTCAGACCTGGACATTTTTTTTAGTCTCTCTCCGAGACGGTCGAGAGCCATATCAATTCTGAGCAACTCTCCACAGACCCCGCCGAGAATGATGCTGAAGATCATAAAGAGAATATTATCGACCTTTATGGCCATCATGATACCAAGAGTCACAGTGAAGAGACCGATCCCCTGGAAGGCGATTTTGATCAATCTATCAGGTGTTTTTTTGTGGATGATAAGCCCGATGATTCCTCCTGCCAATATAGCTGCTGCATTTACTATCGTTCCAAACATTTTATGCTATCCCCCAATACATAATTCTTGATATAATCAAAACACTATTAAAAACTAAAATCAACAGATGGTAATCATGCATGTGTATTATAGATGTCTATCAAATGGCTGAAGCCCGTGAAAATAGAAGAAACAATCAGCTGAAATTGATGAAAAAATTCAATTTTCCACTCATTTCATTCACACTGAATATACCCGGCCCCAGAAAGAGCTCATTTCATTTCAGCCGAATACATGCTGAAGGGATTCGCATAATTTATGAGAAATTGAATGGTTCCGTAATAAATATGGATTCATACAAATTATTAACCGGAAATGAAGCCTATTTCTCGATAGATCTGGCGGCAACTGTAATTAAACGAATAACCATTGAAATAGAAGATACTCACAAAATGGGAAGAATTTTTGATATAGATGTACTGGATAAAGAGGGCTTATCCATATCCAGAACCACACTGGGTATGAAGCCGAGAAAATGCCTTATTTGCCCGGAAGAAGCCGCAGTTTGCAGCCGAAGCAGATCCCACACAGTTGAGGATCTGCTCGAAGAGATTGAATCAATTACCCGAAAATTCTGAAGCATCGATAAAAGCGGCGCTTATGACAGTATCACCATCATAAAAAACAGCTAATTGTCCGGGCGTTATGGCCCGTCTCTCTTCACTGAATTTAATTAGATATTTTCCATCAGATTTCTTTTTGACAATTGTTCCTTGGATGCCATCATCGCGATAGCGGATCTTTACCTGTACTTCCAGCGGCAGCGGTGGTTCAATAATGGCTCCCCAGTTCATAGAACCCACAATCATCGAAGAGGAGAGCAAATCCCTGTTGTAACCTATGACGACATTATTATTCCCACCGTCAAGACCGATGACATAATAGGGATCATCGGCGGAGCTCAGCCCCAATCCTCTCCGCTGTCCAATCGTATAGTTTTCTATACCTTTATGCCTACCGAGGATTTTTCCGGTTTTATCAATGAAATTTCCCTTTCCGCTCTCTTTTTCATCGATATAATTTCTGTAATCTCCCGAACAGAGATCCTGGCTTTCCTTCTTCTTCGCAGTGAATAGGCCAACTTCAGAAGCGATCTCCTTAACCTGCTTTTTGTCCATGCGGCCAAGGGGAAAAAGTATCCTGGACAGCTGATCCTGAGTGAGCATAGATAGGAAATATGCCTGATCCTTGTCGGTATGTGTCCCTTTTCGCAATTCATAGCGCCCACTTACACTATTCTTTTCAATCAAAGCATAATGTCCTGTGGCAAACATATCGAATTGCAATCCCGATTCTAAAACCTTCTCCAGGAACAAACCGAATTTGATATAGCGGTTACAGACGATACAGGGATTGGGAGTTCTTCCAGAAAGGTATTCCGCTTTCATATATTGTACCACTTTCTCATGGTATTCTTTTTCCATATCTATGGATATGTATTCAATATCGAGAAATTCCGCCACTTTTACGGCATCATCCTCTTCTTTGTTTTCATCGAGGGGAAATAGATTCATCCTTACTCCGATGACCTCGTGCCCCTCTTTTTTCAATAAGTGTGCGACCACCGACGAATCGACACCACCGCTCAGACCGACTGCTATTCTCAAAATACTAGCCCTCATATATCTCAAATGATTATATCTGTCTTTTACCTTGACAGATAATTTAAATTTACTGATTATTAACTTAGATTATACATATTCAGGAGGTCGTATGAAAGCTATTGTTAAGAGGATGTTCCTGTTCAGGGGATAAATTTTCTTTATTGTTAATAAACATTTTTTTTATCCTTAACTAATTATATGAACACTTAGAAAATCGCGCTGCGCTTGAATGGCCCATTGTTCGGCATTGCAAGTTTCGCGCCACATCTATAATTACCGAACAGGACATCCACAATCTACTCATATTTTAGCTCCTTATCAAAGGAGTCTGAGGAGATTTCTCATGTCCAGACACGACAAAACAAAAATCAATTACAATGAAACTTTTATCTGCGACAATTGCGGCAGAACCGTCAGTCCTTGTGAAAGTGGAAGTGAACACAGGAACCACTGCCCGTGGTGTCTCTGCAGCCGTCATATGGATTTGAAGCCCGGCGACAGGAGATCCGGATGCAGAGGACTCATGGAACCGATTTCCATCTGGGTCAGAAACGACCGGGAATGGGCTGTTTTACATCGCTGTACTCAATGCGGATTTATCCGACCGAACAGAATAGCCGGAGACGATAATGAAGTTCGATTATTCACATTAGCGGCAAAAGCCATGACGATGATGCCTTTCCCTGCTGAAAAAACACTTAATGCGATACATATGAACAGTGTAAAGGAAGAGATCTTATGAATTTAGATAAATGGGGATGGAACTCATTCTTTGAAGAAAATTTTAGGATATATGGGGAACAGAATCTCAAACCGGGACGGATAGTCCGCGAATCAAGGCATATATACAATGTAGAGACTGACTCGGGACAGTACAAAGCCCAAGTGTCGGGACACTATATGTATACTGCTCTTAACAGATCCGAATACCCGACGATCGGAGATTGGGTCGCGTTGAGAATAGAAAACGATACTGCCATTATTGAAAAACTTGTAGAGAGGAAAAGTGCCTTTTCGAGAAAGAGAGCCGGCATAGAGATAGAGGAACAGATAATTGCTGCCAATATCGACTACCTATTTCTCGTTTTTGGTCTCGATGGTGGAAGGAATTTCTCATCAGGTGCCATCGAGCGTTTTCTCACAAGGTCATGGGACAGTGGAGCACAACCTGTCATTCTACTGAATAAAAGTGATCTCTGTGAAAATGTCGACAACTTCAGAATTGAAGCTGAAGCTGTTTCCGCCGGTGCAGAGATATTTGTGACCAGCGCCCTAACGGGAGAAGGTCTGACTGAACTGGGAACATTTATGAGACCTGGGAAGACAATCGCCTTCACAGGATTTTCAGGAGTTGGGAAATCGGCTCTGATAAATAAATTATGCGGTGTCGATCTTTTAAAAACGGGACTGCAGAGAGAACATGACCTGAAAGGACGTCATACGACGACCACCAAAGAGTTATTGTGCCTGGAAAATGGCGCAATTCTCATTGATTCCCCTGGAATCAAGGAACTGCAATTATGGGGTTCTGAAGAATCCCTTGCCAACTCTTTTGATGATATCAGTGGATTTGCGGAACACTGCCGATTCAAAGACTGTTCCCATAGCGGGGAACCGGGGTGTGCAGTACAGGAGGCTCTTTCTTCAGGAGAACTGGATCACAGAAGATTTGAAAATTACAAAGATATGCAGAAGGAACTGAAATATCTCGAGTCCAAGCAGAATGTGCGCATGGCTCTTGAAGAAAAATCCAAATGGAAGAATATTGCTAAATTTCAAAAATCTTTGAAAAAGAGATGATGTGGGGACTGACTCAAAGTTTTTAAAGCTTCTGAGTCAGTCCCCTTTTTTATTTCTTGCAATCACTCCAATAGAGGATTATCGTAATAATAGATTAAATTATGAACAAATACTCCTGTATATTGCTTTTACAATTTTCTCTGTTCTCTCTTTTTCTGTCGGCACAGTCTATCGATCACAGTTTTGCTTTGGGCTTTAATGGAAATTACAGGGAAAATAGTTGGACACCTCTTATCATTCGATTGTCGAACCATGGTAAATCATTGTCGGGACAACTCATTGTAGAAACAGAAAACTCAAGTACCGCCTATGAACAAAAACGCCAATACATTAAACCCTTAGATCTCCCTTCAGGGTCTTTAAAAGAGATCTCCTTCGTCTTGCCTTTAGGACATCACAGCAATGATATTCGTTATTATTTTCAATCGGAAGAAATACTTGTATTTGAAAATACTATTTCATTAAAACAGAAAGGGGTGAAACGCAACCTGATTCTCGGAGTCTCCCCTTTCCCGGACCTGGGATATCTAAACAAGCATCCCATTGTAGATTCGAGAGCGATAAGCTATCCCCACGTAAATAATCTACCGGAAAACAGCAATGCTTATGACTCTGTAGATATAATATCAATGCACAGGGAAATGATGGATAAGCTCAGTGGCAGCCAATTTGAAGCCCTTACCGGCTGGGTTAATCAGGGGGGAGTCTTTGTCGTGTGGGGAGGAAAAAGCCCATCTCCCGACAAATGGAATTATCTACCCTCAACGATAAAGGGATTAAAAAGAATTGAAATAAAAACGGTAGAAAAATTTGGTGAATTTCAGCTCCCTGCAGGTTCCTTCTTGATAAACTCTCTTGAGACTGAGAATAAGAACAGTCTCATATCATACAATGGAGATGATCTGATCAGTCGAAGAAAGTCAGGTTTGGGCACGGTATACTTTGTCAGTTTTGATTATTCCGGTAAACTGCGAAACTGGCAGGGACTGAATGAATTGTGGAATATTATTTTTGATTCCGAGATTGATGAAGATGCTTTTACCGAAAAAATGCGGGAATATTTCCTCTTGGAGGATTACATATCAATACTTGATCATTCTGGATTTAACTATCAGGATAAAATGAATTCGGGGCTGATTCTATTCCTATCCCTCTCTGCTTTCGTTTCCCTGCTGATCTTTATCCGATTCAGAAGAAAGAGTGTTCATCTATATACTTTCATCGCTTGCCTTATGATTTTTCTCTTATTGCTTTCTTCGATTATCTATATTTCTCTTTACAGCAAAAAATTTAGAACAGATTGTTTTATCGTTTCATCCAATGTCATATACAGCCACGGGTTATCCGATCAGTCACATCTCTTTAAAGATATTCTCGTGGGTTCTTCTAACAAAACCTCTTCAGACATCATCATCCACGATGATACCCGTTCTGTATTGAAACAGGAAAAATTTGAAAACCTGATAATCTTTGAAAATCCTGAAATACATATAAATAATATTCAACTGGGTCAGTGGTCATCAAAGATATTCCGATTAGAAAGATCTATGAAGAATATTCTGACTATGGAAAGAAAAACAAATTATCCGGAAAACACTGTAGTCATTCAAAATCATTCGGATTATTTTATCCATAACACGTTTCTCTATAAAAATGGTTCTTTCCTGAATCTCAGAAATCTTCATCCCTGGGACACTATGACCATTGAGATTTCAGATTTTACAGATAACGGACTTTACACAAACAGCAATATATTAGAATTATCCACGGTTGAACTATATACTGGATTGTTCAGAAACGAAGAGGTTCTGGTATTTGGAGGCATTATAAACGAAGAATTATTTCCCCTGAGCTTCTCCCAGGAAACATGGAAGAAAAAAACAATAAACCTCATTCTTGCCACAGATGAAACAGAGGGAGATAAATATGAATAATCCTGTCATGGAAGAACAGTTTCGAGCCGGCTTTATCAATTTCGTGATGATAAGACTACATTTATCAGGTCTGGCAATCATCACACTTCTTGTGTTCCTCTTGTATCCATCACAACCTATTTCCTATTTTCTCGCAAGATCTGTAAAACCGGAAATGTTCAACATAGCACTCTATACATCACTGACCTTTCTCTCTTATCTCACTATTAAAGCAGCTATTTTAAGCATTCAGAATACAAAAATAATTTCCATTAGAGACTGGTTTCTATATACGAAAATAAGTGTAATAAGCTATCTCTGGGGGAGAATAAGTTACGGATTATTTTATACGACTTTCATCTTGTTGTTATTAATGCCTGTTTTACTCGTGTCCGGTTCCGTATCAGCTATTGGACCACTCAATATTCTTGCTGTTTTATTGTTTATGTATCTTCTTATGCTTAACATTTATTTGATAGGACTGTTATTTTTTACTCTCTTTAAAAAACAGCATTGGATGATGACTTTGATTATTTGGATCATTGTTATTCTACTCTTCTTTCTCAGCCCGAATTTATTTCCCGACGAACATCCTGCCCTTTTACTGATGAAATTACAGAGATCCGGCAGCCTTTCAGAAGACCTTAAAACTCCACTAATCACATCAATTATTTCAATATTTTTTCTTCTTTTCTGTAGCTGGTTATCACTGTTTCTCTATCACAGGAGGGTTCATGGGTAAGATTTCCAGACTGAAGATTTTTGCTGATGAATTGATCCGGCAGAAAAGAATTACCCGCGCCATAGAATATACTCTTCTAACCAGTTTTATCTTACTTTCAGCGGGAATAGTTCTGGCAATTCCTCTACGGTACTTTATGGGGATAGATATTATCATGCCTCTATCGATCTATGCCGGTTCAATTATTTTATCTTTTATTTACGGCTTACTCGGCATTGAAAACCCTCTTGAAGTGCTGAAGGATACCGATGCCCGGAAATTTCTCAATCAAAAAATGAGTGCTGCCTTTCAATACGGAGACTCAAATAATCCCTATTCATCTCTATTGGTCCGGGAAGCGGAAGACTTAATTGAGAACTTGAGTGCACAGCAAGTTTTTCATGTGCGATTCTCTCGGAGGGATCCCTTTCAGCCCCTTTTGCTGGCCTTATTCCTTTTTTTATGGATGAGCAGTTTCTCTTTGCTGCAGATAAGTGATCAGGCGTTGACAAATGGTCAAATGCTTATTGATACATCCTTAAAAATCGATGCCGTTAACAGCGATGAAGAAGACAGAAATCTTGAAGATATTGCCGAAGAATACAGAAAACTGGGACAGAAGATTCAGGATCAGTTTATGAGTGAGCACTCCATTGAAAAGGAAGTGGATAAACTAAGTCGCAAATTGGAGAATAAAATTGAGGGATTATCCCGGAAAGGTGTGGATAAACAGAGTCAGACTTTTGATGAAGACCTGGATAGTGAAATATTTCAGCTCAACAGAAAAAAAGAAATGAGTGATGAACTCAATGATATTTTACAGAGTCTCATGAAAACTTTTTCCCTATCTCCCGATATGGTTCCGGGAGGTGTCAGAAAAGGTGATGGAAATAATTCTGGAAACAGCGATCAGGAATCCGCCTTCAGCGAAGAGAAGTATCTCGATGATAGCGGGAATAATTCCCTCGGGAAACCAGAGGATCCCAGTGATTCAACAGAAATTGAACAGGCTCCTGAGCAGGATTCGGGCAAATCTGAAATCCAGCAGGAAAGCAATAATGAAGGCGCTGGTAATAGCCAGGAGCCCGGTTCCCTGGAAGGAACTAAAAACGATGAGGAACCGGGCACACATCAAAACCCTTTTCCTTTAGAAGAGCCGGAAGATGATATGGCTGCCAACAACACACCGGGAACAGAAGAGGGTTTGCAAGACAATACTTATAAACCCTTGAGAGAGGAAAAAGAGTCCGGTGAGTTCGATGATGGGAATATTCGGGGTGAATTGCAGGAGGGAGAGCAAATGAAATCTTTTATCAGAGCCCTTCCTCATATAGTCGATCCTACTCTCGAAGAGATGGAAGTTTTATATTTTTATAGAAACCAGCTGGAAAATGCCATAGACAGAGAAAGTCTGCCGGAAAATTACCAATCAGTTGTAAGAGATTATTTTCTGAGTATAGGAGTACTAAATGAGTGATTCTGACGATGTCAGTGAAAAAGAAGTTGCTGAATTTATCGAGGATTTTAACATTTTAAAAAATGAGATATCCAGAGTGGTTGTCGGCCATAAGGAATTGACCGAAAACATAATTGTCTGTCTTCTTTCGAAGGGCCATGCTCTCATAGAAGGGGTCCCCGGTCTGGGTAAAACACATTTGATAAAAACTCTGGGGACGGTTCTGGGTCTGAAATCATCGAGAATTCAGTTTACACCTGACCTCATGCCAGCAGACATTATCGGTACAAATATGCTGATGAAAAATGAAGAAGGGATCAATGTGATCCAATTCAGTGAAGGTCCGGTCTTCTCTCAGGTTATCCTGGCAGATGAAATTAATAGAGCAACCCCCAAAACACAATCTGCTCTACTGGAAGCCATGCAGGAACAACAGGTTACCGTATGGGGTAACACGCGAAAACTGAAAGGTCCCTTTATCGTCCTCGCAACACAAAATCCTATAGAGATGGAGGGAACATATCCCCTACCTGAAGCTCAGCTTGATCGATTCTTTTTTAAATTGATCGTTCGTTATCCTGATACTAAGGAGCTCGGAGAAATAATAGACTTGACGACTAGAGCAGAAGTTATAAGTGTCTCTCCGATCAGTGATGAAGTAAAAATAGAAAAAATGCAGAACTTGATCAGATCTGTACCTGTACCGGAAGAAGTGCGTGATTATGCTGTAAAAATACTCCAGGCGACACACCCGGAAAGCGAAGTGGGAACATTTGCAAAATACATACGTTATGGAGCTTCTCCGAGAGGCGTCCAGAGTATGATCCTCAGTGGAAAAGTTTTCGCACTCATGTCGGGACGATACAATGTGAGCTTTGGGGATATTAGACGGGCCGCCTACCCCTCTCTGCGCCACAGGATAATCCTGAGTTTCGAAGGGGAAGCCGACAGCATTACTCCCGATAAGATTATCGAATCTATTCTGATCTCAGTAAAAGAGAGTTGAAAATACTATGGTAGAATCCCTTCTATTCGATAATGACTTCCTCCGGAAGCTGGAACAGTTCTCTATCCTCAGTAAAAAACTGCGGAAGGGAGCCGTTCGGGGAGAGCACAGAGTAATCCGTAGAGGAATGAGTACGGAATTCCATGATTATAAGGATTACAACAGCGGGGATGATCTGCGTTACATAGATTGGAATATTTACGGACGACTCGATAAATTGCTGATCAAACTCTTTTCAGGAGAAGAAGATCAGTCAGTTCACATTCTTCTCGATACAAGCCTTTCTATGAATGGGGGTTATCCCTCTAAAATTGATTATGCCAAACAAATTGCCGGAGCTCTGGCCTATATCTCCGTCAACAGTCTCGATCGTGTAGGAATAACTTCATTTTCTGATAGAATGGGTGAAATTTATGTTCCGGAAAGACATTTGTCCAATATGTACTCCATGTTTCACTATCTAGAATCTATTGAAGCGGATGGTTCAACAGCATTTAATAATGCTCTCAAGGAGTATTCCCGTAAGGTAAAACGTCCCGGAACAGCTGTTGTTATCAGTGACATGATGGATAATGAGGGATTCGAAGAGGGTTTATTATCTTTAATTTACAGAAAGTTTGATGTAGTAGTCCTACAGGTTTTATCAGAAGAGGAATTAGCTCCCAGGATTAACGGATCTGTAAAATTAATTGATGCGGAAACAGGTAGACCGATGAAAGTCTCTATCGACAGAAAAAGTATAAGGCAATACCAGGAGGAACTCGATGCTTGGTTCAGCTCTATAGAAAAATTCTGCATACAGAAAAATATTGACTACATCCGTTCTGGAAGTATGGTTCCCATTGAAGATTTCCTACTTAAATATCTTCGCCACGGAGGAATGATCGGTTGATAATTGGAAATTTAAACGCGTTGTTACTCCTTATATTACTACCTCTTGTCATCCTCCTCCATATCCTGATGAGAAGAATGGAATCACACGAAGTGTCATCGTTCTTAATCTGGGAGAGAGTAAAAAAGAAGAGACGATATCGTTTCCCTTCCATTCTGCTTCTCTTACTTCAGCTGCTGCTTATCTCAATAATCACTTTATCTCTTGCCGATTTAAAAGTCCCTTTTACGATCCCTCTGAGAAAAGAAAATTCAGTGTTGATTATTGACAACTCGGCCAGTATGAATGTAGAAGAAAATGGTATAAGCCGTCTCGATGATGCAAAGGGAAAAGCCATCAATGTCATTAAAGGCTCTTCCGGAGAAATTATGATAGTGACCTCTTCCAATCCCCCTCACATAGTGACCTCTTATACAAATAATAGAGAAGAGCTTATAAAGGCAGTAAAATCAATTGATTCGACTGAATTGAGCAATGGTATTGAGGATGTTATGAAAATTGCCAGCGCTTCAGTCACACCTTCAGGATCGATCATCATGATTAGTGATGGAGCCTTCGACTATATCCCCTCTGAAACGGATAATTTCAAATTTATCCGTGCTGGTAAAGAAGAGGATGATAATATAGGGATAACAGATTATTATCTCCGGGAAAAAAGCAGCGGTGATTCTTATGAACTCTATACAGTTATTTCTAATTATTCCTCTGTTTCAGTTGATTTCGAACTGAATATCTTCAGCGGTGATGAACTGATAGATGAACGAAGCGATTTTTTGGAATCCGGTGAACTTAAAAAGCTGATTTTTGACATTGAATCCGATTCTGAAAAAGAAATCCGTGCTGAGCTGATTTCCAATGACCTACTCAAAACTGACAATACAGCATCGATCTATATCAGTTCAAACGATCGAAAACGAATATTACTCGTGACCCCGGGGAACTATTTTTTAGAAAAAGCATTAGAATCCATACCGGGAGTTTTCGTTGAAACATATATGGGAATGCTGGAAAGTGATTCTATCACTCAGACAAGTACACAAGCTCTTCTCTACACTTCATCGGGTATTCCCGTACAGAAGATTCCCGATAATTTTGATGTTGTCATATACGATAGAATACCACCTCGGCAGAAAGATGAAGTGGGACGGTTTATTTATATTGATGTCATGCCCTCAGGTATGCGGAGTGAACAGGTTAAAATACAACCGCAAGCTGTCTCTATCAACAAAAAGCACCCTATTTTGGAATCGGTAGATTTTTCCAAAGTATCTATTGGAAAAGTATGGCCTCCTCTGGTGGGTCCTCAGATTCAGGAACTGGTTTCAGGTGGTAATGCAGGCTTACTATATGCTCTGGATAGTAAATTCCTGAAATTTATATATCTCCCCTTTGATCTTATCGATAGTGATCTCCCCTTGAGGGCATCATTCCCCATTTTGATGAGAAATTCCATAGAATGGCTGACCGTTGGTTACTCCCGAGAAGAGATAATACAGCACAAAACTGGAGACGCATTTCTAATAGGGCAAGCTGATCCCTCTTTTGATGAATCATATATTACCTTTCCCTCTGGGAAAAAGATGACAATCAACGGGAACCTGTTTGAAAAGACCTATTACACAGGATTATACAGATTTGAGTACGCAGGAAATGTGTATTTCGGTTCTGTAAATCTCAACAACCGCGATGAATCAAACATATCACCCCGTTTTCCAGAGGTGACTGAAGAGGACCGGGATGAAAAAACGGGAGAGTACAAATTCCCATTGATATCCTTTTTACTTCTCTTTTCACTCTTACTACTTGGTGCGGAATGGCTTGTTCAGGAGGAGAAATGGTAAATCGACCACTCTATCTCTTATTGCTGCTTATTCCTCTCTTTTTCATTTTAAAAGGGAGAAAAAAAAGCATCGATAAAAGTATGATTATTTCGAAAGTTCTCTATTGTTTAAGTTTTACCCTCATAACTCTCGCACTGGCCGGTTTTGGAATTCAAAAGGTTAAAAGTAGAGAATACACTGTATTTATTCTGGATATCTCTGACAGTGTATCCCTGGAAGCTCAGAACAAAGCTGCTGAAATAATAGACGAGAGACTCAAAGAAATGAGTCGCGAAGATTTTGCGGGCATAGTTCTCTTCGGAGAAAATGGAATGATTGAGAAAAATCTTCAGAATAATCTACGGCTTTTAACATTTGAATCAAAGATATCCGGTCGTTCAACAAATATAGAAGATGCTATCTACAAAGCAGTGGGAATGTTTCCCGAAGAGGGAAAGCGGTCCATAATTTTGTTCTCTGACGGCCTGGAAAATGCCGGAAACAGCAGGACTGCAGCAGTTCGGGCAGCATCAGCAGGGATTAAGATTTTTACGATTCCCCTCTATTCGGAAATACCGGAATCCGAGGTGTATATCCGGGATCTTCTTGTTCCCGGGCAGATTCATCAAAAACAAATTCACGACTACACTCTTATTGTGGGCAGCACCGTACAAACCTCTGCTCTTGTAACATTCTTCAGAGATGGGATTTATATGGGAGAAGAGAGGATTAACCTCTATCAGGGACTAAATTCCTTTACCTATAGTTCGAAAATTGAAGAATCCGGAATCCATGAGTACAGAGCGGTCATTGAACCTGAATCTGATACATTCAGAGAGAATAATACCATTACAGTCCCTGTAACCGTATCGGGAGAGCCCAAAATCCTTATTATCAGTGAAGGGAATTCGCCCTATCTCAAAGAGGCCCTAGCCATACAGAATATTCTGTCAGATATGATCCCACCCCCCAATATTCCCAGTACATCCGGTTTGCTTCTCCAATACGACAGTATAGTCTTCGACAATATTCCCGCGGGATCGGTTTCTATTTCTCAGATGAGTATGATTAAGGATTTCGTGAAGAACAAAGGCGGTGGATTTTTAATGCTCGGTGGAGATAAAAGTTTTGGAGCAGGAGGTTATTACGATACACCTCTCGAAGAAATTTTACCTGTAGATATGGATGTAACATCTTCACTTCAAATCCCCAGTTTGACCATGATAATGGTCATCGACCGATCGGGAAGTATGAAGTCCGCCGTAGATCTCGGTGTCAATAAACTCGATGTCGCTAAAGAGGCTATTCTCGAAGCCGTTGAAATACTCAATCCCTTTTATCAGATTGGTATAATTGCTTTCGATACGGATTTCTTTTTTGCAGTCCCCCTCATAGAAGCAAAAGAGGTGGATATCATCAAAGATCAACTTTTAGCTGTTGAACCCAGAGGAGGAACAGCCCTATATCCGGCCATGGAAGCAGCGTTTAAGGAGTTAGAAAAGTCCGATTCAGCAGTAAGGCATATGATTATCCTCTCCGATGGGCTTTCCGATATGGGAGAATTTGAACAACTATCACAAAAAATTGCAGAGAAAGGGATAACTATATCAACAGTGTCTGTGGGGGAGGATTCCGACAAAGAGTTACTCCAATCCATAGCCGAATGGGGCAATGGCAGGAGTTATTTCTCATCGGATATAAGAGAAGTGCCCCGTATATTTGCCTCTGAATCATTTATAGTTTCCAGAGCCCATATTGTCGAGGAAACATTTCTACCAAACTTTCCAGTAAAACACAGTATATCCAGTGGTCTCGATACATTTTTCCCAGCTCTTGACGGTTACGTGCTTACCTATCCTAAGTCGGGGGCAACTCATATACTAACGACAAGCGAGGGACATCCCCTATTATCAGCATGGAATTACGGTTTAGGAAGGACGGCATCGTGGTGTTCTGATTTTTCCGGACGTTGGGGAAGCCGACTCACGTCATGGGATAAATTCCCTCAAATGGCAGCACAACTGATACGATGGATAGAAAGACCGATTCAGGATCAGAATCTCACTTTTAATTTCACAGGAAGCGGCAGCAGGAGACTTTTGAGCATCAATGCCAAAGATGAGAAAAATAATTATATCAATATGCTTGAACTGGAGGGAATAATCTCTTCACCCGACGGTTCAGAACAAAAAATTCAGATAGAACAGCAAGGTCCCGGCATGTACTCTTCAAAGTTTGAATTGAATATGGAAGGGACAAGCATAATCACAGTTTATGATAAAAATAATACAATAGAACCGGAAATTACAGGTATCAGCCTTCCCTATTCTACAGAATTCAGGCCTATGAATGAAGATTTCACGTTGTTAATTGAACTTGCTGAATCTACAGGCGGGGCAATTCTGGATGTTCAGAATACAGATTTTACTGAAGTTGATCTGAGTGAGAATCCCGGGACCAGAGAGATGACCGAAACCCTTATTTTGGTTGCACTCATTGTATTTTTCATCAATATAATCATAAGACTTCTCCCCTATGGTAGAAACAGGATTTTTTCCAGTGAATTAGATCAGGAAAATTTTGATGAACTGAGACTTAAAATTGACCAGGGCAAGAAGGACAGATTGTACAATCAGAGAAAAGATAACTTCTGGTTCGGTTAGTGTAAAGAATACTAACGAAGCTCGAGCAGTTTTTCGATTTCATGATTCATCCCTTCCAGGTCGAATACAGGCTTTAAAAAGATGTGCTCTGATACACGGGAAAAAGTACAAAAATCCTCAGGAATAGTAAATTCTGTTGAACCGGTATGAATGAGAAATATAGTTCGCTCAAAAGAATGATAAATATCCCGAATAAATTGATCCCCGGATATTCCGGGCATTCTGAGATCGACAATGACTGCATCTATGGATTGCTTTTTCATGATTTCAAATCCTTCCTGCGCATCATCAGCCTCAAAGACAGCATAATCATAATCGGAGAAATGACTGGAAAGGCTGAACCTAATGGTGGGATCATCATCAATAATTAGAATGTTCGTCATATATACCTCTGTTATTAATTATGGTAAAAAATATAAGATTTTCAACCATTTAGAGATTTCCATTGTATAACTTTGTATTTTTTCTCCCTATCATCTGAATTTTCATTTGGCAATAATGCGATAATGACTTCGATCCCCCTATTACCTTCTATTGCGTTGATTTTCCAGAACCAGGTTTTTGTACCGAGATATTCCTTTATTCTCAGGTAATCCTCTTCTAGCTGTAACAGTGAATCCAAACGATCCGATGAGAATTCAAAAGAGCTCCTCTCTGCTCTTATGACATCATAAAAAGCACTACTATCCTCGTGTTTTTCTCCACCATAGGGATAACTCAATACGGCGAGCAGAACTTCTTCCGGAACAAAATTGATATTCATGAGAGATTCGATGTTTACGAGGGGATAAAGTGAATCATAATGTACACCCAGTATTCTTTTCATTTCAGCTGTGTCCGCTATGGTTCTGGTGCTTACAAACTGTTGTATGGATCCAAGAAAAACAGAACTACCCTCTAAAGAGACATTGTATTCATAAAGCTTTTTGAGTGAGTCCTCATAGGTCACATTGAGATTGGCATATCCATATACTGTAAAATATTTTTCAAGGATTTCCTTTTCAAAAAACTGATCGTATCCGAGGTTTATGTCTGTGAAAAGACCCTCTTCCCCTCTAAATAATTTCAACTCCTCCGGAGATGTACCTGTATTCATCATTCCTTTAAATGAACTCTCCTCGATCATTTTTGTCCGGATGAAGTTGAGATTGAAACGACTGGAAACATCTTCCAGCTTCAGACTTAAATTTTCTGTATTATGATTTTCTACATATGCCCAGACAGGGTCAAAACGAGAATCGGCTTCGGGAGTGGGATCATCAGATAAAATGCCAATGAGATCCATCACTTGCAGGTCGAGTTTTTCTTCTCTGGCGTAGGTCTCTTCGAATCGATTACTTCTATCTTGTGAGATTCGTAAAAAGGACATTAATCCGATAATAATGGACGAGAGAAAAAGAAGTATAATTAAGACTGTTACCGATGAATATCCATGTTCTCTTCTCATCAATCATCCATCAGCACAAATGAACCGTAAAGTGCATATATAGAAAAGATTTCACCATCTGCTGTTATTACTTTAATTTCCATACCATTTTTATCATTTTCTATAGAATCCAGTGTTAAATAGGAAAATTGAGAAGTAAAAATAAAATCTGATTCGGGCTCAAAAGAACTGTCCCAATAGGGGATTTCTATTTCATCGACATTTTTTCTGAAGAGAAACTCCAATTGGCGTAATTCTCCTGTTATACGGGAGTTTTTGTATACTTTTAAAACCGTTTCATATATTCCATTAAGGCCTGACCAGAGAATAAAGCCTGTGATAGAGATTATCGCTATGGCAACAATAACTTCAACAAAGGTAAAACCATCTTCACTCGGGGCTGATGTTCTTATTAAATTCATAAGCTCTCCGATTCCTCCCTTCAAGGACAACAAAAAAGACAGAACTACTTTTTACTGTATGGTCTACAGCTGTTTTCAAAGCTCCGAATATTGATCCGAAACCGATCATGGCGACAAGAAGACCGACGAGGATATCAAGAAGTATATATCCTCCTTCCTTACTCCCAGGAACTGATGTCTTCACTGTCACCTTCTCCCCCTTCCATCTTGTCGGAGCCGAAAGAACGCAAACTGAAAGGCAAACCATTGGGACCGGGCACTGAATACTCATAAGCATTATCCCAGGGATCATCTCCCGGTTCTTTTGTCAAATAGGGACCATCCCATCCTTCAGAGTCAGATGTAGGTTTTTCCCAGAGAGCTTCTATCCCCTGTTCCTCCGAAGGGAAATTCCCGCAGTCGAGATAATATGTACTCAATGCCAACGAGAAATTTTCTATTTCATTTCTCGCCGTTACCGATTTGGCTTTATCGAGATAACGAAATGCCATAAATCCTACAGAACTGGTCAATATAAGCACTATACCGATGACAATTATCGTCTCAATAAATGTCCAACCTGCCTGCCTGTCCTGTTCTTTTATCCATGAGTGTTTATTCATTAGTTTCCAGTTCCTTTATTCTCATAACGACTTCTGAATCGTCATAGAGGTCTATGTAAAGATTCAGTTGCTCAAGCGCATGAGTTTTTTCATGCAGTTTGTATTGATAAATGTCCGCCATAAGAAGATGTACATAGGGGAATCTATATCCCTGATCCACAATGTCTTCAAGAGACTTCAGAGCATCGAAATAAATTTCTTTTTCGTATAGAAACACGGCGTCAAGAAAGAGATGATAGGGATCGAGAGAATTGACTCCATAAGACCTGATGAGAAGCTCCTCGACATTGCCGAACCGTCTCTGCTCCAATAAATCTGTTGCCATAGTGAGAAGCTGCTTTTGTGAATAGATTTTCAGGTAGAGAACGTCGAGGCGTGAAGAATAATAGAGATCTGTGGAGATACCCTCATATCCCTCTCTGTAAGCCTTGATTTTGTAATAACTCCTGCTCAGACC
>JADGDJ010000195.1 GCA_016744925.1 Spirochaetaceae bacterium
TGGTCCATTTTACTGTTATCCATTGCCATCGCAGTGAACGGAATCATCAATGCCAGTGTCAGTATCAGTAGAATCTGTTTCATATTTTTTCTCCTTGTGACTTCGGGCAGCAAATAATACCACCGGAAGAAGGAAATGTAAAATTAAAAAAAAAATAAAACAGTTCAGAAATAGTCATTTTTTAATTGATAAAGATTTATTTATTTGTTAGTTTTATTCTTGAAAAATTTATCGATTATATTAAACATGTTTAGACTATTTATAGGGGTCTAGGAGGTTCCATGCAGACTACTGAAGAGTATAAAGTTACTGATGCTCTAACAGCCTTTGTTGAAGAGTGGCGTGATAAGCCGGGAAATCTTATCATGGTTTTACACAGAACACAGGAAGAGTACGGTTTTATACCGCGAACTATTGCAATTGAACTGGGGCGTATGCTCGATGTTCCACTTGCAAAAATCTATGGAGTTATTACATTTTATCATTTTTTCAAATTGGAAAAACCTGGTAAAAATCAGATTGCCGTTTGTATGGGGACAGCTTGTTACCTCAAAGGCGGAGAAGACCTGATTCAGGAGCTTGAGAATCTGCTTGGTGTAGCTGTTAACTGTACATCTGACGACATGATGTATTCACTTGAAGCAGTCCGATGCATCGGTTGTTGCGGGCTTGCACCGGTATTGACAGTAAACGGTGATGTTTATGGAAAAATCGGGGCAGATGAGCTTCCGGCAATTGTTGCCAAGTATACTGACTAGATATGCACTTTTCCCTGAGTGACTGCATTCTGGATCTCGTTCAGAATTCCCTGGAAGCCGATGCCGATGAGGTACAGCTTTTATTGGAAGAAACGGATGATTCACTGATCGTCCGGATTGAAGATGACGGATGCGGAATGACAGAAGTTGAGTTGAAGAAGGCAACAGATCCTTTTTACTCGGATGGGAAAAAACATGTACATCGTAAAGTAGGTCTTGGACTGCCCTTTCTGATACAAACTGTATCAACGACTGACGGTAGCTTCAATATCAGATCTGAAAAAGGTAAAGGAACCAGGGTTGATATAAATTTCAATCTTAAAAGCATTGATACACCACCTGTCGGGGATTTAATTTCTCTGATCTATCAGGTGATGAGTTTTCACGGTTCTTTTAACCTTATCGTAAATAGGTCATATACCA
The DNA here is from genome assembly GCA_016744925.1 of Spirochaetaceae bacterium. Taxonomy (GTDB): domain Bacteria; phylum Spirochaetota; class Spirochaetia; order DSM-2461; family DSM-2461; genus Spirochaeta_F. The sequence continues at coordinate 1,182 of JADGDJ010000195.1, forward strand.
AAGATGATAGATCTGAATCCTACACTGTAAATCGGAACGAATTGCAGGAGATTCTGGGAGAACTCAACAGCGTATCATCACTGAGCCTGTTGAAAGATTTTATTACATCCCAGGAAGAAGAGTTGAAAACAAGCTGGTCGTCAACGAGTTGACAGCTCGCTAATGAGTCGTATCGCAAGATGTACTCATCTGAAGAGCGAGCTCAAATGCGGCCATAGGAGACTGATAATGTCAAAAATGACTTTAGAAGATTTAAGAAAACTGAGAGAAACAAAAAAACAGGAAGCTGCTCAGAGAGACTCTGACGGTAAGGATTCTCTCATTATTGTGGGGATGGGGACTTGCGGAATTGCTGCAGGTGCAAAAGACGTTCTCGATGTAATGCTGGACGAACTTAAAAAAGCCGGTAATGACAATGTTATTATCAGACAGGCTGGATGTATGGGATTGTGTCATGTTGAACCAACGATTGAGGTTCGAACACCTGGTATGCCCGATACAATATATGGAAAAGTTGATGCTAAGGTAGCTAAAGATATTGTCAATATACACATTATTGATAGAAAGCTTGTGAACGAACACGTTTATGATAAACCTGCAGCAGATATTATAAAGTAGTAGAGAGAGGAAAGAATGGCCGTAAAGAATTATGTACTAGTTTGTGGTGGATCTGCCTGTGAATCTGCGAAAGGTAATGAGATTTACAAGTCTCTGTTACACCAGGCTGAAAATCAGGGCGTTAGTAGTGATCTGCAGATTGTAAAAACCGGATGTTTTGGATTTTGTGAAAAGGGGCCAATTGTTAAAGTTCTCCCTGATGAAGCATTTTATGTAGAAGTCAAACCGGAAGATGCCGAAGAGATTATCTCTGAAAATATTGTTAAAGGTAGAATGGTTGATCGTCTTCTCTACAAAGAAGACAGCAAAGCTGAATTTAAAGCCGAGGACATCAAATTCTATCAAAAACAGGAAAGAATTGTACTTAGAAATTGTGGTCTTATCGACCCCGAGAGCATTGATGAGTATATTGCCCGTGACGGATATCTTGGACTGGAGAAAGCTCTTTTTGAAATGTCCTCTGATGATATTGTCAATGAGCTGAAAAAATCAGGTCTGAGAGGACGTGGTGGAGCGGGATTTCCTACATCACTTAAATGGAGTTTTACTCAGAGAGTAGAATCCGATCAGAAATATGTTGTTTGTAATGCCGATGAAGGTGATCCGGGTGCCTATATGGATAGAGCGACTCTGGAAGGTGACCCTCATTCGGTTATCGAGGCAATGATAATTGCAGGTAAATGTGTCGGTGCCGATAAAGGTGCTATTTATATCAGAGCGGAGTATCCGCTGGCAATCCATAGACTGGAAATCGCTATGGCTCAGGCAAGAGAAAAAGGTCTTATGGGTGAGAACATCCTCGGTACTGATTTCTCATTTGATCTCGAAATCAGATTGGGTGCCGGAGCTTTTGTTTGTGGTGAAGAAACCGCTCTTCTCGCTTCAATTGAAGGGAAAAGAGGAATGCCGATTCCGAAACCACCATTTCCAGCTGTGAAGGGTCTTTTTGGAAAACCCACAGTTATCAACAACGTTGAAACATTTGCCAATATTCCTGTTATCATCTCAAAAGGTGGAGACTGGTTTGCTGAGTATGGTACTGAGGGATCCAAAGGTACGAAAGTATTTGCTCTCACAGGTAAAATTAAAAACTCCGGGCTTATCGAAGTTCCCATGGGTACAACACTGAGAGAGATCGTTTTTGACATCGGTGGTGGTATTCCAGGTGGTAAAAAGTTCAAAGGTGTTCAGACCGGTGGACCTTCCGGTGGTGTATTGACCGATGAATTCCTCGATACTCCCATAGATTTTGACAGTCTTCTCGCTGTCGGTTCTATGATGGGATCCGGTGGTATGATCGTAATGGATGAAGATGACTGCATGGTTGACGTTGCCAAATTCTACCTTGATTTTTGCGTAGAAGAGTCCTGTGGTAAATGTGCTCCCTGTCGAATCGGTACCAAAAAACTCTATGAAATTCTCGAAAAGATTTCTCAGGGTAAAGGTGAAATGGACGATCTTGATAAAATGAGAGACATGGGTGCGGCAATGAAAAAAGCTTCACTATGCGGACTGGGTCAGACCGCTCCAAACCCTGTGCTTTCTGTTCTCAATACTTTTGAAGAAGAAGTCCTTGAGCATATTCAGGGCGGAAAGTGCCGATCCGGAAAATGTAAAGATCTTGTTCAATACACAGTTATTGAAGACAAATGTATCGGATGTACCGTCTGTGCAAGAAAATGTCCTGTTAACTGTATCTCCGGTGAGAGAAAAGTTGCCCATGTTATTGATCAGAGCAGCTGTGTTAAATGTGGTGCATGTTACGATAGCTGTAAATTCGGCGCTATTCTTGTTTCGTAAGAACATTAAGGAGAAATAACGGTGGAAACTGTAGAAATAAAAATCAATGGCAAGCCCGTTCAGGTAGAAAAAGGTATGACTATCCTGAAGGCGGCTTTAACCGATGAAGTAAAAATCCCCGCACTCTGTGCTCATGATGATCTTGATCCATGGGCTGCCTGCGGATTATGTGTATGTAAAGTAGAAGGTTCTCCTAAAATGGTTAGAGCCTGTGCTACGGAAGTCGTTGAAGGTCAGAATTATATAACTCACGACCCTGAGCTTATGAAAGTAAGAAGAACAACTCTTGAAATGATTCTTGCCAATCATCCTCAGGAATGTCTTACCTGCGGTAGAAATACCACTTGTGAACTTCAGGACCTTTCAGCGGATTTCGGAATCAGAGAGATCCCATATGATGTAGATATTCACGAGCTTGAGAAAGATGATTCAACACCGGCAATCATTCTCGATCCTAGAAAATGTGTAAACTGTGGTAGATGTGCCAATGTCTGTCAGCAGTTGCAGAATGTCTGGGCTCTTGAGTTTCTTGAAAGAGGTCATAAAACAAGAATGGCTCCGGCTGCAGGAGTACTGCTCAATGAGAGTCCCTGTATTAAATGTGGTCAGTGTTCTGCTCACTGTCCTGTAGGTGCCATCTATGAAAAAGATGAAACTAAACAGTTCATGAAAGCTATTAGAGATGAATCCAAACATGTTTCGGTTCAGATTGCTCCAGCTGTACGTGTCGCTCTTGGTGAGGCGTTCGGAATGGAACCGGGTGAACTGGTTACAGGCAAAATTTATGCGGCTTTGAGAAAACTCGGTGTTGATTCTGTATTTGATACAAACTTTGCAGCTGACCTTACTATTATGGAAGAGGGATCTGAGCTTGTTGATAGAATTAAAAATGGCGGTCTCTTACCGCAGATTACTTCCTGCTGTCCTGCGTGGACAGATTATATGGAAAAATATGCCAATGATATGATTCCTCATTTCTCCACGGCAAAATCTCCTATGATGATGCAGGGAGTTGTGACAAAAACATATTATGCGGAAAAAATTAAAACTCCTGCTAAAGATATGTTTACTGTAGCAATCATGCCTTGTACTGCAAAGAAGTATGAAATTACACGAGATGACAATATGTGGTCTTCCGGTGAACAGGACATGGACCTTGTATTAACTACAAGAGAATTCGCCCGTTTGATTAAATCTTCCGGAATTTGTTTTGGGTGTCTCGATGATGAAAAAGCTGATAGTCCTATTGGGGATTACTCCGGTGCCGGAACAATTTTCGGTGTAACTGGTGGAGTTATGGAAGCAGCTGTAAGAACTGCCTATAAACTTGTAACTGAGAAAGAGCTTGACGATGTCAATATTCATGCCGTTCGTGGTATGGATGGTGTTAGAAAAGGTTCTGTAGACTTTGATGGTACTGAAATTAAAGTTGCTGTTGCTCATGGTATGGTTCATGTAGAAGAGATTCTCAATGAAGTACGTGAAGCAAAAGCTAAGGGTGAACCTGTGCCTTATCACTTTATTGAGGTTATGGCCTGTCGAGGTGGTTGTATCGCCGGTGGTGGTCAGCCTTACGGAACTAATGATGAAGTCAGAGCGAAACGCGTTGCCGGTATCTACAACGATGATGAAAAATCTGTTGTAAGAAAATCTCATGAGAATCCTGAGATCGTTCAGATTTACAAAGATTATTTAGGAGAGCCGATGAGTCATAAGTCTCATGAGCTTCTTCACACTAAATATCAGCTAAGACCCCTCTATTCCAAGTAGGTTTTATCTGTTTTATTTAAAAGGGGCTGTCTTTGACAGCTCCTTTTTTATTTCATCTTACGAATTTTCTTTTAAATTCACTAACGGCTGAACAATAATTAAAATTAAGGCTAAAAGTGGAGGTCGATGTGGAAAGTTTGGAAGAACTTATCTCAGGGACACCTGTTGAAAGGTTTTTAGATACTACACTGAAAAATAAAATCAGAATCTGCAGATATGTTTGTGGTGCCAGAATCCGATTTTCAGAATGCATCTTATTTCTCGTGAAAGGTACTGTGTCCTTTACTTACGGAGACCCCGAAGGAAATCCCTATCAAATCATTTATACAAAAGCTTTTAATACAATAGGAGAACTTGTTCATTATTACGATCGTCGAATATCAGATATCTTTACCCTGGAGGATTCGATTGTTCTGGAATTTCCATCGGAATTAATCTATGAACTGGAAAAAAATAAAGATTTTCATATTTATATTCTAAAGCAGGCAAATATTAATCTTATACAATTGACGGATAAAATGCTTAAAAGAAACACATATAAGCTGGAGAATTATCTCGCCTATATCATTGTGAGCGATCAATTGGATTATAAATATTATTACAAAAGCATGACTTCCCTGGCCGCTGTTTTTAATGTGAGTCGTAGAAATCTCTATTATTCTGCAGACAGTTTAGTCGATCAGGGTCTTATTCGGAAGGGAAACGGGTTTTTTGAGATACTCAACGAGCCGGGATTGAGAGAGTTGATCTGATATGGATAAATTCAGGATTTGTTTTATCAGTGGAAAGTTAGGTGATGTGGATGGTGTTTCTCTTGAAGTGGATAAATGGATTGACGTTCTCGTTCAAATGGGACATGAAATATTTGCCATAGCTGGAGTTTTCAGCTCTCCTTTGAAAAATATCAATGGAAAGAATTGTCTCGAAATGAAAGAAATCCGGTTTGATTCTGATGAACAGGAATATTTTGAGAAATTGATTTTTCCCCATATGTCAAAACATCCTCCCCATCTGACTCTGGAGCGTAAAGTCTCAATACTCGATGAACTGGTGGAAAAGGGCAGTGAAACTGCTACCCGCATATATGACTTTGTAAAGCAACATGAGATAGATGTTCTGATTGGAGAGAATACAAATGCCATGCCTATGAGTCTCATAGCCGGTACAGCTGTTCATCGCCTGGCCACAGATAAAAGAATGGCTGTAATTTTCCATCATCATGATTTCTGGTGGGAGAGAAGCCGGTTCAGTCATAATCATATAGAGTCATTTCTCAATAGGATAATGCCTCCCGTTGATTTGGGTATTGAACATATAGTGATCTCTTCTTATGCGGAACACATTTTACGATCCATTAAACGTGTTAATCCCTATGTGGTTCATAATTGTGAGGACTTTGAGAATCCTCCGGTTTGCGATGAATACAATTCTCATTTTAGAGAAGACCTGGGATTTCAGTCCGATGATCTGCTTTTTGTACAGCCCACAAGAGTGGTCCCCAGAAAAAGAATTGAAGATTCCATTGAACTGGTTGCAAGGTATATTCAAAAATACAGTGAAGATGCAGGGAGAGTTCATTTTGTTATCTCTCTCTATGAGGGCGATGAAACAGACCATGATTATATGGCGGAGATTAAAGAAAAGGCTGTTAATAAAGGTGTGAACCTCCATTTTATTGCTCATAGAGTGGAATCAATTAGACGGCAGGACAGCGAGCTGGGACGTATCTATACCAATCGAGATGTACTTGTCAATGCGGATATTGTCACATACCTGCCCATTTGGGAAGGATTCGGGAATGCTTTTCTGGAAGCAGTCGCCGCAAGAGTTCCAGTAGTGACAACTACCTATCTTGTATATAAAACTGATATTAAAATGTGTGGTTTTAGGAATGTGGAGATCAGGGATAATTACAATCGCCATGGTGAACTGATCTTTGAAGAGAAAAATCTGATTGACATCAATCGTGTATTACATGATAGGGTTCTGAGAGATGAGATTACAAATAATAATTTTGAAAAAGCATCTCGAGAATTCAGCTTTAAAATTCTTAAAAATCGTCTGGAAATAATTTTGGAAGAATATGGTGATGAGGTTAGAGCCTCGAGGAAAAGGCTCCAGAAAAGTAAGAAAGATTATTATGTCTGAAGTGTTTTTTTTATAATAATATCGGTCACTTCTGCCGGCTTTAAACCTCTGGTATTCACATGAACATCTGCCCAGTCGGAATATAAACCAGATCTTTTGTTGTTTTCGGAAAATATAGAGTTTCCTTGTCATCTACAAAAAAATAATTAACAGCTTTTAATTGACTATCAGTAATCGTACAAAGCCATATTATTTCACCAATTTCATCAACATCACTTGATCTTATTTTAAGCATATTTGTAAAACAATATTTATCAGTAACATCAGTAATGTGACTACTAACGAAACATGGCGGCACATAATCTCCGTTCATCCATTCTTTCCACAAAGAGTTATTTTGCAACTTGTAAGTTGTGCGCATAACCTTAGTTGCTTTTAGAAGTTTCTCTGTATGAGGTGGACTATCAGTAACACCAAATTTAGCTCCACCTACAGAATCACTTGTTATAAGCCAATTGTAAACATGTCCTTTCTTTTGCCCTTCCCAATAAAGTATTTGATCGTACAAAACTGGTATACCTACAGCTCGCATTACAAGCGAAGTATAATTCGCCAAATTTTCACAAGCTCCTACTTTAATTCTTTCAAATAATTTTGGCGGTAAAAATCCAGTATAAAATCCAGCATGCTTATCAGACCAAAAAGTTTTCTTTTTAAGAGTATTTTGCATAAAAACACAAGCCTCCAGAGGTGTACTATTTTCAGGAAGGGAATCTTTAATCCATTCGTATTTTTCATAGAAATATTGTCGCCAATGAGTCAAGGGTTCTGTTTGGCAACGATAGGGCAATATATATTCGCAAAATTCTTCAAAACCTAAATGCTTACACC
>JADGDJ010000196.1 GCA_016744925.1 Spirochaetaceae bacterium
ATGCCCTGGAATAAATAATATCCATTATTTATTTAAGGCTTCAATAATTTGGGGATATCGAGCCAATTCTATTTCTATCTGAGAGAGGTCAAACAATTTCATATATGTAAGTAAATTTTCAGAATAATCAGTTATCATTCGAGCATTATACCTTATCCCGATCTCTTGAATACATTTTCCGAAATCTTCCAGTATGCTCATCCGACCTGTTAGTTTTAACTCTTTCCAACGAGATTCGAGAGCTGTTAATTCCCTAATCAGCTCACCTCTCTTCAGAATGCTGCTATTGTTATATAATTGATCGACATTGTTTACCTGATCTGAATTGGATAGATTTTTTCTGAATGATTTGACTTCAGAAATTGCAATGTCGTGAAATACAGCAACAAAAGAAGTTCCCATACCGGGCGTGCTTTGAATATCAATTTCGCCATTCATCAGATTTATAAGATTTCTGGTTATAGACAGTCCCAGGCCTGTACCGGTTGGTTTTAAATTTAAGGCATCTTCTCTCTGCCAGAAGAGATCAAAAACCTTTTTTTTGTCCTCTTCGCTTATTCCACATCCACTATCCTCTACTGTGAGCCTCATATCCAGTAAGTTTTTCTTTTGTTCGGGTAGTTTTTCTACTTTAATTTGTATATATCCTGAATCGGTAAATTTAATGGAATTGCCCACAAGATTGATGAGTATCTGCCTGAATCTGGTTTCATCCAGTATCAGGTCAGACGGAAGCTCCGGATCGAGTTCAATGTGAAATGAAAGATTTTTTTCTTTAGTCCTGAGACCAAAAATATGCTGTAATTCAAATAAAACTGTGGCTATATGAACCGGTGCCATTTTTATGGACATTTTTCCCGCTTCCATTTTTGAAAGATCCAATAAATCATTTATGAGCGTTGATAAACTTTTCCCGGCAGTTTTAATGGAATTGATAATATATTTTTTTTCCGGTGATAATTCATCTTCATTGAGTAATGCACTAAATCCTATTACAGCATTGAGCGGCGTTCTCAGCTCATGACTCATATTAGCGAGAAAGATACTCTTTGCCTTTGTTGCTTTCTCAGCGATATTCCGGGCTTCCTCTATTTCTGCCGTTCTTCTGAGAACTCTTCTTTCCAGTTCCAGATTTAAGGATTTTTGCTCTTCAATTTTTTCTTTTGTCTCGGTGGATTTTCTTTTAATTCTTATGATGATAAGAGATAAAAATAGAAGGAGCAAAATAAAATAGACAATGTATGAAGTGGTTGTTTCCCAAATAGGTGGCAATATAGTAATTTTAAGAGACGTTCCCCTATTGTTCCAGTTATTTCTACTATCCGCTCCAATAACTCTGAATGTATAATTTCCGGGATCAAGTTCAGTGTATCTGGCAAAATGTCTCGTACCTGTATGGACCCAGCTTGAATCGACTCCTTCCAGGAAATAAGCAAATTGGTTCTGTCCTGCAGATGAGTAATCGCTCAATGCGAATTCAAAAGTGAGTATATTCTGCTGATATTCCAAAGTTATTTCATCAGTTTTCCATATTGGTATGTTTCCATTATCAAAAGGAACGCCCAGAACAGATAAACCATTGATGTGAATCATAGGAGTATATTGAAAATATTCCTCAGAAAAATAAGGAATATGAGTCAGTCCCCGATCGCTTCCTATAAAAAAACTACCATCTGACGCTTTGAGATAACCGGAAGTCAATTCACTACTCAACAGACCTGTTTTTTCATCAATATAAGTGAATGAATCTTCATTTCTATTAAATATGGATATACCGGACTGGGTAATAAAGAGAAGATTCCCATTTAAATCTTCCTCAATTCCATATACAGTATTGTTGTGCAATCCATCGAGAGTTGAAATATGTGAAAATGAATCTGAATCAGCATTATATAAGTTAACACCGCCACCGCTGGTGGAAATCCATAAATAGCCTTCGGAATCTTCAAAGACCGCCCTCACGTCATCGCTGCTAATGCTGCTTATGTCATTAACATCATGCACATAGTGCCGAAACGAATCGCTTTCAGGCAGATAGAGATTCAGACCTTTATTTGTACTGATCCATATGTTACCTGAAGAATCTACAAAAAAGTTTCGAATAAGGTTATCTGACAGTGAATTAGGATCATCCTTATCATTTCTATAGTATTTGAATTTACCAGTCTTCCCATCCAACACTGAGATTCCTCTCGTATAGGAGCCGAGCCAGAGATTGCCCTCATTATCTTCAATTATCGCGTAAATTAAATTTTCAGGTAAAGAGGCCCCCTCCTCATCTGTATTGAATATTTCAAAACCTGAATCTTCATCAATAAATCGGTTCAATCCGTTGTTTGTGCCAACCCACAAATTTTGAGTACTGTCTTCATATATCACATTAACCATGGAATTGCTGAGTGATGTTTTATCTTCCTCATCATGACTGAAATTTTTGAATGAGTTACTTTTCCGATCATAGAGGCTTAAACCATTCCCTTGAGCTGCAAACCACAGTCTCGAGCGAGAATCTTCAAGAGCTGATACAATTTTTCCTGCAGGCAAGCTACTTGGATCAGATGAATCATTGACAAGAAATTGATACTGATTTTTCCAGTCGATATATTTATCGATACCTCCGCCATTTGTTCCTATCCACACTACACCGGAAATATCCTGAAAAAGAGAATACACAACATTGCTGGATAGCTCAGATGAGTTACCTTGAACAAAATGACTTAGACCATCATCGATCAATGACAATATGGATAATCCACCTCCCCAGGTTCCCACCCACAATCTCTTCCGGTCATCAGTCAACAGGGTATAAACCCTCATATCGGGAAGAGAGTAACGTACAATAGATTCCGTTATAGTATTAAACTCAGCAATCCCTCCTGGTGATGACTGTCCTTTCCATGTTCCAATTATAATAATATCATCCGATTCGGGACTTTGCTTGATGTCCATTACATAATTGCTTGGAATGCTATTTGTATCCAAGTCCAGTCCAAGTGATTGGAGGATTTCCTCATCACTTCTTTCGTCGGAAACAGACTGGCTTTTCAATGAGTCTTTATATCGATTTAATTCATCGCTTATTTCATCTTCAGAACATGTGTAGGTGATAAATCTCTCTTTTTCATAGTCCCAGCGGCACAGTCCCCCATAGGTTCCTATCCATAAATTGCCTTTTGCATCATTAAATATGGATCTCACCGTATTATCGGGAAGAGAATCAGGATCATCAGGATCGTGAAAAAAGCGTCTGAAAGTACCGCTTTCCTCGTCCATGAGATTTAATCCGTCCAATGTTCCAATCCAGAGTTTTCCCATTTTATCGCGCTCTATCGCTACAACGACTTCATCACTAAGTGAATTTTCATTTGCGGATATATTTGAAAAATTAGAAAATGTATCGCTGTTTATGTCCATTTTGCTCAAACCATTATAAGTTCCCAGCCAAAGGACGTCATCATCATCGAGAAACATTGTCTGCACTAAATTATGGGGAAGAGAATTGCTGTCAAAAGGATTATTCAAATAAGTAGTGAAATTATAACCATCATAACGGGTTAATCCCGATTGAGTTCCAATCCACATAAATCCATTGGAATCCTGAAGAATTTTTGATACAGAAGAGTGAGGGAGACCGTCAGATATTGTCAAATGATCAAGCCTGAATGTATCAATCGGATCGGAAAAAACAACTGCGGAAGAAAATAAAAGAAAAAGCATTAATACAATATTTCTTCTCATTTATTCCTCCATGGTAAAGTATAAGTGTAGTCAGTAATTATCCAAAATAAAAATCCGGGAGCCAAAATCACCGATATAGGCAATATTCATATCAATTCCAGTTCCGTAAAACTGCTGTTTAGGAGAAAAACCCCTGTTCATAAGCTGATCCCCAAAAGCTTTAAATACTGTTTTTTCCACTTCCTGGAGATAGTTATCAGATTTCAAATCCACAGGCAGGACCATATTGATCAGTTCGCCTAATTGTCTGATATCAACATATTGTAGTCGGTTTTTAACAGTGTAAAGTATGTCATCACTTAAATTTACCAGTTTATACCGTTCAGTTCCGGGATTGGGATGGGCTAATTGTTGATAATAGCCCACTATGGCACAGTCTTTATCAGGGGAAACGACTGACCATACGCAAATAGAATTATCAGCGGGATTCTGTATACGGTAAAAATCTCCGAATTGCAGTATCTTTCTATATTTTTTATAAAAGGATATTTGTTTTTTTATAACTGCTTTGTCAAATTGGGAGAGCTTTGTCAAATCGAGTTCATATCCGAGAAGTCCAAATGCCGCTGTATTGAATCGAGATTCAATCGGTGTATTCCTCATAAGCTGATGATTTGGCACTGCAGAAACATGAGCACCCATTACAGATGGCGGAGCGAAAAGAGAACTACCCTGTTGAATATGCAACCTTTCTACGGCATCAGTATTATCACTGGTCCAGATCTGAGGCATATAATAAAACATGGCAAGATCAAAGCGGCTTCCCCCGCTGGCACAGGATTCAAACAAGAAATCCGGGAATTCTTCAGTGAGTTTTTCCATGACTTCATAGAGCCCCAAAACATATCTGTGGGCAAATTCTTTCTGTCTTGCTTTTGGTAAATAGGATGAATAGATATCACTGAAGTTTCTATTCATATCCCACTTTACATAAGAGATGTCAGCGCTCTTGAAAAGATCGCGCATAGAGGTGTATATAAAATCACAGACATCGGGATTGGATAAATCCAGTAAGTACTGAAAACGTCCGGGCGAGGCATCTCTTCGGGGTGTTTTGACTTTCCATTCAGGATGATTTCTGTATAATTCACTATCGATGGATATCATTTCCGGTTCAACCCAGATTCCGAAATCCATTCCCAGTTTCTTTATTTTTTCCGAAAGCCCCTTAATTCCTCCGGACAGCTTCTTTTTATTGACTGTCCAGTCTCCTAAAGAGGTTTTATCACTATTTCTCTTCCCAAACCAACCATCATCGAGAACAAAGAGCTCCATTCCGAGATCTTTTGCTTCATGTGCTAACTTGAGCAGTGTCTTTTCCGTAAAATCAAAATATGTGGCTTCCCAGTTGTTGATAAGAACCGGTCTCTCTTTGTATTTCCATTTACCCCGGACAATATTATTACGAATAAAAGAATGAAATAGTGAACTCAAGCCATTTAATCCCTTATGGGAAAATGCCATGACTGATTCAGGAGATTGAAAAGATTCTCCCTTTTCGAGATACCAGTTAAAATCAAAATCGTTAATACCCAGCTGAACCCGTGTTAAATTATGATTACTCACTTCTACAGAACAGCTATGATTTCCACTGTACATAAGGGCAAAACCATAAGAATCACCGCAATCCTCTGTCGTATTGTGATCACAGAGGATCATAAAGGGATTGTGGTCGGGGCTACTGACTCCCTTACGGGAACTGAGTTCCACTTTTCCATAATTGAGAGGTCTTCTGTGACTATGTCTCTCTCTGATCCAGGCTCCATCAAGGCTGATTAAATCATAATCATAATTGTCAAAATCCAGATTCATGGTGCTGATCTTTTCGATTGTTACCAGTGAATCACTTTTATTTTCAAGCCTTACATTACGGGTTAAAATATCACGATCAGAAAAGACAGAATAATTGAGAAATAAATTGAGATTGTACACCCTGTCGTATAATTTGATTTCCAGAGATTGAACAGATTCTCCCTCTTCACAATAAGAAGAAGGTAGACCTCTTAGCTCACCTTTCCCTTCAGTGATAATAAAAGAATCGTACAGGAAATCAAAAGTTCTGTTTCCATCATCCGATAGAAGTGAAATTGATGGATTCCTATAATCCCCTTTTCCATAAGAACTGTATTCCAGTTTCTCAAAATTTAGAGAAAATCCCTGGTTTTTGTCACTGTAAGAGGTCGATGAACCAAAAGCGACGTCCTTTGTCTCTCTAAAATTATAGAAATCTTCACTATTTCTTATCTTCTTTCCATAATAGAGCTGTGCAGGATGACCTGTACTCAAAATCTGAAAGACATAACTTGTATTTTCTGTCTGCAGATGAAAAACATTATCCTTCTCATTGAAATGAATCACGAATGATCTCCTAATTGATGTCGTTCAGATTGTAAGGTGTCATTTGATATACATAATAATTCAGCCAATTTGAAAATAAAAGATGTGCATGGGAGCGCCAGCTTACGATAGGTTCATTAGCCGGGTTGTCATCGGGAAAATAATTCTTGGGAATAATGGGGTTCAAACCTTTATCCAGATCTCTGACATATTCATCTTTTAGCGTTAACGGGTCGTATTCGGCGTGACCGGTGACAAAGATCTGTCGCCCCTTTCTGGCGGAAACGATGTAAATCCCCGCATCTTCCGATTCAGAAATGATATCCAGCTTATCAATTTTTTCTATATCCTCCCGCCGTACTTCCGTATGTCTCGAATGAGGAGCGAGAAAACAATCATCAAATCCCCTTATAATAGGTTCCCTGCTGTCTACAATATTGTGCTCGAACACACCGGAAATCTTGTTCTTTATTGAGTGTTTCGGTATTCCATAGTGATAGTACAAACCTGCCTGAGCGGCCCAGCAGATGTGTAATGTGGATGTGACATTCGTTTCTGTCCATTTTAGGATCTCTTGAATTTCACTCCAGTAATTTACCTGTTCATACTCGAAAGTCTCCACAGGGGCACCAGTGATAATCATGCCGTCATATTTTTTTTCTTTAATCTGATCAAAAGTGAGATAGAAGTCAGACAGATGATCTTTTGCAGTATTTTTAGAATCATGAGAAGCTGTACGTATCAGCTCCACTTCAATTTGCAGGGCGGAGTTGGAAAGTAATCTTAAGAGATGAACTTCTGTAGTTTTTTTTAAAGGCATAAGGTTGAGAATGACAATTCTTAGAGGTCTGATGTCCTGAGAAGCCGCTCTTGCTTTAGGCATAACAAAAATATTTTCTTTGCTGAGTACTTCAGCGGCGGGAAGACCGTCTTTTATTGTAATAGGCATAAATTACTCTCCCGGGCGGACAAAGGGATTAGTCTTTTTTTCTTTTCCCACAGTAGTTTTATCGCCGTGTCCGGGGCAGAGAACTGTCTCTTCAGGAAGAGTGTATACTTGTTTTATTATATGATCCTGAAGGACCTCAAATGAACCTCCGGGAAGATCTGTTCTGCCGATAGAACCATTAAAAATGACATCTCCCGTGATAGCCGTCTCAATTTCTTTTATGTAGATTACAATACTGCCATCGCAATGGCCCGGTGCTGTTCTAATTTCCAAGCCGATTCCGGCGATATTGAACTTATCACCTTCTTTTACGGGATTTGAAATCTTCGCACCTTTCCATACTAAACCGGGCATAGCGTAATTATTCATACTTTCAGGATGTTCCATCAATTCTTTCCCATCCAAATGGGCATAGACTGGTATTCCCTTCTCGGCAAAAATATGACTATCGAGCATGTGATCCCAATGGCCGTGGGTAATTATCAGGGATTTAAGAGTATAATTTCCCGCTTCAATCCTTTTCATAATGACGTTATAAGACTGTGGTGGAGCGTCAAAAAGTATGGCTTCGTTGTTGCTTTCATTTATAAGTAACCAGGCATTGGTTCCAATAGGACCGGCCGGAATAGCTATTAATTTCATATAAGTTTTATCCTTATGATTTTTTTATAATTATATAAAAATCGGAGGAAAGCATAAAGGGAAAATTAGGCAAACATAAAATCTATCCTCTCAGAAGCTGCTTTTTCAATCATGAATATTAAGTTTAATCTTCTTATAAATAATTTTAGTGCATTGAACTCGTTTGGGGTGGATGTTTGTGTGGGTTTTATAAATTAAATTGGGAGCATATTAGCTCCCAGAAATTTCTAGTTAATGATATCTACATCTGGAACAGCAGTTGTATTAGTAAAAGAAAAAATATACCAGACATCACTATCACCTTCTTTAAATGTAATTGATACGGAATATCCACCTCCACTATGTGAAAATATAGCTGTAGCTGGAATTATCCCACCAGATTCAGATCCAACAGAAATACTGGAAAATGAATAATTATTATAAGTGATCGCTAGTGGTCCACCGATCCACCAGGTTGGATCTTTAATATCTATATATTTTGCAGCACTACTATGAACATGTTCATAAGTAGTATCACGGGTATTTTGATTTAAAGAATTTGCAAAATTTGATAATCGATCTGCTGGAGACACTTCACCACCACCCAGATCACATCCACTCAATAGAACTAAAACGAATAATACTATTC
>JADGDJ010000197.1 GCA_016744925.1 Spirochaetaceae bacterium
AGAGAGGATAGAATGGCTAGATGGTATCAGGATGTTATGTGGTTCCTATTGAGAAATACTAAAGTTCGGAGACTGACTAAAGAATACAACATCGAGGTTGTATCCCACGATGAAGAGCCAAAGCCTCCCTTTATCTTAATGGCCAACCACTCTCATGAAGAAGATCCCTATATGATCGGCGGAAATATGAAACATACGGTCAATTATATGGCTAACATTGATGGTGTTTCGGACTTTCAGCGGAAAATGGCTAATCTTGTCGGTGCCTATGGAAAGAAAAAAGGCGCACCGGATTTTAAAGCCATCAAACACACCATAGAACTAATAAAAAGCGGTAATGCTGTGGGAATATTTCCCGAAGGAGATAGAAGCTGGGATGGAGAAACGGCCCAGTTCATACCCGGATCAGTGGCATTGGCAAGAAAATATAAAGTACCCATCCGACTGGCCAGAATGACGGGGAATTATCTGTCAAAACCCCGATGGGCTGATACCCCTAGAAAAGGCAGGATGCTCATTGATTTTTATACAATTCCCTCGGAGGAGATACAGGCTTCCCCGGTGAATGAAATAGAAGAGAAGATTTGGTCTGTACTTCATCACGACGATGTTAAAAGCCCATTGAATGAAGGTGTCGTTTTTACAGGTGAAAATCTGGCATCAGGTATTCAGCGTATTTTGTGGCTCTGCCCTAAATGCCGAGTTCAGGATTCGCTGAGCGGGCAGGGGGATGATATTGTCTGTTCTTCATGTAACAGCCGATGGACGCTCGATGGTTCCCTGAAGTTCTCCCCCGGGGATATACAGGGTGCAGACCTGAAAGATTGGATCTTCTGGCAAAAAGGGGAGATGGAGAACCTCATTGATAAAAAATCAGATTCCCTATTGACTGAAACTAAAGATATTCTCCTCTCGGAGGTTGTAAACCGGGAAATGGTTAATTCTGACAGAGGCGATTTAAAACTCTACGGAGATCGTGTTGAGTTCGTCAAAGATGAGAGTGTTATAATTGTCTTTGAGATAGATAAGCTGGAACACTATATTGATAATTTTAACAAAGTATTTGAATTCGATTATGATCAGAAACGTTTTCGCATCATCTTTGAGGGCAAAAACGCTTCTAAATGGATATTCTTTTTAGATTGTATTAAAGGGATATAGTGTCTTTTTCAACTGACCCTATATAATCTGATAATTCCTCATCCACTATTTTTTTGGAATCGAGCTCCAGCTTTTCTCCCAGGTCTTTCCACTGATACCACTGCTCGGGGTATTTCTTCAATGCCGCGTTGAGAACATTCATAGTTTCACTACTGACATGTTTATTCTCCGTATCGTGATTGAGTAAGGTTTTTAATTTGAGAGTGTAGCTTTTGGGACTGTTTCTATGCACAAGCGCTGATACGACTGCTGCTCCTGAGTGTTTTTTCATAATGTCGAGAGTTTTATCTCCATCCATATTCTGTCCCAGAAATGAGAGAGGAATATGTTTTGAAGTTCTCCAGGCATCGAATTCATCACATTCAGTTATGAGAATCCGTCCGTTCTTTAATGCATTGACAGCAGTTAGGAATACATTTCCCTCATCTAGATCCACCAGGTGTATATCTTTCATTCCCGAAGTTCTTTTTTCGAGAGACTCTTTTAGTTGCTTTGATTTGTAACGAAGGATCATAGTTACTGGATAATCCCGACCAGCAAGAGCTCCCGGAAGCCACTCAACAGCTCCATAATGGGCTGTTACGAGAATAACCCCTTTACCTTGTGCCAGGACAGATTGAAATTCCTTTTCACCTTCTATGTCCACCCACGACTTAAAACGCTTTTTTAAAAGCGGATAATTGGAATAGGCTACAAAAAGTTTTTCATGGTAATGGGCGATAATGCCCCGATAAATATTTTTTGTCAGCTTATTAAGCTCTATTGGATTTAGTTTTCTTTCATATATGTGTCGAATTGTTTTATCTATAAGGTCTTTTTCACTCTTTTTGAATTTGTAGTACACACTACCCAGAAAAAGCAGGTAAAGCCTTGATGTGTGGTATGGTAAAAATCTGAATATTAAAACATTAAATCTGGCTTGTAAAAACTTGCTTAAATTAAGCGTAAAGCTCAGTGGAGATTTCTTTCCTGGAAACATAATCCTACCTTATATCGTAAAATAACAGTGCGTATTATAGAAAAAAAAACCATAAAAAATCAACCCTTGAACAAGGCATGCAAAGAGCTTTGTTTCTTTGATTTCTGTACTATAAATTTTTTAATGTTATTATATCCTCATCAAAATTTAAAAAAATGAACAGACATTCACTTGTTTTATTATTATAAAAGAAATTTATTATTAATACTACTTTTGTCAATATAATTATATAGAATAGGAGATTCTTAAGGCAGGATTAAAGGAAAAAGCATTAAAACATCTAAAGATTGATCAAATATAGCTTAAATTATATGTCTAATAGTCTTTTTTAGAATCTCTCGTCACAGATAAAGGATTTGTTATGAATCGCATTACGACAATATTATTTTTACTCATTGCTTTTGGAATTCCAGTGCTCAGTGCAGGAGAGGGAGCACTAGAAGTCACCCGTGAAGCGGATAGGCTCCCCGTTACTGATGTCACGCTTTATACATCAGGTCTGGCCTGGATGGTGCATGAGGCAGAAGTTACAGATGATGAAACTCTGTATTTCCCTGTAGATCAAAGTGATATCAATGATATCCTCAAAAGCCTGGTCGTGGAAGATCTGGGAGGAGGAACTATCGATTCTATCAATTTTGATAGTGAAAATCCTCTCTCTGCAGCACTGTCCGACCTGAGAGTTAATCCTTCCGGTTCTCCTCCTCTTGTAGATTTTCTATTGAGAACCCAGGGAGAGCAAGTTTCGGTTGTTACGGCAGAGGGAACCTTTGAAGGAAGAATCTTCAGTGTTGAAGATCAGGTTATAGAAAACTCACATCGCTTCCTGCTCAATTTGATGGATCTCAGTGGTATTATTTCCGTAGACATTACAGATCTTGAATTTCTCCAATTCAGTGATTCCATTCTTCAGAAGGAACTACTTTCGGCGCTGGATCTTATTTCCCGCTCAAGGGTTAAATCATCGCGGATGCTAAAGCTCTCCTTTAAAGGGATCGGAACAAGAAAAATAAGACTCAGTTATATCAGAGCCGTACCACTTTGGAAAACCAGTTACCGAATCACTCTCGATGAACCAGGGATTCCCCGGTTGGAGGGATGGGCTCTTGTTCAGAATACAGGCATTCTAGACTGGGATGATGTGAGACTCAGTTTTGTCGCCGGTCAGCCCAATGCCTTTACTATGGATCTCGCAACACCTCGATATGTTCATAGGGAAGAGGTTCAAACCGCAGCAGCTGCTCCCATCGGTCCGACGGAATATGACAGAGCTTATGGGTCATTGGCCGATTCTTCATATAAAAGTGCCGCCCCTTCAAGGATTGCAAATGAATCTTACGAACCCGAACCGGTTCGATCTCAGGCAACCGGTACAAGAAGCGGGAATTTCTACCACTACACAGTCAATCATTCTGTCACCGTTGATGCCCGGTCCTCTGCGATGATTCCCATCATTCAGGAAGGTGAGGTCGGTGATTCTCTGGCGGTCTACGATCCGTCGTACGATCTTGTTTTTAAGGGCATCAGGCTGAAAAATGAAACAGAAGCCCATTGGGCAGCCGGACCGGCCACAATAGCCGAAGGGCGCTTTTACGGAGGTGATGCTCTCCTCCCGGAAATGATTCCCGGAGTCGAGCGACTGATCACTTATGCTGTTCACGGTTCTCTCATGGTGGATAAAATTATCGAAAGCGAACCACAGAGAATCGAGAGCCTGAAGATGGTTGACGGTCTGCTTTACCGCACTGACAAAATAGTCCGGACAAGTGAGTACAGAATCGAAGGTGATGAAAAAGAATTGCTGCTGATCCACCCGAAAGAGAGGGAGTGGCGCCTCGTTGATAATCCGGAAATAGGGGAGGAGAGCGAGACGGAGTACCGGTTTTCACTGAAAGATTGGGAAAATCCCCTTGTCATAAAGGAAGAGCATATTGTTAGTCAGGAGTACAGTCTCAATGGTCTGCGGATCAATGACATCAAGTATTATATGCAATGGGGTGAGATCTCCCGAGAGATGAAAAACGCTTTTGAAGAGATCTCGGCACTTCTGCAGCATATTGAAAGTATCCGCAGTGAAATATCAACAATGAATAACAGAGTCAGCCGTGTGGAAAGAGATCAGAATCGTGTCAGGGAAAATATGAAGGTTCTCGATAGAGATTCAGACCTATACAGGCAGTACTCGAGCCAGCTGTCGGAACAGGAAAGCGAGATTCAGCAGCTGAATAAAGACATCACAGATAGACAGAACAATATGGTCAGTGCCGATACCCGGCTGAGAGATTATATTAGGGAACTGGATATCGGTTAAAAATGTATTCCCGATGTTTCATGAATAAAACATCGGGACATTTAAACGAGAATCAATAACTCTCAGCTAGCGATCTGACTTTAATCTGCTCCGCCAGCTGCGGAAGTGACCATTGGGATTTTTCCATTGTGACGGTTTTGGATGCACCGCCGTCAAGGTGGAAGAAGTTGTCCGAGAGGATTCCATCTATTTCGGTAAAGTCCATTTCTACATGAAATGCCGGGTTTTGAGCCTTAATTGTCAGAGCGTAAAAATTCTCAGTTTCCACTATTTCCACATTTAATCGGGGATCCTGAAGATTCATATATTTGTAGGGCGAGAAATTATGATAATCACTGTATTCATCACCATTTTCATCACGATAGTGAACAGAGAGATAAAGCTCTCTTTCATTCCCCCCTTTTAGTTCTTCTGTGAAAATTCTCTTTTCAATCATTTTCGTTGAGAAAGGAGCAGCTGATACAGAATTCTTACCGCTGTCTACAAGTTCTCCTTTTAAAGTATAGAGTTTCCATTCTACCAATCCCGATGTGGTTTCTTTCCCCTCATTGGAAATATGTATTTCTGCAGAATTATTATCGCCGTTTATGGAGAGCAGAATATTGGCATAGGCTCTTTTCGCTGCATAGTGCAGTGCTTTCCACCGCCCGTAATAGTCAATACTCGACCATGAAGCAACCGGCCAGTTATCATTGAGCTGCCAGTAGGTTGAACCCATACAGCGGCCACGGTTTCTTCTCCAATGCTTAATACCTGTCGTGATGGCTTCTGCCTGACTGACCTGTGAAACATAAGACAGAGAATCCAGATCTTTGGGGTATTTGTAGTACTTTGATATGTAGGTGAGAATCTTTCCATTCCCTCCGTCACATTTCTGGTGGTCTTCCATAACGGGTGAAAAAATATTTCGGTCCTCTTCATTTGTAAAGCTCTTAATTGTTTTCATCGAAGGGAAGGACTCAAAGCCGAATTCGGACATAAATCGAAAATAGTGATTTTTAAATTCGGAAAAATCTTTGTTCCCGTGCCACACCTCCCAGAAATGACAGTCTCCGTGGTCGGGATCGTTGGGTTTATCAAAATCACCGCCAGACGAAGGAGAAGCGGGCCAGTAAAACAGTTCGGGGCAGACTTCACTCATAATCTGAGGAAATACAAACTGATACTGTTTTAAATATTCCACTCTCTGTTCTTTAGTGGGATTGAAAGGCCACTCTTCAAAAGCCCATTCCATTTCGTTGTTGCCGCAGATAAGCCCGATCGAGGCATGATGGCGCATTCTTGTCAGGTTGTCTCTCAGCTCTTCGCTGATGTTCTTCAGGAAGTGCTCGTTATTCACATCGTAAATGGCACAGGCAAACATTAGATCCTGCCAGACCACAAGCCCTTTTTCATCACAGAGGTCGAAGAATTCGTCGGATGGGTAAACACCTCCGCCCCAGACTCTTATGCAGTTGAAGTTGGCGGTCTTACAGTCTTCAATCAGTTTTTCAGTAGAATATCCATTATTCCTGTTGAGGTAAATGTCTTCGGGGATATAATTTCCTCCCCGTGCAAATAGGGAAACACCGTTGCAGCTGAAATTGAAGGTTTCTCCCCATTCATCTTTTTTCTGTTCAACAGTCAGTGTACGAAGACCTATTTTCATTGAGAAATCATCTATGACCGAACCATTGTCTTCGAGAAAAAAATCGAGCTGGTATAGAGGTTGCTCCCCTAATCCATTGGGCCACCAAAGCTGTGGATCACCTACTACCTCTTCTGTCAGTTCATCGGTAGAGAGGGAAAACCCGGAAATTTTCCCTTCCGGAGAGCTTAGGACTGCTCGTATATTTAGATCCGCCTCTGCAAATGATTCTATTTCAGGTTTGAAATTCAATAAAACTTTGTCATTTTCGTGCTTTTGAGTGACATGAACAGATTTTAGTTTGGCCGAATCATAGGCGACAATAGAAATATCTCTCCAGACTCCTACATCGGGGACTTTCGGACCCCAATCCCAACCGTAACTGCAGTGGCTTTTGCGGATCATATTGAAACCCTGAACCGATGTCACCCCATCACCGTCTGCCGCATAGAGAAAACGTCTTTCTCTCTCTTTTCGAATATAATTCAGAGTATTTTTGAAAAGGATTTTAATGGTATTTCCCCCCGGTTTTAAAACATCTGCAATATTGAATTTCCAGGTTCTGTGCATATTATCTGAATAGCCGATTTCTCTGCCATTAATGGAAATTTCAGCAATTGTATCGAGGCCATCAGCTTCGAGAAATAGGTGAGGAGAATTGAGGAAATCTTCTTCCACCTGAAAATCCCGTGACCAGGTAAAATCCCTATCTGCGATCTTCACAGCTTCTTTGTTGTTTTCTCTGAAAATCAGACCCTCATCTCCAAAATCGCCTCTCTGCTCCAGTGCGTAGAAGAGTGATCCGGGCACATCACTTGTCAAATTATATAAACCATCATCCGATGTGATATTCCAATTTCCATTTAAATCCAGAATTTTCATAAGATTACCGCCTTTTAAAAATAATATATTCAATATGGCACATCATATTTGATAAAAATAGGAATAATATTGACAAAATATAGAACATATTTGATATTTGGTGCATGTCGATGAAAATATTTGTCTGGAAAGACTATGAAGCGAGAGAGTATTTGGTCAACTCATTCATTGTTGATTCCGGTTACAGTTTCCCTCTCCACAGCCACGACAATCATTGGGAATTCGTTTATTGTGAAGAAGGGGATTTTGAACATAAAATAAATGGCAGAGTTTTTGAGCATTCGGAAGGGGAGATCTTTTTCATTCGTGAGAGTGATACTCATGCTCTTAAGGGTAAAAATTTTAAATACCACAACATAGCTTTTTCAGGTGCCTGGATAAAATCTCTTAAATTATTTCTCGGAAACGACCTTCTACAACATACAGTGCTCAGACAAAGTTCATCTCCCCGAATTACAATCCCTCTGGAAGAGCGGACTATCTTAGCAAGACGGATTAGAAGTCTGATCAGCAATGCCCGGGGGGAATCTCAGATTCTCAAATTTTCTCATTTTCTACTCTATTTATTTGACTTGTTTCTCGTGGGGAAAGAGGACGATGAGTTCTCGATAGACATTCCCCCATGGCTTCAAGAAATTGTTCGATATATCAACAGCAGGGAGGAGGGGATTCCATCACTGGATCAGGTGATAGAGAAATCCTGTAAATGTCCTGAGCATGTATCGCGGTCTTTCAGGAAATATCTGGATGTGACTCCTTCGACTTATCTCAAAAATGTCCGTTTGAAAAAAGCCGAGGAGTTGCTGAAAAACACAAATTATTCTGTTAAAGAGGTATGTTACCTGTCCTCTTATGAGAATTCCAATTACTTTCACAAGCAGTTTCGCGAGTTTTTCGGCCAGACTCCGGCTGAGTATAGAAAGAGTCACAGCCGGATCATTCATTAAAAAGTCTTATTTTTTAATCAAATTGTATACACCGTCCCAGTCCGCTTTAGGCGATTTTTTATTGTACTGTTTACAGCGTTTTATGAACACTTTTGCCGGTCCGTCATTGGGAAGGTATCTCAGAACTTTAGTGAACTCCTCTTCGGCAGCAGCCCATTTTTTGTCACGGAAAAATTCCTGACCTCTATCGTAATGAGCATATCCCTTCTTGTCGTCTTCCGTTATATCCGCCCTGAAATTGCAGAGCTCGTGTATGGTAACGGGTCTGTTTATCCCTACAACACGAACTTTGTCCAACTCCCGGGTGACAAATTCTCTTCCTATGTATTTTTTTGTCGCTCCGCTGATGAGAACTTGGG
>JADGDJ010000396.1 GCA_016744925.1 Spirochaetaceae bacterium
TCACCGTACTGATTCGTTTTCGATTATAGTAAGCCATGACATAGCGCCAGATCACAGTTTTAACTTTTTCCTTCGTCATTTTCTTTGTATTCAATTTATACAGTTTTTCCTTTTTCAGTGTTGCAAAGAAACTTTCCATTCGAGCATTGTCATAGCATTTACCGACATCACTCATACTCTGAATAGCCCGGTAGTTACCGAGTACCTTCGTAAAACGATCACTGGTATATTGACTACCGGCATCACTGTGGATAAGAACTCCACTTCCAGGAGTTCTGCATTTATATGCATCATCAATGGCCTGAATGCATAATTCCTTTTTCATATGATCTTCCATTGCGAGGCTGATAATTTCTCCTCCAAAACAATCCAAAACAGGTGCGACATACAATTTCCCGTCAGAACACGGAACTTAGGTAATATCAGTCAGCCTTTTTCATTGGGCCCTGCTGCCGTAAAATCCCTCTTTATTATATTGTCAGGTCTCTGAGCCTTCTTATCCGCTTTGGTGAGCCCATTCGGGCTCCTTCGGCTCTTGTGTAGCAGATTTCCTTTTCTCATTGCTCTGATCACTGTTGATCGAGAGACTTCTATACTCTTTTGCTCTAGCGCGATGTGCACTCTATTTATTCCATAGTTCTTATTGTCTGGATGCTCATCCAGGACCTCATGTATTTTGACCAGAAGAAGCTGCCAGGCTCTAGGTTTATTTCGGGATCGTTTCCACTTATAATAACCTGTTTCGCTGACATTCAAAGCTTTGCACATCTTTACAACAGGAGTCGTTTTACTTTCTTCCTGATGATTACAGACATAGGCAAAGATACTTTTAGAGCTCACTTCTTCCGGTCTTGTGCGAAAAAACCAAGCGCATCCTTCAGAATCTCATTAGCATCTTTAAGCTCCTGATTTTCTTTCAGCAATTGCATCTCACGTTCTGTCAGTGGAGAAGTATCTGGTGCTGATTTATCTCTATTTTTTTTCTTCCGGTTTTTTCGCCAGCCGGCCAATGTTCCGTAATTAACTCCTAATTGCTCCGATGTTTTCTTTAAGCCGATTTCATCGGATAACTTTAATGCCTGTTCTTTAAACTCTTTGCTGTACTGTGTCATTAATATACCCCTCTATTATTTTCGGGTATTTTTAGACTGCACTTTTACGATAATCCTTCAAACATATTTCATTACCCCCCCAACTAAAGAAAAATGAGAAGCTTCAGTTTGGAACGTTGCCTCCCTTGTGTCAGGAACCTAAATTAATATCATAAAAAAAATTGAATAATTTTTTTTATGATATTAATAATGAACTATGTAGAATATGATAAAAATATCATGACAATTATAAAAAATAAAAGATTCCCCCCTCATGGGGAATTTCACTTTAGAATCGAAGAAAATCTTTTAATTCTATATACCATTGGACCATGGAATATAGAATCTATCATAGAGATGACGGAAAATCTCCCGGAAATACGCAATAAGATTAACGGAATTAAATGGGGGGTTCTGGCAATTATTACAGGGCAGCCCTTACACACTCCGGATGCTTCAAAGCTTGCTTCTGAGATACTTTTCAAAAATAATAAAAATGGCCTTATAGCCTCAGCTATGATTCTTGATGAATCAAATAATCCAGAATTTGGAAAGCTTCACATTGCAAATATTTATAAAAAGACAGGTGGTCTATTCGAGTTTTTCACAGATGAGATACCTGCTAAAAACTGGTTAAATGATCAGTTAGAAGATAGCAGCCTTGATATAAAATCTTGTATTTCTGTATAGCAAACACCTGATGAGTTGTAGACAGAATACAATGTTATCGGAAGCGGATTTCTCCTTTGGTGTTAAGTAGTTTATTTATATTAAATATATATTTTTTTAGATAAGAATTGAATAACGTGTTTTGTATTTTCTATGGTTTTCATTAAATCTTCACCTTCATTAAGTAAATGCCCAGCTTTCGGAACAATCATAAAAGTCCCCGTAATATTTCGTTCAATATTAGAGACAATTTTTTTATCAAAAAAATGATCTTGAT
>JADGDJ010000198.1 GCA_016744925.1 Spirochaetaceae bacterium
AACTCTTAGAACTGAGTGCAAGAGCTAATAAAAGAGCTAATGGGCCTCCCACTAGATACTGGGAGAATATTAACCTCCAGACATTACGAAAAGAAAGCCAGAATACGGGATCCTTAAAATTCTTTACATAGTTTGATAACCCTACAAATCCTTTGGAAACCGATCCATTATAGGAAAAAAAGCTATAATACAATGTTGGCAATAAAGGATAAACGATAAAAAAACCAAAAAGAATGAGTGCCGGTAAAGTAAACAAACCTATTGATATTTTATTACGGATTGAAGTGTTCAAAATATCTCCTTGTGAAACAAGGGACCTGCCTATACTGCAGATCCCGAATGTGATTAGAATTAGTTCTTATAGGTATTCTTCAATTGACTGTTGTAAGAGGTTTACATATTCTTCAGCTGTTATCTGACCGGTTACCAGTTTACCCATGTTCACTTCATTTACAGCTCGAATGGCCTCATTGAAAAGGACTTGAGTCATATTGGGTAGAGTTGATACATTTTTGTCTTCAAACATTTTGGAGTATGCTGCTGTCGCTTCAGTCATTCCGGAAATAACGACACCGTTATCATAAGAAACAGGCATATTTTGTTCTTTTGACCAGTAATCAGCATCTTGAGTAACCATCCACTCTGCCAGTTTTACAGCTTCGTCTTTATATTTACTATTTTTGGAAATCATAAATCCATTAAAAGGAGATCCCCAGCCTGTCAGAATTTCTGTTTTGGGAGACATACTTGTCAGATCAATAAAACCAACATCATCGGAAACTTCAGCAATTGCAGCCTGTATCCATAGAGGATGATATAACATAGCTGCTTTGCCACTTGTAAATAGATCTACATGGGACTGATGATCGATAACAGCCAGGTCTCTGGAAAACGCATCGGACTGTACAAGTTTTTCAAGTTTTTTAGCTGCTTCAAGAGCAACTGAGTCTGTAAATTTTGCATTTCCTTTAATCAGTTCTTTCATAAAATCTGCATCTTCATAGGCTATGAGATCCTGATACATAAAGTGGGCAAGAGGCCATACCTGATTGGAAATGGGAGTAATACCTAGAGCATTAAGTTTCTCTGTCACATCCAATAGTTCTTCATAAGTAGTTGGAACAGCAATACCATTATCAGCGAAGACACTTTTTCTATACCAGAGTACAGATGAGAAGTAGGCATCCTGTCCAGGACTGATTGAATAATAATCACCTTTGTAAGATATTAAGCCATTTTTATTTTTGAACTTGTCATAAAATCCATCATTTGTAATATAGTCTGTCAATTTAAGGGCATTTTCCGATTCAACGACAAAGTCCATGCCCCAGAAAATATCCGGAAGATCGCCACCGGCATTATAAATCTTTAGTTTCTGAACATAAGCATTACCCGGAAGTTCAAATTCAACATCAAAATCGGGAAACTGTGCTGCTACTTTCGGCAAATAATAATCCTGATGAAGTGTTAACCTGTTTGAATCTTCTGACAGAAGAAACACTTTGAGCTTCGGTCTTTCTCCGGCACCTGATGTGTTGTCCTGATTACCACTTGCTGACACTGTAGAAATCATAAATATAGAAACTAATAATAATAAAACTGTTTTGTAGATCTTCACGAACTACCTCCTTAATTTTGTATTCCTAACTGAGGAATAAATTAATGATATTTCGAAAAATATGATCCGAAAATGGACAATGTTTTGAATAAATGGACAATTGTTTGTTTATTTATTTCATCTTTGATGGAGGCAGTCCGAAATATTTTTTGAATACTCGACTGAAGTAGTACTGATCTCTATAACCGCAGAGGAATGCGACAGTTGAAACATTCTGATCCTCTTGTTTTAAATATTCTTTGGCTTTCATCATTCGGATCTCAGTGATAAAGTCATTTATTGTCTGCCCGGTTTCATTCTTATAAAGAGAACATGTATAATGGTAATTCATAGAAAAGTGATCTGAAATCATTTGAATGTTGAATAGAGAATCAAAAACATTCTCCAGAATATAAGCTTTCATTTTGTAAATCAGATTATTATTCATTCTATCATTGAGATCTGATAAGGAATTCATTATGGCTAAGAATATATTTAAAGTGAACTCTTCCATATCTTCAATCACTTTGATCTCTTCTATTTGAATAAATGAATCGTTTATCTTTTCAATCTCATCTTTCAGTTGCTCAAATTCATTACAAAATTCAATAGCACAAAGCAATAAGTTATAGGTATATATTTTGATTATTTTTTCACCGGATTTTTGCTCTTTCAACCTGGCAAAAAGATCTTTGATTAGGAATTTTACATCTATTTCATTTTTGATTCTCAATTCCCGAAAAAGATTTTGTTTAACTTCCAGGCCGAACAGGTTTCGGTTCAATTTACTTTCGTTGTCTTCTTCATATAATGTTACAGATTGATTTCCCATTATCATTCGCATTTTTAATGCAATAATGGCTTCGTTATATGATAATGAAATACCATAGGGACCACTGTACAATCGCCCTAGACCTCCAGAGACTAAGCAATTATGCTTCTCTTTAAAATCATTGATTACAAGAGCCACACTATGCTTTAGATATTTGTTATTGAATTGCTTTACGTCGGGTATTTGAAGAATTAATACAGAGAGGTCATTATCATCTATCACTACAAAAAAAGGGATTAATCCGTCAGTATTATGAATAAATATTTCGGATATTTCTTTCTCAATATTGTCTTTATAGTTAACGTCCAGCAAAATAACCTGAAATACACCACTGGATAAATTCAATTTAATGCTTTGGGCATATTGTAAAACATCATCATATTTATCAGAGAGGTTTCCCTTAATAAGACTTATCAAAAATCTGTTCTGCAAAATTTGAGCAATATTATCTGTATTTTTTTTCTCCAGTAAAATCCGGTCTCTAATAATAGTGATTGTGCTGAGAAGTTCTTCCTTTACAATCGGTTTAAGTAAATAATTAGTTACTCCCAGCTTAATTGCCTTCTGAGCATATTCAAACTCACCATAACCCGTAATGATTATTATTTTTGTCTGAATCCCTTTTTCTTTCAGAATAGAGGTTAACTTTATTCCGTCAATAATCGGCATATTAATATCTACCAGAGCCAAATCCGGTTGTGTCTTTTGAATCAACTCCAGGGCATCTTCACCATTATTTGCCTCACCGCAGAAATCCAGATCCAAATCATCCCAGGGAATAATTGTTTTCAGAGACTGTCGGAAATAATACTCATCATCAATGATTACGACTTTAAGCATTTGCATTGTCCGTTTCATATTTCAATGGGATTCTTACGGAGACTTTTGTATAAGAGTTGACTTCACTTTCAATGGAAATACCGTACTTTTCACCAAACAACAATTTGATTCTTTCATTAATACTGTGCAAACCAAAACTCTCTTTATCTTCGTTTTGCAGAAGAGTTGATATTTTTTCAGCATCCATACCTTTACCCGTATCACGTACTGACAATATCAGTTCATCATTTTCGCATTTGCCGGAAACTTCGATCAATCCCTTATTCTTACTTTCTTTTAATCCGTGATATATGGCATTTTCAATAATCGGCTGTAGGGTTAATTTGGGAATAATAATTGATTTCACCTTATCATCAAGATGAAGAGAATAATCGATATATTCTATATACCTTCTTTTCTGGATTTCAAGATAACTTTCAGTTATTTTAAACTCCTGCTCTACAGTAATCAAATCAGCACCAGTACTTAAAGACAATCTGTAAAAACTTGTTAGTGAATGGACATGGGATACAGCTTCTTCGTACTCACGGATATTTATGAGTGATTCTATCATACCAAGGCTGTTGTATAAAAAATGAGGATTTATTTGCGCCTGTATCAATTTGAATTCATAATCCCGAAGCTGCTTCTGCTCAGAATAAACAGTTTTTAGCAAGTTATCAATTTTATCCATTAAAGAATTAAAGCCCAGACCAAGCATCCCTATTTCGTTGGTCGATTTCACAGGAAAGCGAACATTGAGATTCCCATTTCTAATGGATGTCATTACATTAGCCAATGAGAATATCGGTTTGGATATATTATTGGATATGAGAAAAGAAACAAAAAAAGAAAGCAAAACACAACCCAATCCGATTAAGATAATTGTAAATAGCAAAAGATCATTCTCTCTAGATATATTTTTGTAGGGAATTGTATAGAGAATCTTCCAATCGAGGTTTTCATAATCCTGAACTGAAATAAAAAAATCCCTATTTCCCAGGTTATAAGTTCCGCTCTTATTCTCATATAAGGATGTAAACTGATTCCCACTTAAAGTCAAAACAGAATGCAATTCTTTCCCTATATTTCCTTTTTCCGTTGAAGAAACAATGATATCTCTGTTATTGATAATATGGAAATCTCCTGAAAGATCTCCTAACGGACTATAAACATTTTCCAGTTTATCTTCTTCCATATAAAATGAGACAAAACCAAGATGTTTCCCGACATTGAAATCAATTACTTTTTTATTAATGATTATTACCCATTCGTCGAGTTTCGTAGTCTGATTCCTCAATTTAAAGGGCCCTAACCAATAAGGGTAAAGAGTATTATATAATGTCAATTTTTCATCTTCAGTTATACTATCAAGGTTAGAAGTATCACCATAACTGCTCACTCCGAAAGGTTTAAAAGAAGATGTATAAATTTCATAGGAATCTATATATTCGTTTAATCCACGTATATATGTATAACTCTCTAAGGACTTGATATGTGCATTATATATCTCTGCAGGCTTTTCAGGTAATTCAGAGAATTCCTTTAAAACATCCTGGAGGTTTTTTTCAATAGAAAATGAAATAATGTAGTTGTTCACATTGTGAACAATTGAATCAATGTTATTAACAATAAGAGATAATTCTGTTTGTGTATTGGTTTTTGCTTTCTTTAATATCGCCTGCGATGTTATCAGATTCACCAAAATTGTCATCAAAATGATAGAGAACAGTATAATGAGAATATTGTAGATAAATATTTTATTTCTAATTGTCATTTTTAATTATCCATATATAGAGCTAAATAATACTACATTGGAAAATTGCACTGGTAAAGAAAGTAATTAAACAGCAAAACAAACGTTGTGGAATATAAATATCGGAAAAATATTGAATACGAAGGACTTTAATCTATAGAGATGGCATTAAGGTCTATTGATTCTTCTGAATTCAGTAGGCGTCTTTTTTGTCATCTTCTTAAATACCTCATTAAATGTCGTTTTTGAATTAAAACCAGATTCAAATGCGATATCGAGCATTGTAGTTCTGCTCATATCCGCTTCTTTTATAAGTACACAAGCCCTTTTAACTCTATACTCATTAATGAATGTATAAAAATTATTACCTGTACGGCTGTTGATCAACTGAGAGAGCAGATGGGGAGGAATATCCATCTCCTCTGCCAATTCCTTTAGGGTTACAGCATTCTGAAGATAGAGTTTTTCAGTTTCCATCAATACTAATAACCTGTCAAAATACATTTCAGCTCTGTTTTCGCCCAATCTGGCAGCTTTGTATTTCTCAGAATTATTTTCTCTATCTCGACTGAACACATCATCAAAAATCTCCCGTTGTGACAAAACAAAATAGGAAATGACATAAATCAGAAAAGATTCGGCTACGAGACTTAGAAAATCAAGAATCGGATGAATTTGTATTTCCCAAAAAACCATAACGATATCGAAGATTGAATATAAACGGAAGAGAAAAAGACTGATGAGCAGCAGATAAAGCCATTTCAACCTCATAGAATCGAGAGAAGAGACATATTGAGGAAGATTAGCTCTGAAACGAACAACCAGGGATATGGAAAAGTACAGATAAATAAAAGTCTGTATATCCTCAGCAATAATGAATATTTCAGCAGGAATAAGCGAACCACCTGCTAGAGAGAGCAGAGCTGGAAATAGATGAACGGCATCTTTCAGTTTCAGATCTTTTTTTGTCGAGATCAAACTCTTCACATAAAAATACACCAGAGGACCGGTCAGAAACCCTGGAATATATCCGAATATCTGAAAAAATATATTTTCCGATTCTGAAAAATTATCCATCAGGTAAAAAAAGCTGAGTGCTGTCAAAAGAATGAGAAATGAAAATATCCTGTTGGAAGTCCTATTTTTCCTACTGAAATAGAGAACGGCAAAAACGAGCAACCCATGAAATCCGGATGCTAGCAGCATATTAGAAATGACTCTATCCATGAGCTTATAGTCCTTCATGAATTGGGAAATTTCAAGCCTTATTTAAACGGATTTATAAATCCGAACGAATCTAAAGGTTGGATTATGTATTGTAATAAGAAAATACAAAACTTGAATGGAGATAAATTATGAAAAAGTACTCAGCTCTTATACTTATGTTATCGATTATGTTATCGATGGTCAGCTGTGCAAGCATGACCGGTCCCGGAATTTCTATCTATGAACCAGACGGGAGTCTCGGAATAGAAACTGTCCCACAATCTCTCGGAGCCGGTTATATAAACAGCTTCGATAGATATACAAAAATAACTACCGGCAGTGGAAAGGCTATCCATATTATAGCACAGAATGAAATATCGAATGAAAAGATGGTACGGGCCAGAAACATTCTGGAGCATTACCTGACTGATTTCCCCGGTTCTCTTTATGGTTCTGATAAAAGTGCAGTGGCTGAGAAAATTGCAGAAAACAGAGCTGTACTTCTTCTAATGAACGGAGAAGACAACGGAAAAAATGATCCGAGTGTAGACGGACAGCCTCTTTACGATAATGAGATACAGATTGAGGGACACAGCTGGTATATCAACCAGAATTATGAACATCGCGATGCGGCATTTGAGGAGATTCTCCATTTCGTACACGACTATGGTATCGGGATAGACGGTCCCAACAGTTCTCCCGGTGCGCTGCCTGAGTTTCAGAAAGAAATTAGAGCAGCCCAGAAAAATGCTCTCGATAAAAAATTGTGGGCCTTCGGTTCAGATCAAGCTGCCTGGATAAAAGAATTGACTGCTGAAAACAGTTTATCACAGGAGTATCTGGCATCAGTTATCGATTCGTACTACGGGTTATGGGGAGCTTTTAAAGAATCACCAGATAAGGGGATGTGGGGTCTGTATACAGCTAAAACAAGAGAGGAGATCAATGCTGAAGATCCGAATGGCTCAAATCTAATGAACAAAAGATTTTTCCATCCCTACCTGACGTATAATGCCAGAATAGATGCCGGTTTCTCTGGTACTTTTTCTTTGAGATTTGACGCGTCGGTTTCCTATACGAACCACTCACGGTATTTGAAGCATATCACGCTAACCGGTAAAAATGACAGCAATGTTCGAATTAATGAACTAAACAATACAATCTGTGGAAACAAAGGAAGTAATACTGTGATATTCTCCGGCGCCTTCAGCGAGTATACAATCGAAAAAACAACAGATCGAGTAACCGTTACAGATGCCATTCAGGACAGAGATGGGAAAAACGTATTGAAGAAAATTGAGAAGTTTCAGTTTTCTGATCAGATTATTACTTTGTAATATTCCTGTACATCTGAACCAAATTGTGGCTCAATAATCGGGTAACATTTGGTCTAAAATTAATTCCTGAAGGGAAAGACTTCGGAGCTTGGCTCCGGAGCATTTTTATTCCTTTTTTTATTTAAAATTAAGAATATTAAAAATACACTCGTCGATGCTGCATTCACCATCAAATAACTCTTTTAAAGCTGAACCAAGATTGTATTCAAAATCCAGTTCATTGAACTCTTCACCTACAAATCTGCGTTTACCTTTTTTGAGATTTTTCTGAACATATTTCATCCAGGGATATATATCGGAGATGTCCTCATTTTTATATACATACTTGCTGCTGGATGCTCCGCATAAACATGCAAAGATTGTCGATATTTTTTTAGAATAAAATTGCTCTAAATAATTACAAACCGTTTCAATATTCTGAGATTTTTGGCAGATCCCCAAGACACCGCCTCCAATCAGTTGTTTCTCCCCGGGCAGAGTTGTGAAATCAAATTTTCCGAGGATATTAGAGACTTTACTATCTATAATATTGGAAGTCCTGTTCGAAAATGTAATGCTCATTGCCGCTTCACCGGAAGCAAATTGATGAATAGAATCATCCCAAAAGGTTTCAGATGAATTCTCTGCGTAATTAAAAAATTCTAGATTGATTTTAATTGCTTCCTTT
>JADGDJ010000199.1 GCA_016744925.1 Spirochaetaceae bacterium
GCATTTTAACCTGTCTCTCTACAGACTCCAGTGAATCTATGGTTTGGAAGACCGCTTCAAGCGTACCGGGGCTGACAGCGTGAAAATACATTCCACCGGACTCCTTTGCTATGGTTCTCAATAGCTCTTCGTTGAAATTGCTCTGTAGAGTGGCCGAAAAAACAGAACCTGTATCCGGATCGGTAAACTCGGCAGCCACATCTCCGCTTTTTCCTATTCCGATGCTGTAGATCCGAATCCCCAGCTTCCTGGCTATGGAAGCGGAAGTTTCCGCCTGAATCTCACCTGAGTTATTTTCACCGTCGGTGAGAAGAATTATAATTTTTTCATCAGCTTTACTATTCGATAAATGCAGAGCGGCAACAGCCAGCCCCATCCCGATGGCCGTACCGTCACCCAATTCCATAATCTGAAGACTGTTGAGCCTTTCGTTTAGCAGTTTGTAGTCGAGAGTGGGAGGGACTCTCAAGACAGCATCAGTTCCAAAACTGACGATTCCTATGGGATCGTTTTCCCGGCCCGCAATAAAATGGCTTGTCATCTCTTTGGCAGTCTCAAATCGATTGATCGGAGGAAAATCCTTACCGGCCATACTGGGAGACTGATCGAAGACAATCATAATATCGACACCTCTCGAAAGAAAGAGCTTTTCATGCCAACTGAGAGATGGCCCACCGAGTACAAGTATAAAAAATGAGATGCCTATCCAGAATAAAAAAGCCAGAATAAAAAGAATGGTCTTCAGAAAAAACTGGTTGGGATAAAAACCGCTCCCCTTCCAGACCTTAAAGGGAAAAGAGAGTACCCCTCCCCTATTTTTCCTTAAATGGCGAAAATAGACTGCCGGCGGCAGTAACAAAAAGAGAAGAAGATACTGAGGTGTTTCAAATGTCAACATGAAAATCCTCCCTCTTCTCTATTTCAAAACAGAGTGTCATCACAAAATCGAGATTATCTTTCATCTGTTTCATCGAGAGCTGCTCCCCTCCGAATTTAACCATATCTCCCCTTTTCAAAACAGCAACAAGACGATCCCATAGGCTCTGTTCTAAACCGAAGCCGTGGAGAGTCGAGATCTCACTGGTCGTGGCTGACTTACAGTCAAAACCGGTGCGGGCTGTCAGATATATACGAAGAGCATCGGACAAAGTGATAAAAAAGTCCCTGACTGAAATCTTTTCAATATTGGAATCGAGTTTCTTCAGCGTTCGACTGAGATTTCGGTATGGCTTTGAAGAATGATATTTTCGGGTGAGAACAATCAAATACTTAATGAATAGTTTGATCAGAAAATAGAAGACATAAGGCAGGACAAAGACACCGAGAGCTATGAGAAAAAAATACAACCTTGAACCGGGAATCATAACCTGAGGACGAAGCCCTTTCAGATCATTCTCCCCTTCTTCTACGAGGGAATTGGTATATATTTTAAAGTCACTCAGAACAAAAGCACCAAAATCCAATTCGGGCAGAGCTCTTGTTCCCGTGCTGAAGCTCGTAAATTTAACGATAATTTCACCATCGAGATTATCCTGTACTATCTGAATATCTTTAATATCCACCCATTCCAGGGAAATGATATCCATGGGAGTCGTCAGTAGATCATAATCATCCAGTTCTATCTGAAGTCTCAGTTCAACAGGATCCCCCATATAGTACTCGGGCGGGATAAAAACAGTCCGTTTAACTTCCACCTGCCCATAGATTGCTGTTACTGAAGCGATGAGGAGAAGCGATAAAAAGAGGAGTTTTCTCATTTCCTTTTATTTCTCCTCTTGAAGTATTCCATGAGTTTGACAGCGACATCGTCTTCTGTATTGATTTCCAGAGTATCCACTCCGATCCTTCGGCACCCGTTGATCCAGTTCAATCTTTCAATTTCCCAGAATTCGGCATATTCATCGCGGAATTTCTGAGATCTTCCAAACCCGAATATGGACTCACCCGTTTCGGGATCCTGCAATTGGATCAGTCCACTGCGGGGGTACTGCCTGTCCACGGGATCGGTTATGCGAATGGCTATTACATCATGTTTTAAAGAAAGTACGGTCAGTTCGCTCCAGTAATCGGCAGAGCGGAAGTCTGATAGGATAACGCAGATCCCCCTCCTTTTCATCATCTCAGCTGCCGATCGAAATGCCAGAGCCAGATCAGACCCTATCCCCTCGGCTTCAGCAGAAAGAACAGTGGAAATTTGTTTGAGCACATGTTTCTTTCCCTTCATGGGCTGGACAGATTTTTCTATACGGTCGGAGAAGAGGAGCGATCCGACACGGTCGTTGTTGGCGACGGCAGCAAATGCCAGAAGAGCGAAAACCATTCCCGCAGTCTCCTGTTTGCTCACTGATCCGGCACCTGTCGACAGTGAAGCAGAAATATCGATGAGAACCTGAAGAACGACTTCACGCTCTTCACGGAAGGTCTTTGTATAAGGCATTCCCATGCGGGAAGAGACATTCCAGTCGATAAACCTCATATCATCACCGGCAATGTACTCACGAACCTCATCAAATTCCAAACCGGGTCCCTTAAAAACAGAACGGTAGTTTCCTGCAAAAAAGCTCTCAACAAGTTTACCAGAGATAAGATGGAGCTGTTTGACCCGCTTTGACAGATCCCGATTATCCATCACGGAACTGAAACCGCCGCGAGAATATCTCTAATGACATCGTCAGTGGAAAGTTCTTCTGCCTGTGCTTCGTAAGAAAGTACAATACGATGTCTTAAAACATCAAAAGCAACTGCTTTGACATCTTCCGGCAGAACAAAAATGCGACCTTCAAACATGGCTCGGATTCTGGCGCATCGATAGAGATATATTGTAGCTCTCGGAGATGCTCCGTATTCAATATAACGTGAAAAAGAGAGATGTTTCTGATTTCCCGCCCGTGATGCTGTGACAATGGAAACAATATATTTTTCAATTCTCTCATCAACTGTGATGGACTCGGCGGCTTTTCGAAGCTGAGCTATGGTTATGGTATTCAGAACCCTGTTGATTGTAATCGGTTTTTCACTACCCATTCTTTTAAGAATTTCGAGCTCTTCAGCCGCTGTGGGATAATTAATTTTAAGCTTCATAACAAATCGGTCGAGCTGAGCCTCGGGAAGCTGATAAGTCCCCTCCTGCTCGATGGGATTCTGTGTCGCCAGAACAAAAAACGGGTCGGGAAGCTTGTATGTGCTATCGCCTATTGTAACCTGTTTTTCTGCCATAGATTCGAGGAGCGCCGCCTGAACTTTTGCCGGAGCTCTATTAATCTCATCGGCGAGAACGATATTGGTGAAAACCGGTCCCTTCCGTGCCACAAATTCTCCCGTCTGCTGGCGGTAGATCATAGTACCCGTAAGGTCTGCGGGGAGTAGGTCCGGGGTAAACTGGATCCTCTTAAAATCTATAGTCAAAGCCTCGGAAAGAGTCCTCACAGCAAGTGTTTTAGCCAGTCCCGGGACACCTTCAACCAGAACATGTCCTCCGGCAATAATCCCCATGAGAAGACCATCGATCATTGCATTCTGCCCAACA
The DNA here is from genome assembly GCA_016744925.1 of Spirochaetaceae bacterium. Taxonomy (GTDB): domain Bacteria; phylum Spirochaetota; class Spirochaetia; order DSM-2461; family DSM-2461; genus Spirochaeta_F. The sequence continues at coordinate 3,527 of JADGDJ010000199.1, forward strand.
ATTTTTTTTGAGATTTCACTCTTCACATCACCGAGCAGTTTTCTCGCATCATTTACTTTTCTTTCAAGATCCCTGTTTTCCATTTATGCCTCTTCTAATGTTAGACACTTTGTGTCTTTAGTTCAGTGCAGTTCAGTGCACTTCATGTTCTGTAATCGGCGTTTTCACGCACATAGTCATAAGTCAGATCCGAGCCGAGTACCTGCGACCCGCAAGACCCTCTGCCCAGTTTGATATTCATATCTACAGACTGTTCGTGTGGAGGAAAGCCCTCACTATTAACAAATGAACAATCCTTCATATAGTTACTCAGTTTTTTTTCTTTTTCTCCGTCCAGTGTAAAAACACCACCATGATAAACTATGTGACCTCCAATGGAAATCTCAATTTTTTCCGGATCAATAGATACCCCATTTCCACCGAGATAATCTCCCATGGCCTGGAGAAATCTCCCCACATTGGGATCATTCCCGAAAATAGCCGTTTTTGTCAGTGGTGAGTTGATCAGAGCTTTGCCGAGAGCCGTCGCTTCATCGACTGTGTCCGCTTCGGAGACAGTCACTCGAATCAGATGAGATGTTCCCTCCCCGTTTCTGACAATATCCTCAGAGAGGGAGAGACAAACTGTTTGGAGCGCATCTTCAAAAGCACTAAGCGATGAGCAGGGTTTCAGTCCCGATGAAAAAATAAGTGCCGTATCACTTGTGCTCTGATCGCTATCGATGGAGATTCTGTTAAAAGTCCTGTTTATGAGAGGAGAAAAGAGCGCCCTCAATTCGTCCCTTTTTATGTCTATATCGGTGAGTATGAAAACGAGCATGGTCGCCATGTCCGGTTCTATCATTCCCGCCCCTTTAGCAATGGCACAGATTCTCCCCCCTTCGAATTCAATCGATCGAACCTTGGGGAAAGCATCAGTTGTCATTATAGCTTCGGCAGCAGAGAGAATAGGATCATCATTGAGTTTATCCGATAGAGGGTTAAGATGTTTCAGCATCACTTGTTCAGGCAGTTTCCAACCGATGATCCCTGTAGATGAAGGAAAATAAGGATGCTTCCGCTGACGGATTTCCGCAAGTTTTTCAGTAATATTTAAAGCCGTTTCACGACCATTTTGACAGCGGACATTGGAGATTCTATTGTTTATTAACACTCCTGAAACTTTCTCTTCATTCAGAAGATGCCGACCTATTTCGACGGGATAGCCGGGAAAGGCATTCCTGGTAAAAACACCGGCAAAAGCTTCCGTCGGTTTCTCCAATTCTATAAGAGTCATATTCATTTTCATGGGTTCTATCACTTCCCGTTCAACAGGGAAAAATTCGAAAGCCTGAACAGCGGTTTTAAAGCCTTCGGGGAGAGTAGATCTCTCTTTTAAAACCTTCAAGTATTTATCTTTAGTCTCAAACACATCCATATTGAGCCATGATAGCTAAAATTACAAAAATGGTCTATTACTTTAGAGCGCTCAGGGCGCTCGGTTTGACAGAAGAGCTTATCGTTCGTATAGTGAATTATGAATCAGCAAACTCTCTTTATTATATCCACTTCTACAGCCCTGCTTTTAGCGGTAATACTCGCACTATTTCTCTTAGTACGCAAAAAAAGTAATGAATCGAACAGCATGTATGAAACTTTCAATTCCATTTCAAAAAGGCTCGATAGAATGGAAGATATGGCAGGAAAAGTGGATAACCTTTCTCGTATATTCACCCTTCCCCACATCCGCGGAGCAGCGGGAGAAACCATGCTCGAATCGCTCCTCAGAAGCTGGTTACCATCAGGGAGTTTTTCAATGCAGCATAAATTTTCCAGTGGAGCCCGAGCTGATGCGGTGATCAAATTGGGGAAATTCCTCGTGCCGATTGATTCGAAATTCCCCCTGGAGAGCATAAGCTCCATAATCGATGACAATTCTCAGGGGCTGACGGGACAGATCAAAAGAGTCTTCTTAAAACACTGTGACGATATAGCCTCTAAATACATTAAGCCCGATGAAGGAACCATGCAGTTCGCCCTCATGTACATCCCTTCAGAAAAGATTTATTACAAAGTGTTTATAGAAGATGACGGAGCGTTTATGAGAGAGATCCTGAAAAGAGGGGTTCTCCCTGTAAGTCCATCCAATATTTTCACTTACCTACAGACTGTAGCCTATGGCCTCCGGGGTTTTTCATTCAGCACAAAGCAGAAAGTGATCTTCGACAGACTGCACAGGCTCCGGGAAGATTTTAATCTTCTAAAAAGGCAGTACGATGTGGGGACGACCCACTTAAAAAACCTGCAAAAAGTCTGGGACGATTCCACAGTTCGTCTCTCTTCTATGGACAGTGCCATTGAAAGAATGGAGAGACCGGAGGACTAATCTACTTTTCCGAGAGATAAGTATAGAGATTGTCACTCATTTTAAAAACATACCACTCAAAGTTTTTCTTATAGGATCTTAACGAAAAGAAAAAATCGAGAAATTTAGATAATTTAATTCGTGATTCATAGGATAGAGATGCTCCAGGACCATTTTTTTCAATGTAAAAAACCATATTAGCTTCTTCGACCATCCTGGTTCCCAGTAGCGGAACAAGCGTTATCGATTTCAGGCTTCCATCATTATTATAACTTTGATGAGGTTGAAATTGCATAATATGCCCTTTCCTGCCGATTGGCCAAATAGCATTGATATCAAATGTAATATAAAAAAGGTTCTCCTCAGGTGAATAATCGATATCCGTAAAATAGGCGATGAGACCTTCAGACTCTTTATCGACTCCGTCCATTCCCCTAAAAGCCCATTGGGAAAAATCGTTATACTTGAGTAGAGCAATACTGACCTCATCTACAGTCTGTTCAAAGTCGACTACACCGGTTGTCACAAAAAAACGATCTTCAGTATATATAGTAAGCGGTTCCATTTCGGCACAGAGAAAAAAGGGAAGCAATAAAAAGAGAACTGTAAAAATCTGTTTCATAGTAAGTATTATAGATCATTATTCATCAGTTTTAATAGTACAGGAAGATGATCCGAATAGCCTTCTTCAGTCAAACTATCCCAGCGGGCGGGATAATTGTAATCGTTGAGAAGAAGAGAGTCTTTTATGAGTTTGAAAGAGTCGTATTCATACGCTCTATCATCGAAGAGTGTTTTCCATAGAAAAAAGTGATCAATTTTACTCCATTGAGACTTATAGGCATAACTACCACTACTGCTGACATCGTACCAGGGAGAATAGAGAATCAGCTTTTCATTGGAAAAAGAACAATTCCTCCCTTTTGATGTTACATAGAGAGAATCGGTCCATTCTTCGGGAACACTTTCTATCTCCGTCATCAGGGCAGTCTGATAGTTTCTTCCGGTTTTTTTGTATTCATCGTGATTTTCATTAAAATCTCCTGCGGCGATGATTAGCCGATCGGCGTTTTCTGATAAAAGCTTTCCGATTCGTTCAACCAGAACTGCAGAACTTTGAATTCTTCCGCTTTCAGTCGCCGCGCTTCCTCCCGATTTGGATTTCCAGTGATTGTTAAAAATGATGAGTTCTGTTCCTCCGAGGTCAAAATGGATTTCTGTTATGGGTCTTAGTTTATACAAGCCGTAATAACCGGTTTCCACTGTAGTGACCGATGTGATGGGGATCTCTGAAAGAACCGCCGTGTGAACAGACGATTCGTCATTCTCCAGAAGAACCTGCCAGGAGAAATGCCCTTTCAGGATATTCTGGTTCAGAATATCCAATGCATTGAGATTTTCCACTTCCTGCAAAAGGAAGATCTGGGGAAATTCTTCAAGAGTGACATTGAGCACTTCCTCGATTCTGTTCAACCTTTTATAAAAAAGATCGGAGTTCCATTCGCCATTATCGGGATTAAACTCATCGTATTCAGATCCATCGGCCACATCATCAAAAATATTCTGCACATTCCATGAAAGGATTGTCAGTTCAGAGGGGCTATTTTCTTCACCGAAAGGGAGAGAGCAAGCTGTACATGAGAAAAAAAATAAAACGGGTAAAACAAAAAATGCGGCAAAAGTCTTCTTCATATATGTTTTAACTGAAAAGTTATCACCAGCGCTTCAATACAAAAAAAAACCTCCCTTATGGGAGGTTTTTATGATTTCAGTAGAAAAATTATACGGGCATATCGCTTCGTTTGATAACAATCTTGCTGACCAATCCGTAATCGAGAGCTTCCTCACCATTGAGCCAGCAGTCCCTGTCCGTATCGAGCTCAACCTGCTTAATATCTTTTCCCGTTTCTTCGGAAATCAATATATTCAGTTTCACTCTCAGCTTTTCGATCTCTGTGGCGTGGATTTCAATCTCAGTAGCCACTCCGCGAATACCGCTGAGGGGCTGGTGGATCATATAACTGGAGTTGGCAAAAGCCAGTCTTTTATCTTTGGGTGCCGCCAGAAGTACAAGGGCTCCCGCGCTGGCAACCAGTCCCATTCCGATTGTATATACATCGGGTTTTACAAAACGTATCATATCAAAAATCGCATATCCCGCATTGGCATCACCACCGGGGGAATCGATAAAAACTTTAATGGGATCGTCGCTGTCAGCTTCCAGCAATAAAAGCTGCTTAATTACTTTTTCAGCCAGAGCTTTGTTAATCTCTCCTGATAAAAGGATAGTTCTGGTT
>JADGDJ010000200.1 GCA_016744925.1 Spirochaetaceae bacterium
GTTTCCAACACAATCAATAGCCACAACAACTGGAAAATTTTCTACTTCAAGTTTGTATATGGCTTCCGGTCCCAGATCTTCAAAGGCTACCAGTTCATTTTTTTTAATCTTTCCCGCGTAGAGAGCCCCGCATCCACCATAGGCGTAGAAATATATCCCTGTATTGCGGATTAGGGCATCGGTCACTTCCTGAGCTCTGTTTCCTTTTCCTATCATGCCTTTCAGGCCATAATCGAGTAGTTTCGGTGCGAAGGGATCCATTCTGTAGGCTGTCGTCGGCCCGCAGGATCCGATAATTTTACCGTCGGGCGTCGGGGCGGGACCCATGTAAAATACTGTTTCCCCCTTCAAGTCGACTGGGAGATCTTTCCCCTCATCGAGAAGAGCGCAAAGGCGTTGATGAGCCTGATCGCGGGCACTATAAAGAGTTCCAGAGAGAAAGACTTCATCTCCGGTTTTAAGAGTTTGGATAATATCCTCAGTGAGAGGTAGTTGAATCTTCATTTTGTAATCCCTTTAAATTCCACTGTAGTTTTTCTGTCTGCCCAGCAGTTGACCGAAACGGCAACAGGTAGTCCTGCTATGTGTGTGGCAAATTTTTCCACCTTGACACCCAGTGTTGTGATCGAGCCGCCGAGGCCGCCGCCACCGATTCCCAGTTCGTTGACCCTTTTGTAAATATCCTGTTCCAATTGGGCGTAATATGGATCGGGATTGGTATCATCGAGTTCTCTCAAGAGGGCTTTTTTTGACAATTTTGCCGCATAATCCATTGTTCCCCCGATACCGATACCCAGTGTGGATGGGGGGCAGGGGGATCCTCCGGCGGAAGTCACTATCTCGGCAATTGCCTCGATCACTTCCTCCCGGCTGGTCGTGGGCTTCATCATGGCTATTCGAGAGCAGTTCTCACTCCCGAAACCCTTGAGCATGAGGCTGATTTTTAAATCGGACCCTTTTTTCAATTCGTGATGGATGACAGCGGGAAGGTTGGTTTTTGTGTTTTGTCTGCCGTTGAGAGGATCGGCTACGACAGACTTTCTGAAAAACGCCTCTTCGTAGGCGTCTTCTATGGCGCTATTGATAACATCGTCGATAAAAGCATTGGCAATTTCAACATCATTTCCCATCTCTACAAAAGCGACGATCATACCTGTATCCTGGCACATAGGTAAATTTTCTTTTTCTGCCGTTTCCAGATTGAGACTGATATGACGGAGTACTTTTTCCGCCGGGCCTGTCTCTACTTCGATGGCATTTTTCAGAGCCTGTTTCACATCTCTGGGAAGTTTTACCCCCGTCTGTTTTATGCCTGCTTTTAGCGCATTGTAAATTTCTTCGCTTTGTATGATGTTTTTCAATTTTTTACCTCTATGTTTCTACTTCCGGTTCCAGGATAAGATTTTCAAATCCGGCGATCTCTTTCTCTCCGACTCTCCCCACAAGTAGGTATTCTTTCGTATAGGGGTCGTAGGTAAATTCTTTTTTCAATTTGAAGTTTTTTATCTGCCCTGAAGATTTTACATGAGTTCTCACTCCCGTACAAAACATTTCATGATCACCAATTTTAATATGTCTTTCTCTGGAAGGTTGAATCTTTATATCTGTATTAATCACTTCGAGAACTTTGGTCTCCAGTTCTTTAATATCTATATCGGGTTTCTCATCGAAGCTTATAACAAAACCGTGTTTGACGTCTGAATGGACGATGGGGTTTTTGTAGTCATATTGATTTTCAAGAACCATATGGGTTATATCTTCGGCTGAGTGTGCCATCAATCTGTATTTTATAGTTTTGTGAGAGACCTCTTTAATGGCGATGGGCGAGGGACCGAATACTGTCGGTCGTGCGACAATTACCTCTTCTCCGATTCCGAAGAGAATCTGCGCATTGTATCCCAGGGCTTCATAGATTAGATCAAAATGTTCGATGACAACGCGTCGACCGCTCTCAATGGCTCTGTTAACCGCTTCGACTATTTCAAACTGCTGATGAAAGGCCGATTCGTAGCGGTAGTCTAAGTGAAATGTGTGACCCGAAAAGAAATCCTCAGGATTGAAATCGTAGATGGGTGTGGGACGGAGATTGACTCCATCATCGTCATTGGTCAGTTCCAAGCCTGGGAAAAGGGCTTTTATCAAAGTCGATTTCCCCGCACCTTCTGAACCGATCACTCCGATCAGCTGATCGTGTGAGGAGATATATCTCTGGGAAAGAAGTTTTCCCAGAGTGTACAACCTTCTTCGCCCGCGGGGGGCGTAGTAGGTCGAGTAGATCAGATTTTCTCTGAGCATTCGTGTTGAATATTGTTCCACTTAAATATCAAACTCCAGTTTTAACAGAGGCGCGTGTTGTTGCGCTCCATAAATATCACTATCGCCATAGGCGCCGGAAGCAAGCTCTCTCTTCATGGTGACCTTTACGGCATAAGCGGGATCGAAATAGACAATCCCCTTTATAAGATCTTTGTCTATTTTATATATTTCTGCGATCTTTTCAGCATTAATAAGCTTATTTTCTTTAACCTTAGAATAAATCTCATTGTTTTTAAAGATCATATCCAGAGTGAGCTCGTAGGGACCGGCATTTTTGGACCGGATAACTCTTGCTAGATCTACTAATTTTTTCATATATCTTTCACCTCTATTTTGAACAGATCCTGATTATCAATCTCCATAATGTGATAGAGAGAGAAGTTGTAGACTTCGCCGGCTTTAATGTCCGATGGAGAGAAGGGGAAGGCCAGATTTCCCGCGGTGGAAATTCTACCGTCGTATCCGTAATGGAGCAGAGTTGATCTGGTCATGCTGCATATGGTATCGGCCATAGACTGCTCGGGAGCCAGCACATCGATGATGATGCATACTTCATGGCTTATGAGATCTGTTTCCGGTTCGAGGGAGCCCATGACTCCGTTTTTTCCGTACACATGGAAGTGCACTTTCCCATTCATACTCTCCTTTTTCAGAAGATCATCCACACGGATTTTGACCTTTTTTAGAACAGAGTCGATCTGGCCGATGAGAATGCTGTCTCTTGTTCCGGCAATGCTTATGGTTCTGTACCCTATTTTTCGGGAGGCTTCCAGTTTTACAGTATATTTTTCAGCTTTTTCGAAGACGCTTCCTTTTACGGTAACCCCTTTATTATCGTGTTCGATAAACTCACATTTTTCCAGATTGAGAGATCCCCCGGGACCGACAAGGTGGTAGGGATCAGATTTTTCGTAGAGAGTGTGGGCAGCTGTTGATTCTTTGGTGAATCGTCTCTCATCACTTAGTGTTTCCAATCGGAAGTAGTCCTCACCGAGAAAACCGAGAACACAGTCCGAGCCGGAACCGGGAGTGGAGGCTATGGCGGCGCACTCGAGAATTTTTCCCATATGAGTGGCTAATCCCTCATCGTACCCCTCTTTTATGGGCAGTGCGGCAAAACAGGCTGGATCGTAGGCTCTTCCTGCGAGAATAACCTGACAACCTCGGTCCAGTGCATCGATCATTGGCTCCACACCGATCTGGGCAACAATATTTTTTGACGCATCGATGGCCTCTTCTGTCAGTTCGGGAACATAGTCCAGAGAACTTATTTTTCCAGCTTTGAATGCTGTTCGGACAGTCTCTTTGTCAATATCCGAATAGATGAGCCCCAGTTTAAAATTCAGTTTGTTTTCCTCAGCTATTTCCTCTACGATTTCACGGCACCAGTCGAGATGGGGTTTTGCACCGCAGCCTCCGGAAGTTCCTACAACTACAGGTATGCCTCTTTTCACACCTTCGGTGATCATATAGCGGAGATCCCGCTTCACACCGATTCTGTCGGTAAAGGATTTCCCCGCACCGAGGTAGTGAGGCCCCGGGTCAGTCGATCCGCCGTCGACGGCTATGAGGTCGGGATTTTTCTCCAATCCTCTATAAAATGACTCTTCGGGAAATCCATATCCCAGTATGGCTGTCGGTGACAGTACTATAAATTCATCTTTCATCTATTTCCCTCTTTCCATCGCAGAACTTCCAGTGTCCTTTCCATCTCGTTTTTTACAATTGTAAGGCCTTCGTCAAAACCCATTCCCGGTTTGACCAGCATTCTCTCGGCCCGTGCGGCCAGAGCAATATGGACACAGGTCTGGGCACTAATATTTGTTTCGTTACAAGTTCCTCCCTGGTAGGCTTCCATGCCCATCTTTTTACAGTAGAGTATGCTTTTGACGATATTGTGTATCGATCCCAGGTCGGGAGTTTTTATCTGAACCATGTCGCAGCACCGGGCGTCGGTGAAATCTTTGATGTCCTCCCAGGTATTGCACCATTCGTCGGCGACTGTTTTGACTTTGCAGCCCTTAACGGCGAGTGTTTCCTGAAGTTCTTTCATGGCTTTGATCTGACCGGCTTTCTCACCCATATCCATAGGACCTTCGATGTAGAGCTGCAGTTCTCCGGCGGCTATTTCCAGTTCCAGCAAATAGTCGGCCATTTTTTCCGCATCGTAATTGAAGATCGTTCCGATATTTCCGTAGACATCGATGTGGATGTCCGGCTTGTAGGATTCATCAGTTCTCAATTTCAAAACCCTATCGCTCAACCATTGAACGTATTCGAGGAGCAATTCCCCTTTTCTACCCAATTTTGTATCGATATTGTTGATAAGCGCGTGAGGCAGCACATCGATGTGTTTCAGAATCATTTTGTCCACAGCTGCATAACGGTCATCTCCCGACTGGGCGAAGAGCGGAACCGCTTCATCAATAACCGGCAGATCATAATCGCGGCAGACCACTTCCTGTTTCAGAAGCCCCGCTGAGATGGCAGCCGCATCGAGCAGTGCCTGGGATACACCGTAGCGAATAGCTGTGTGCAGTCTCTCTCCATTGATTTTAAGAATATCAAAAGCCTCGGCCTCATCTTTAAAGGAAGTGATGTTTCGCCCTTCCAGATAGGGTCTTATATGCTCATCGAGGAAGGGGATGTAAGTTTCGGTCAGGAAGAGAGGATCTCTACCTCCGGCCCCTGAATACTGTACTGCGGCACAGTCTCCATAGGCTATTTGTCCGTTTTCCATCACAAGCATTACAGAAATGGACTCTCCGGCAATTCGGATGGTTTTGAATCCATCAGTTTCCGGTTCACCTTCATAGATAAAGCCATCATGTCCGGCCCCTTTTTTTATGGCAGCCTGGTCGTCAAAGAAAAACCCTGTGACTCCTGCTGAGAATAATACTTTTTTTATGATCATTTATTGGGTCTCCCTACCAGTCTGCCTTTGCTTATGGCGTAAATATCATCTATTACCATTTGAAAACAGGGGTCTCTTTCTTCGACCACTGCCCGTTCATTGATTTTCTCTTTGTGGAAGGCCAGAACATCGTCGGGAAGAGGAGTATTTCCTGTCTCGAAGATGCGAACGGCACCGGAATTGTCTCTGACAGGCAGCATTTTTCCATAGTTGCAGGCGGCCGGTGCAAAAGGGACATCTATGATCCCCGCCTGGAAAGCCTTGATAGCCCCTCTGGCGACATCTCCCTCTCCCGCTGCGAATACGGCACTCATTATGGCCTCGACTTCTTTGTGTATGATCTCTTTTTCTGCTGCTAATTCTGTTATATTGAATATATTCTGGTCGTGGGTCATCTGAATGATCTGCCTCGTCGCTTTCAGTCCCTGAAGATTGGCCTCTTTTGTGGGGATTCCCGACGCTTCATGGGGCGTTTTGACGATAACTTTTGTCGCACCGGCAAAAGAGGCAACGACACTTCCCCAGGATATTACAGAAAATGCCCGCGCTTCGTCTTCGGGGAATCCGCCCATCCACTGGTGGAGAACTGTGGATAATTCATAATCGGAGTATCCCGCAGCCTGAAAATATTTATTGGCCAGTTCTGTAAGTGTCTGCATAGCCGCAATATCCTGAATCATGTTTCCCGCCTGACCATAACCGAGGGTTATTGATTTGACTCCTTGCTCCAGGGCTAGAAGGCCTTCGATAATGGCAATACTGTGGGAGATAAAAGGGGGAACCAGCGTTCCCGATAAGGGACCGAATGGCTCGCGGTTTATGGTAATTCCCTCTTCCTGATATATCCCTGTCAGTCTGTCGATAAACTGCCAGTCTCTTATGGATTTTTCCAGTGTGACACTCTTGGCATAGGGGATGTTGTAGGATATTCCCCCTCCCTCGTATGAATTGAAACCGGCAGCAAAAGTTATCTCAGCCAAAAGTCGCGCATCGGGAGTTCCGTGTCTTATCTCAACCGGTTTATCGAGAGCCTCGATAATTCTCCGGCACGATTCTATTCCGTGGTTAACCGCGGGGAAACCGTTGAGGAGTGAGTGTCCCGCAGCACGGGACTTGTCAATGCCCTTCTGGGCTTCTTCATATTTATTGAGCCGCGTATAAGCATCGATTGTTGTGGGCAGGAGATCGGCCTCTTCTTCGAGGTATTTCAAAAGTTCAATATGTTCATCGACCAGGGCGACACCGGCTCTGGGCTGTATGAGAACCTTTTTCTCTTTAACCGCATCGCTGAGAACTTTGGCAAAGCGTTTGGAATCAGGGAGGCTGTGCTGATATTTTACACCCTCTTCGATTGATACACCTTCTCCCGTCGGCCATGCCGAAAGAATCTCTTCTCTTGTTCCGAAGTACTCTTTTTTGTCAATTTTTTTGTTTTGAATTTCCACCATTCAATCCTTCTCAGGTATTCCCTGATCCTTTCAAATTGCTTAATAAGGAAGCTGCTGCCTCTTTTGGATATAGTCTTGCCGCATTGGCCAGTAGGGGAATCAGGTAGAGATGGTCTGTATAATAATTGTATTTCACAGGTTTCAATATCTCCTCTCCCTTATTGTTGATCTCCGGAACAGGGAAATTATCGAAGGGGTTCTCTTTGAGAGAAGCCAGATAACCGCCTGTTCCTATGATGTTTTTAATATTCTTCAAATTTCTTCCCGTTTCCACAGTGGTGGATCCCGAAGTGGTATATACCTCTCTTCTGTTTCCTCCATGCCTTACTGTTGCTGTGGCCGTGCAGAAACCGGCCAGAATTGTATCAAAGGCCCGTTCATCCATTTCACTGGGGATATATTCTGTTTTTCGGCTGATTTTATTTATATAAGTCTCAAAGTGCTCCCATTGGTACCCTTTCCGGGAGATCTCTTCATTCAGAGAATCCCTATCGGATTCAATCGCCGAAAGAGCGCTGACTCTCATACCTAAATCACCTTCAACGGATCGCTTGATCACTGGTTCTTTTATCCCTTTGCGGATCACTTTTTCCCCATCAATTCTGGAGACCGCCGAGTAATAGTCTGTAGTGGCTCCACCCATATCAATAAGGGCAAAATCTCCTTGAAGGACACCATCTTTTTCGAGAATCTGTACATAATCATAGACCGCTGCCGGAGTGGGGACAGGGGCATTTCCTGCAATATCCACAATAGACTGAAGTCCTTTGCCCTGAATAATTCTAGACATAAACGTTTCACGGACCAGGTCTCTCGCTTCGTCTGGTGAAGGGTTGTTCAAATCAGGCAATACATTGGAGGTGATCAACAATTCCTTTTTCTCGAAGATCACACTAATTTTATCCTGCAGATCGCGGTTTCCCGCATAGAGGATAGTGCAGTTGAGTTTAGAAGCTGCCAGAAGCTCGGAATTGTGCAGGATATAACTCTGGTTTCCGCCATCGGTGCCACCAGTCAACAGAACGATATCGGGGTCGGAATGTTCAATTTCTCTAATATCGGAGCTGTTTAGCCGGTAGGAATAGGTTTTTATAAGTTTTCCACCTGCTGAGAGGGCGGCCAGGCGGGCTGACTCAAGTGTCAAATCAGGTACAATACCAATGGCTATTATTTTCAAACCGCCATGAGCAGATGATGAGCATACAATAGGAGTATTGTCGTATGCCATCAGTTTGAGATTCCTGAGCACTTGTGAAAACCCCGTTGAAAGATCTTCGACAGTAGTCGCCGTAGACTCTCGTCTCTCCAGCTTCAGTTTTCCATCGCTAAGGGAAAAGAGAGCCCCTTTCGTCCAGGTTGAACCGACATCAATGCTTATGAGCATTTAAGATCCTTTCTAAGATCCTCCAGGCAAATTTGAAGATCAACATCGGGGGTGTAGACT
>JADGDJ010000201.1 GCA_016744925.1 Spirochaetaceae bacterium
ATTCTAGCCTGCTCTAAAGACATGAACTTTGTCTCGTACAGCATATTTTTTTTCAATCCAGCAATTCTTTCGGTTTGAATCAGATTTGTATAGGTCTCTTTTTTAGCAAACATCACATTACCTCTATTTATATATTCTATAAAATAATGATACTGCTGCACTCTCCATTGAGCAATGGCAAAGAATGATTCAATTTTATCAATTATTGACTATTCACACTCCTCTAAAGTTATTTAATTCGATTTAGAATAGTTGAAAATATATTATTGACGAATTACTATATTAATAAGCAGAATATTATGACCAAACAAACTTATCTTTTAGGATTACATTATGGAAAAAAATGAACTAACTCTGGAAAGACTCGACTCGGAACACAGAGAATTGCAATTTAACTCCTTCTCAAACAAAACAGCTCTAAACCTGGGGCTAAGACTCCAGGGAATCGCAGAAGAAAAAGATCTGGTTATCACAATAGACATAACCAGAAACAGACAGCAACTATTTCACTTCGCCAGCGAAGGAACGTCTTCAGATAATGATGAATGGATTAAAAGAAAAAACAATATGGTATACCGATTTGGGAAAAGCTCATTCTATATGAAACATTTCTTTGAAATAAAGGGGCTTGATTCCATAGGAATGTTCAAACTCGATCCCCATGACCACGCCCTGGCCGGGGGTTCTTTTCCCATAATAATACAGGGTACAGGTACAATTGGCACCATAACCGTGAGTGGATTGCCCGACGAGGAAGACCACAAACTAGTCACTTCCGTCATAAGGGAATTTATTTAGCACAAGGATAAAAATAGCGGACTATTAAAGTCCGCTATGAAGACATGAGGCTCACTATCCTTTGACCGAGCCGCTCATTAATCCGCGGACAAAATACCGCCCGGAGATAATATAAATCATCAATGTGGGCAGTGCCGCCATCATGGCTCCGGCAAAATGCACATTATATTCTTTTACACCCGTAGAAGAGCTTACAAGATTATTCAGTGCAACAGTCATAGGCTGAGAAGTGGCATCACCAAAAGAAACTCCGAATAAAAAATCATTCCAGATATTGGTAGTCTGCCAGATGATGGAAACGACAATAACCGGTGACGAATTAGGTATTATTATGTTTGCAAAGACATCAAAAAAAGTAGCACCGTCTACCTGGGCTGATTCTACAATTTCCATGGGAAATGTATCATAAGTACTCTTAAAGAAGAGAGTTGTAAACCCAAGACCATACACCGTATGAACCAGAACTAAACCCGATGTGGTACCAGCCAGATTGAGAAAGCCCAAAACTCTTGCCGTGGGAATCAACACTGTCTGAAAGGGGATAAAACAACCGAAGAGAACCAATGCAAAAATAAGTTTCCCCCCCTTGAATGTGTACTTGGAAAGGACAAGCCCACCCAATGATCCCATAAGTGTTGACATGACAACTGCAGGAACAACTATTTTAACAGAATTGAAAAAATAGGGCTTCAATCCCGTAGCCTGGACACCAATCTGAGCCTGAGACCAGGCTTTATGCCATGAATCAAAACTCGCTTTTACCGGTAGTGCAAGCATATTTCCACCGCGTATTTCCGATAGGGGTTTAAGAGAATTGACAACCATCACATAGAGGGGAGCCAAAAAGAATATGGCAAAAATCACCATAATGACATACATGATGTATTCAGCAGTTTTGTGCATTTTCATAGTTTGATTTATAGTCACATCAAGCCCCTTCTTTATTAACGGTATTGCGAATATAAGGGATGATTATTATGGCAAAAATTGCCAACATAAGTACAGCTGAAGTGGCTCCGATACCCATCTGATTCCTGGTGAACGTATAGGAATACATAAATGTAGACGGCATCTCCGATGCCCTTCCCGGTCCCCCATTGGTCAATGCCACGACAAGGTCATAGGATTTTATAGCCATATGCCCCAGAATAACAAAGACCGAAGTGAATGAAGTGCCAAGCTGTGGGATTATAATTCTAGTGTATAATTTCCAGGCATTGGCTCCATCGACAACTGCCGATTCGACTGTAGCGTGATTTATACCTCTTAGTCCGGCCAGAAAAATCACCATCACATAACCGGTAACCTGCCAGATAGCCGCAATGACGATGGTATAAATTGATCTATCTGCATTTTTAATCCAGTTAAATGAAAACTCGGCAAAACCCCAGAGGTGCATAATTTTCTCGAGTCCGATGCCGGGATCCAGGAACCATTTCCATGCCGTTCCTGTAACGATAAAGGAAATTGCCATGGGATAAAGATATATGGGCCTGAAGATATGTTCACCGGATCGGCTCCAATCAATGAGTATGGCTAGGAATAAACCGAGAACCGTTGCAATACCAATATACAAAACGCTGAAAATAAGCATATTTTTTAAAGCAGTGTGCCAATGGGACAGCTGAAATATTCGAATATAATTCTCTATGCCGACCCAACTGAATGTAGGCATCAGCTTTGAGTTTGTAAATGAAATAATAATTGTAAAAATGATAAATGCGTAAACAAAAACAAGAGTCAGAACAATTGTGGGTAATAATACAAATCTGGCAGTCAGATCATCTTTAGAAATACGCCATTTATTGTTTATAATCATATAATTAATCCTTGTTAAATGAACAGAAGCCCTCTGTTCTATGGAACAAACAGAGGGCATTAAAAACATATCATAGTGAGTAGATCACTATTTTTAAGTTATTACATTTGTGCTGATTTAATGGCGTCGGCTAGTTCGGCAGCAGCTTCCTCTGATGTGTACATTCCATTAAAATGAGAAGTTACAACATCATAAAGTGCATTTTTAACTGATGCGGGAGCACCATGACCATGAGCCATTGAACCGAAAAGAGTACCATTGGCACTGGCTTCAGCCAGGTCTTTCATACCTTTTTTTCCAACAATATCAAATTCTGCATCTGAAATGTCTGTTCTCGCTGGTACTGAACCTTTCACGAGGTTAAAAGCGATCTGAAATCCGGGAGCAACGATTGAAGAAGCGAGTTCTTTCTGAGCTGCCTGCTGCGATTCATCAACATTGAACATAACAAATTGATCGGCGTTGAAAGTAACTGTTCCCTGAGTCTCTGGAAATCTAAATGCTACAAAGTCTTCTCCCGGTACCTGTCCGGCATTTTTAAACTCACCTTTAGCCCAGTCACCCATAATCTGAAATGCTGCCTGACCTTCGATAACCATGGAGGAAGCTAGGTTCCAGTCTCTACCACTGAAGTTATCATCAACAAAGGATCTAAGAACAGCCATTCTTTTAAATGCCTCGACCATCATATCTGATCTAAGAGCAGCATCATCAAGATCGATCATAGTTTTTTTATAGAATTCCGGTCCGCCGGTAGAGATTACAATACTGTCAAAAACAGTGGCATCCTGCCATGCTTGACCACCATGGGCGAGAGCGATTTTTCCGGAAGCTTTCACTTTTTCAAGAGCCATAACGAACTCATCCCATGTTTCGGGAATTGAAATTCCCAGATCATCGAGCATTTTTTTATTAGCCCATACCCAGTTGGTAGAATGAATATTTACCGGAGCTGCAACCCAGACACCGTTATATTTGGAGAAACCTTTAAGGGCATCAGGAATAACAGCATCCCAATTTTCCTTTTCAGCAACATCATTGAGATTGGCAAGTAAACCGAGTTCAGCCCAGTCGATTATATCAAAACCAAGCATCTGAACAGCAACAGGGGGATTCCCTGCAACAGCTCTGGATTTAAGGACAGTCATAGCCCCTTCACCACCACCACCGGCTACCGGTGAATCAGTCCATGAAATACCTTTCTTCTCTAAATCTTCCTTCAGTACATTTAATGCCGCGGCTTCACCACCAGAAGTCCACCAGTGAAGTACTTCTACATTGTTGGAAACTTTTTCCATCATAGAATCATCCTGACCCTGATCTTGAGCACCTCCAGCGAAAATGCTTGTTCCGACAAGCAAAAGGGCTAACATAAGGCTCACAATTTTAATTTTCATACTTTCTCCTTTACTGAATACATCTAATAAAAATAATATCAACACTTAACATTATTGATGCTCTAATCTCATATGTAAAGAAATTTCCATTCGAAAATTATTTTTTTCCATTTGATAGTTATTTATCTTGTAAAACAATATTTTTCTTGTAGAATGTAGAAAATGGAGCATTGAGGTGTTTATGTTAAAACATATTGTATTATTTTCTTTTAAAGAAGAGATCGATGAAATAGAAATTACCAGAGTTGATAATCTGTTTAAGGAACTGCCGGGAAAAATAGATGATATCATTGATTTCGATTCTGGAATCAATATAAGTCCGGAGAACCTGAATAAAGGGTTCACCCATGCTTATTGCTTATCCTTTTTTAATGAAACGACCAGGGATCTCTATCTAGTCCACGAAAAACACCAGGATTTTTCTCTCAAAATAAAGGATCTCCTCAGGGATGTGCTCGTATTTGACTATGAGATCAATAAAATTTAATATTGTACCATCGATTTCAGGGATTTAACCCTTATATTGGAAGAATAATGATTGAAAGACACAAGAATATATTAGGCATAATGTCAGATGGACAAAAAGTGGTTGTCAATGATCTGGCGGAAAAATTAAACGTTTCCCAAGCTACAATCAGACAGGATCTGACATCTCTGGAAAACAATGGATTCCTGAGAAGAGTCCACGGTGGAGCCATTCTTGACCAGACAGATGACATCTCTCACCGAATGGGAATCCACTATGAGGAAAAGTTGAAAATTGCCAAAGCCGCAGTTCAAATGGTAAGTGAGGGAGAAACAATATACATTGAATCCGGTTCGATTAATGCTCTCTTCGCTCAAGAAGTGGTTAAAACAAAAAAAACGACCACAATTATAACTTCTAATGCTTTCATTGCCAGACAGATTGGAAAATATGCGGAAGGTCGAGTTATCCTCCTGGGGGGAATTTATCAACCGGAAAGTGAATGCCTCGTTGGAAACCTTGTGAGAGAATGCCTTAATATATTAAATTTTTCAAAAGCATTTATTGGCGTTGATGGTTTTTCTGAATCTACAGGATTTACAGGTAAAGATATGATGAGAGCTGAAATCAATTCCGAAATTATAAAGAAAAGTCCCGAGACTTATATCCTGACAGATTCGACCAAATTTGGAAAAATCAATCTCGCAAAATATTGTGATGCAAAAGATATCGAGTATTTAATTACTGATATGAATTTATCTGATAAATTAATGAATCTATTCAAAAATAATGGTGTTAAAGTAATAATACCGGAAAGTTAAGTTCTCTATGTTTCTTTAAAATGAAGCACTTCCCAATTCTGTTTTTTCGCTTTAATCTTTAACTTGCGGTCCGGATTGACCACGATGGCTTTTCCAACAATTTCGAGAAGCGGGAGATCATGATGCGAATCAGAATAAAAATAACAATCCTCAGCTTTCAGATTGTTATCAATCAGATACTTAGTCACTTTTTCTTTTTTAGAATCACCAAAAGCCGTTCGCCCCTGAATATATCCTGTACAGGATCCATCTTTAAATTCAAATGAACTGGCCATTACATCTTTAATACCAAAATATTCGGCAACGGGCTTAACAGAATAATCAAAAGATGATGTGGCAAATACTATTCTTTTAGATTGACTCTGAAGTTCCCTAATCAATTGCTCAGCTTCTTTGAATATCGCATTGATCCCGTAGTGATCAAAGCCACCTTTACCGAGTTCTTCAACGACATCCCTGGTGAGCCCCTTCATAAAAGGGAGCTCTTTCTCGACAATACTGCCCTTTAAGAAACCCATTCTGTACTTGAAGATGACTATTGGCAATTTTACCATCTGAAAAATAGAGAAATATTTTCTTTTCAACCCCTCTTTTATGAAGTAAACACCTGTGGCGCCTTTGAGAAGTGTATGATCAATATCAAATATATAAGTTTCCAATAAACAAACCTTTTTCGATGAAGCATAACCCGGGAATCTCTTTCGGGAAATTCAATTATATATCGCCCAGTACATTTAGGGAAGATCTTCCCATATAGAGTAGTTCAAAATTGTAGTGTTTTCCCAAGATCGGATCTACAGACAAAAAAATCCCGGATTTCTCCGGGATTATATTTATAGGAATATCACATGTTACTGAACGGTTGAAAGTCCTTCATTACTCCAACCTGAACCACCGGTACCGGCTGTTCCCATTCCACTTTTTACAGAAACGGCATCAATTCCGAGTAGTCTCATAATACCGACAGTCTGTCCGGCAGTCTGTCCTGAATAGCAGTACACATAGACTTTCTCATCTTTTGGAAGCTGTGCAAACTGTGTCTGCATTCCGGCTCCGAAAGGAATATTGATAGCGCCTTCGATATGACCTTCTGAATAAGCATCAGCCTGTCTGATAGAAACTACTGTCATTTCTTCCTCAGCATCCATCAACTCTTTCAGCTTTGCTGCAGGAATGATATTGCTTCCACCATCGGGAATAGCTTTGAAATAAGACTCAACAGCCATTTTAATATCCGCATCGTATTTCACGCCTGAAGCATCGGGGCTCATAACGTTTACCATATCGATATAAGTATCGTAACCTTCAGTTTTAGAAATACCGAGGTTCCAACCGTATTTGATTGAACTTGCCTGAATTCCTGCGACATTGAGAGCTGCAACAGCCTGTCCAGCAGTCTGACCTGAGTAACAGTTTACATATACGGGCTTGTCATCGGGCAGCCAGTTAAGAGCGTCAGCAATAGCAGGTCCCCAGGGAGCGTTTACAGCACCTTTGATATGACCTTTTTCGTAATCAGCTGCTCTTCTAATATCGAGAACCAGAAAATCCTCATCGGCATCCATCGCAGCAAAAACTTTATCTGCAGGGATAATTCTTGACCCGGGATATTCCCCGAAATATGCTTCAGCTGCTACGGCTACCGTATTTACAGCTTCTTTTTCTACAACTTTTGCAGGTTCCTGCTGAGCCTTGTCAGCACAGGAAAACATAACGAGCGATACAATCATTAGAAGTAATGAAAGATTTTTTTTCATAAATTGATTCTCCTTATTAAATCATCTTAAATTCTTTATTCCAACAGAGCTATAAATCTCTGAAAAGACCAATAAATACTTACTTATCTATATAGAATTATCTATCTAAATCGTAAAAAAATCCCTTTGTCATTACTAATTAAACAAAGGGGGATTATTATATTAAATCAGGAATTGTCCGCCTGCGTTGCCGTAGCTTTTACCTTAACGTCGGGCTTAAAAACAGGTAATTTCTCATTGACCCATTCCAGCCAGGCACCATCGTATATCTTAAGATTTCTGTAACCGGCATTGTATAAAGCGGCATAACTATTGGCAGCCCTTACTGAACTTTTGCAAAAGAGAACTATTTCGCACTCCGGTGAGATTCCCAGTTCTTTATAGAGTATTCTATTGTGGGAAACAGGGCGGAATGTTGTCCCGTTCTCTTCATTGACAAAAAGGTTTTTCTCATGATTGATGTGAATTGAACCGGGAATTGTACCGGCATTGTATTCCTCATCTGATCGTACATCGATGAGTACAAAGTTTTCTTCGGGATCATCGATCATGTTCAGAATGTGATCCTTCGAAACGATCATGTCCTCATTGAGAGAAGTGGTCATGTACTGAACCGGCTGTAAAGGAGTCGGTTCAACAGTGACATTGAGCCCCGCTTTCTCCAATTCCGATAGACCACCGGAAACAATAAGCATATCACCTTTATGGCCCCAGATTTTAAGAGTCCAATAGAGTCGGGAAGAATCCATATTTATATTATCATCATAAATTATAAGATTAGAAGTTTCTTTTAACCCTCTGCTACCTGCAACTTCAGCTACAATATCTCCTGTTGCCAGACTGTTGGGTACCGGGGTTTTAATCATAATTGATTTTCTCTCGATATTCACTGATGTCTCTATATGCTCTTTGGAATATGAAGAAGCTTTTTGAGCATCCACAAGAATATAACCTTCAGATAGTTTATCCAAAGCCTCTTTCCCGTTGATAATAAGGGAACCCGATTCGGAGTAATTAGTAAAAGAGCAGGAAACTGCTGCTGCCAGCAGTATAGATA
>JADGDJ010000202.1 GCA_016744925.1 Spirochaetaceae bacterium
TTTTTTTTGTTTGTTTAAGTGTTGGCAAGACGTTTTTTTTTTGAAAAAAAAGGAGAGCTAAGAAGCTCTCCTTTTAATCGTTATTAATGCTGTTTAATTTTTTCTTTCTCTTTCGATACTTTAATCAGCATTTTATCGAATATTTCATCTATCGCTTTATAGAGTTCCCGCTCTTCAACTTTTATATGACTATTTTGACCCCATCTGAAGTGAATGTTTGATTCCACAGCATAAAAGCCTTTGCTCTCTTTTTTAATGATAATGTGAAGATCCACAATCAGATCTTCGACAAATTGCAGTTTTTCCAGCCTCTTCTCAATGTACTCGTTTGTGGTTTCACTTACGTTGTAATGAACACCTTTCACATTTACTGTCATATCAGCCTCCTGAAAAATTTAGCGCCTGAAAGACGGCATAATATCCAATTCCTTGCGGTATTTGGCAACCGTCCTTCTTGCAATATTTATACCTCTCATTTTCAGCAGATCTGAGATCTTCTGATCAGAGAGTTTTTTTTCACTTTTGGACTCTTCTATAATCTCTTTTATTATTTCTTTAACCGCAGTTTTTGAATTTCCTGAAGATACAGCATTAGTAAAAAAGTATTTCAGCTCAAAAACCCCCCATTCAGTTTGAATGTATTTTCCCCTTGAAATTCTGGAGATTGTAGATTCGTTCATATTAATTTCGTTGGCAATATCTTTAAGAGTCAATGGTACCAGATACTTAGGACCTTTCCTGAAGAAATCTCTTTGAAATTCTACTATGGCTCTGGATGTTTTTAAAAGAGTCGAATTCCATAGGTTTATAGTGTTCATAAACCACTTAGCATCTTTTACCGATGAGTTTACAAATCGGTTGAGATCTTTTTGATCTTTACTTCCGTCTGTATTCTTATCCATAAGCTCTTCAAAATAAGAATTGATCTGTAAAACGGGTATTTCTTCTTCGTTAATGGTTAGAAAAAAGTCACCATCTCTTTTTTTTACAATTAAGTCGGGAATGACATATGATGGCTTTTCAAAGGAGAATTCTCTACCGGGAAAGGGTTCGAGGTATTTTATATAATAGAGGATGTCGTCAATATCATCGAGACTGAGACCTGTTCTTTTAGAAATTTCCTGATACTTGCCTCTGTTTAGGAGGTCTAGATGATCTCTAATGACTTCCTTGGTCCCTTTCGTGTATCTGCCTATTATATCGGTCTGAACCAATAGTGATTCAATGTAGTCTTCAGTACAGATCCCAATAGGATCTAACTGTTGAACAATTGATTTCACCTTATTCATCGAAATTATTTCTTTTTCATGTACCAGAAGTTCAGGGCTTTCAAGGTGAAATCCATTATCATCAAGATTATAGATAAGAAGTTCTCCAATTCGTACCTCATCCTCTGTGAGGTCCTGAATATGAAGTTGTGTTATCAAGTGTTCCTGAAGAGATTCTTCACGGCTTATGGTTCCCTCCATAAACTGCCTTTTCGAGTTATCGTTACCCTGCCATTTTCCTGAGGTATAACCTGCATCGGAGGAGTTTTCAAAGGGATCGAAGTCTTCCCTTTTTTTATCTACAATCTCATCAAAAGAGATAGCCTGACTTTCATTAACAAATTCAAGCGCAGGATTCTTATCTACTTCTTCTTTGATTTTTAATTTTAGATTCTGTAACGGCAAGGCCAGAAGACTTATCGACTGCAATAGCTGAGGACTCATCTTCAGCCTCATCTCCTGTTTTAATACAGGTTTTTGAAACTGCAAATAACACTCCTGTTAATAATAATTATAAAGCATCACACTACCATTAATCATAATTTTATGGGTATTTTTTTGTTAAACAGGACAAAAAGTTCACATTTCAAAATCATGACCGAGATATATCTTTCTGGCGAGCTCGCTATTGAGCAATTCCTCTTTTGATCCACTGACAATAATTTCTCCCAGGTTGGTGATGTAGGAACGCTCAGTGATTTCCAGGGTGTCTCTTACGTTATGATCTGTAATAAGGACACCTATGCCCCGATCTGATAGATGCTCTACTATTTTTTTTATTTCAAATACAGCAATAGGGTCAATGCCGGCAAAAGGTTCATCCAACAAGAGGAATTGAGGATTGCAGGCTAAGGCTCGTGCTATTTCTGTCCTTCTTCTCTCTCCACCAGATAAGGTGAATGCTTTCTGTTTTCTGACATCTGCGATACCCAGATCTGTTAAGAGGGTTTCGAGATAATCCTTTTTTTCTGCTTTTGATAAATCATTCCTCGTTTCCAAAATTGACCAGACATTTTTTTCTACTGTCAGTTTCCGAAAGACTGAAGCATCCTGTGGTAGATAGGATATCCCGTTTAGAGCGCGACGATACATGGGTTCATGGGTGATCTCAGCATCATTGAGGAAAATTTTTCCAGAACTGGGGCGGATAAATCCTGCAATCATGTAGAAGCAGGTTGTTTTTCCTGCTCCATTCGGACCTAGAAGCCCTACAATCTCCCCTTTTTTCATTGAGAAACTCATATCTTTGACAGCTTCTTTTTTTCCGAAGGTCTTTCTTAATCCTTCAACTTTCAGTGTCGTTTCCACTTTCCTCTTCTTCGATGATCAATGAACCTTCAACGTTTCCATCCATCTGTATTTCATCACTTTCAAGTAAAACTTTTATTTTTGATGCTTTAAAAACATCGTCATTTTTATAAACAACAGGCAAACCTGTCAGTAGGAGACTATCCGATTTTTTATTGTATATAGCAAACTCACTGCGACAAGTAAGGTCCTCTTTTAAAATTCGCACTCCAATCTGTAGAATCAATATTTCTTCATTCTGCTTGTACTCCAGATAACCCGACTTGATAATTAATTCATTTTTATAATCTTCCATTACTGAGCGGCCGTTTATTCGGGTAATTCTTGATTCTCTATCATAGTAGAGAGTTTGGCTGTTTATTTTCAGCTCTTCCTCACTGTCAGTGACTTCAACAAGTCCCTCACAAATCAGGATATTGTAATTTTCTCCGTATAATCTGATTTCATCTGCGGAAATTTCTTTTGATCCTGTTTTAACATAGGCGCTGCCAGAAAGAATTGTGTATTCACTCCCTTCTGCAGCTTCATATTTCATGAAGTCAGCAGAGAATTGAATTGACTCTCCTGATAGTGAAGATAGTAGAGTTAATGTGAGGAATATTATTAGAAAATCAGTTCTCTTCATCGGAAATAAACTCACCTTCTATTTCATTTTCAAAAAGAATCGTTTTTCTTTTAATATCTGCCGAAAATCCACTTCCATGAATTTGGGATCCTTCCTTATCAATTACAATAACAGTCTCCTGTGGTTTTGAAGAGAGTTTTTTTTCATCATCAATCCACGACAGACTTTCAGCACTTAAAGAAGAGTTGTCTGTTTTTGAGGTGATTCTTATTGATCCAGTCATCTCCGCATCACCGCTTTTCATATTTAAAATAGCAAAATCGGATCTTCCCTGGTTATTTATCTCTTCATCTATAAAATTGGAAAAAGCTACATTCGTCAGATGTGTTTGCTCTTTCCCGTTATAGACTTCTGCCTTATCTGCCTCAATCTGAAGAGCCGGAGAACCATTTTGTACTTCAACAGTTTCGTATTTGTAAATTATTGTATTTGGTATTTCTTCGGAAAGAGTATCCACAAGATTGGCATCGCTGTAATCGAGAGTACAAGCAGAAATTACTACAGCGAAAATAATAAAAAAATATCTCTTCATCAATGTGAATTATTTATCAGCAGGTTATTCATGTCAATTACATAAATGTGTGATCAGAGTTGTTATTTTTTAAAAAGAGGAAATCCTGAGATAGCTGATCCGCTTCATACAACCAGAAATTATTTGAATTATTATTAATGACATCCTGATTTGTTACAATTTCTCCACCGTGACGTATGATTAGAGCGATCCCGTCACTGGGACGAACTTCCATTGAGTAAACACGAAAGCTCTTTTTGTAATAGATTCGAGCGTAGTATTTTTCCTTAACTGACTTATAAATATACAAACTTGTGAGTTTGAATTTGTGTTTTGTCAGTATTTCTGAAAAAAGATCGTGAGTAAGAGGTCTGGGAGGATGTATATTTTCCAATTCTGTTATGATGGCACTGGCTTCAAAAGGACCTATTGATATGGGAATTGTAAATTTTTCATCTGAACTTTGAAGTATTATAATAGGTAGTTGAGATTCCTGGTGCAGAGAAATTCCCTTTATTGTTAATTGTGTGCGTTTATCTGTTTTTCCCATACATGTATTATAACCCCTTATTGTTAGAAAAAACCCCACAATGGAAAGACTTATAAAAAAATACTGCTATTGACATCGCCGAGACTCAGATCATAAACTTAATATATAAAGACCCCCCGCAGTATAGCTGCGAGGTCTCTATGTTCGTAGAGATTGCGACAATGTCGCGATAGATATGAAGCCATATTCCCAGGAGCAGAGCTCTGAGGATTAAGGCATGACGAAAAAATTATTTTTAAAGCAGGTTTAATAGTGTCTGAATTTTTGTCAGATGTAGATTTTGAAAAATATAAAAGTTTTATATATGATAAGAGCGGAATCTTTTTCTCGAATTCCAATAGAACTATTCTCGAAAGCAGATTGAGAGAGCGCCTGAGAACAACTGGGCATGAGACCGTTTTAGAGTATTTTAATTTGATTTCCAGAGATCAGGATGAGATGAGAGCTCTTCTCGATTCTGTGACAACAAATCTAACGAGATTCTTTAGAAATGCAGCTCATTATGATACCTTTATCAATTATGTTATTCCCGATATTGTAAAGAAAAAACAGACCTCCGGAAATAAGGTTTTTAAAATCTGGAGTGCCGGATGTTCGTCGGGAGAAGAGCCCTATACAAATGCAATGGTTTTGTCAGAGCATTTACCAGCAGATTTTAAAATTGAAATTACAGCTTCTGATCTCAGTTTGAAATCTTTAATGAAAGCGAAAGAAGGTTTTTATCAATCATCTAAAATCAGTGGAATTCCCGATAATTATCTCAAAAAGTATATGGATCCTGTTGAGAATGGTTACAAAATGAAAGACAGCATTAAGAATTTGATTAAGTTTGATTATCACAACCTGAAATTCCCGTCGGATTCTAAAAACTTTGATGTTATCTTTTGCCGAAATGTATTAATTTACTTTGATGAACTGGCACAAAAAAATGTAATAAACGGTTTCTGGAATGCTTTGAGTGAACACTCATATCTCTTTATCGGACATTCGGAATCTCTGTTTGGAATGGATACCAAATTTGAATTTATTAAAACAGACTGGGCTTGTATCTACGGTAAGACTGTAAATTAGAATTTTGAGGAAATAGTAATAAATGTTAGATGATCAGATATCCGTACTAATTGTAGACGACTCAGCTATGATGAGAAACCTTATAGGTCGAATAGTTGAAAGTCACGAAGAACTAACCATTGCGGGCAAGGCCATGAATGGACATTTTGCCCTTCAGAAGCTGCCCAGGTTAGAACCGGATGTAATTGTTCTGGATATCGAAATGCCTGAAATGAACGGGATTGAGTTTCTAAAAGAAAAAAATAAATTGAATAATGATGTTCCTGTTATTGTTCTTTCTGCTGTGGCAACTAAGGGAGCAAAAGTGACAATGGAGGCCCTTTCTCTGGGGGCAATGGATTTTATTACAAAACCTTCAGGTAGTGTTTCTCATGATATACAGTCTGTTAGTGATCGACTGAAAGAGTTGCTCCTCGTTTATGGAAAGGATTATAGAAAAAGATCCGGTCCCAAAAAAAACGAGAGACCTAGAACTTCTCTATCATCTACACCGAGCAGCCCAACAATTAAACCTATTGAGCGCAAAACTACAGCTTCTATCAATATTGGAACCAGCCATTGGGAAAAAATTACACCCAGGAGAGACGTTGGCAGAGTTCAGATTATGGCGATCGGAATTTCCACCGGTGGACCTAATGCTCTGAGGAAAGTTTTTGCTGCTTTTGATCCGAACTTGCCTATACCGGTTGTTGTCGTCCAACATATGCCAGCGGGGTTTACTGAAGAATTTGCAAAAAGTCTAAACAGGATCTGTCCTCTTGAAGTAAAAGAAGCTGCTAATGGGGATCTTTTAAAGCCGGGGAGGATACTAATCGCTCCGGGAGATTTTCATGTTGAAGTTAGTAAAAAATCCCTTGGAACCATCGTGAATGTTGTCAGCAAAGATCCGGTAAATGGTCATAGGCCTTCAGTCGATGTGCTTTTTGAATCTGTTGTAAAAGAATTCGGCAATGACTGCATTGCCGCTATTATGACAGGCATGGGGAAAGACGGGGCCAGGCAGATTGGTAAGATTTATGGTGAAGGTGGTATAACCGTTGCTCAGGATGAAGAGTCGTCTATTGTGTACGGAATGCCGAAAGTTGCCGTTGAACACGAATATATTCAGCATATTGTTCCTCTCGATGAAATGGCGGAAAAGCTCTGTCAGTTAGCCAGGGATTATTCGTGACTTAACCACAGCTGCTGCAGGCTCCACATCCGGTTCCTGTAGAACAACTTGCCGCTATTTCACTATTGGAAAGAACTCGTGTTATTTCAGGAAGTTTCTGCGGGTGGATTTTTAAAAAAGCATATGTTGAAAGAAATGCAATTACAATACCGGAAATTCCAATAAGAATATTAATGGCTTCAGGTCCGTTCTGTAAGATTGAATCTGCCAATGAATAAAAAACGATAAATAATATAAGAGGAAATATAAACATAAAAAAAGTAACGGCTATTGCTCCTCTTGGTTCAATAAAAATTTCAACAGAATCTCCCTTTTTTACGAAAAGATTTCGTGTATTATTCACTTTAAAAGCAAAGTCTTCACGTACTTTAAAAAAGGCTTTTGAATGGCTTCCGTTCGCATCTTTATGATATGTTGCGTATATTTCATCGCTGGTAACTCTATCTATTAATGCTGCTTTTTTCATCTGCGCTTACCTCACATTTATATTTTATAGTTTGCATCGCTGTTGATTTTCCATCTTTGTCAATGTCCAACAGTACTCCCTGCATGTATTGTTCGCTCCAGAAGTCAGAAGACCTTTCAGGGATTTGTGTTAAAAATTTTTGTATTTCGATTTGAGGCTCGAGACCTCCCACAGATTGAAAAGCTCCAGTTCTTCCACAATCAGTAATATAAGCAGTCCCTTTTTCAGTCACTATCCCATCAGCTGTGAGTGATTTGGCTCCTGTACCAAGGATTGCTGATACATTTCCATTCATATGATGAAACATTGTTTGTTTCTCTGCAGTAGTCAGAGAATGGAAATTTATGATGATGCTGTTTGTATCCTGTTTAATTTTTTTAACAAGCTCTGGAAGATATGTATAGGGATTACTTAGATGTACTCTTGTGTATCCATATAATCCGAGCATATCTATCACTCCGATTTTATGGTCACCAACAGTGTATATTCCCCAGCCCCGGCCAGGATTCCCCGGAGGATAATTAGCCGGTCGCAGTAGGTAACTTGCTTTCGGGAAATGCTGGACGATATCTTTTTTATAATAAGCACACTCTCCAGTTGTTATTACATTGACACCAAGTTTCTTTAAATAGATCGAGTGATTTTTTCCAATTCCAAAACCACCTGTAGTGCCATTTCCGTTAGCAATGACAAAATCTACATCATTTTTCTTAATAAACTCCTTTAAGGAGTTCTTCAGTGTAAACACACCGGCTTTCCCAACTATTTCGCCAATAAAAAGAATTCTCATAAATACAAAATACATAAAAGAAGTAAACAACTCAATATTAAAAACTATATATAGAGGATAATTCTTTTTAGCACAGAATTTCTGAAAAACTAAAAAAGAATTTATTTTTTTCGAATTCATGTTGACTGTTTTTTGGCTATTTAGTAGATTACCTCTCGTGCTTGAGGGGCAACTCGAAAAGCAGTTCTTTAGCATAAAGATGATATTCGCAAGTTGTGGATTATTATTTTGTATATCAGGGAAGGGAAGAGAATACGAAACAAAAGTGATCTTTTGAGTTTCAAATTATTTATGATAATAATCGCGGGCTTCGGCCTGAGATTAAATA
>JADGDJ010000411.1 GCA_016744925.1 Spirochaetaceae bacterium
CCACAGTACTCTCCAATCATGAATTGAATCTCGGTGGATATCAGGATGTACATGACCCTGCCGTTACAGTTCGATTTGCAGTAAAAGGTGAAGAGAATACCTATTTTCTGGCATGGACAACCACTCCCTGGACTCTTCCATCAAATCTGGCGCTGGCTGCGGGATCTGAAATAGAATACGTTAAAGTAAAAGATGGTGATGATTTCTTTATCCTCGGAGAAGAGAGACTGTCAGCATATTATAAAAATGAAGAGGACTATGAGGTTGTAGCCCGATACAAAGGAAGCGAACTGGAAGGCATGTCCTATGAGCCTCTCTTCGACTATTTCTCAGAAGAGGCGGATAACGGAGCCTTTAAGGTATACCTTGCGGACTACGTTACAACTGATGACGGTTCGGGTCTTGTTCACACAGCTCCCGGATTCGGTGAGGATGACTACAATACTCTTAAAAAAACAGAAATAAATGTAAAATGCCCCATCGATGATGAGTGTCAGTTTACAGATGAAGTTCCCGATTATGCCGGAAGATATGTAAAAGAATGTGATAAAGATATTATCAACAGACTGAAAGAAGAGGGGAAACTTGTCAAAAGAGACCAGTATCTTCACTCTTATCCTCATTGCTGGCGATGTAAGTCACCTCTTATCTACAGAGCTATAAGCTCATGGTTTGTAGACGTTCCTTCAATCAAGCAGAAAATGATTGATGCCAATAACCAGATCAACTGGGTTCCGGGACATCTGAAACAGGGGCGATTCGGAAAATGGCTCGCCGATGCGAGAGAGTGGGCCATCTCCCGAAACAGATACTGGGGAAACCCCATCCCCGTTTGGAAATGTCCCGATTGCGGTGATACTGAGTGTATCGGAAGCCGTGCGGAACTGAAAGAGCGCACTGGTAAAGAGGTCGATGACCTGCACAAACATTTTGTCGATGACCTTCTCATAAAATGCAAATGCGGTGCAGACATGAAACGCATCCCCGAAGTTTTGGACTGTTGGTTCGAATCGGGATCTATGCCTTATGCTCAGAACCATTATCCCTTTGAAAACAAAGAGAAATTCGAAGCCAATTTTCCTGCGGAATTTATTTCCGAAGGCCTCGATCAGACTCGTGGCTGGTTCTATACACTGACTATTCTGGCAGCAGCACTTTTCGATAAACCGGCATTTCAGAACGTTGTCGTAAACGGACTGGTTCTGGCGGAAGACGGAAAGAAAATGTCCAAGTCTGAAAGGAATTACGCCGACCCCATGCTTGTTATAGGAGAGTATGGTGCAGACGCGCTGAGATTGTTCCTTATGAACTCAGCCTGTGTCCGCGGTGAAGGCCTTAAATTTTCCAATGACGGCGTTAAAGAAGTGCTCAAAAGCATAATCATCCCATTTTGGAATGCCTATAGCTTTTATATCACCTACGCCAATATCGATAAGGTGAGACCATCATCCAAACCGGCCAATCCTGAGAATCCTCTCGATAAGTGGATCCTTTCGGAAACGGAAAAAATGGTAGCCGATGTTACCGAACAGCTCGAAGCCTATGAAGTGCAGAAGGCCATCGGACCGATCGTCTCTTTCATCGACCAGCTCAACAACTGGTACATCAGAAGATCTCGAAGACGTTTCTGGAAGAGTGAGAACGACGGTGATAAAATGCAGGCCTACGGTACTCTCTATCATGCTCTGATGACTGTCATTAAAATAGCCGCTCCCATCATACCCTTCGTAACAGAAGAGATTTATCAGAATCTTAAAACTGAAAATATGCCCGAATCTATTCACCTCTGTGACTATCCTTTATCAGATGTCAGTGCGAGAGATGAAGAACTGGAACTGAAAATGAGCCTCACTCAGCAGGCAGTTTCCATGGGTAGAGCTTTGCGGAGCATGCACAATCTGAAAACAAGACAACCTTTGAAAGCTCTGCACCTTGTGACAAGAAACAAAGATGAGAAAAAAGTACTTTTCGAAATGGTTGATATCATCAGAGAAGAGCTCAATAT
>JADGDJ010000412.1 GCA_016744925.1 Spirochaetaceae bacterium
CTCTTATAGTGGTTGTAAACAGCAACTGATAGAACTTTTTTAGCAACTTCCTGCCCGACAACATACGAATCAAGGAATGCCTTAATCTCTTTAGGTGTGGGAAGTTCTTCATCGAAATCGGCCGATATAAGGTCGTTTTCTTCAGTCAGGATTTTGTTGCATACATTGACACATTCGTCACAGATGTGAACTCCCGGTCCGGCTATCAGCTTTTTTGCTGAATCAGATGTCTTTCCGCAGAAAGAACATACTTTCATGTCTTTATTTTTCGATCTGGCCATTTGCATCTCTTCTTAAAATTTTATCTACGATTCCATATTCTGTGGCTTCTTCCGCAGACATAAAAAAGTCTCTTTCCAGATCTGTTGAGATTACTTCTTCGGTTTTCCCCGTGTTATGGGCGAAGTAGCTGATAAGCATTTTTTTCAGTCTGACAATCTCTCTTGCCTGGATTCCAATATCTCTTGCCTGACCCTGAACACCACCCCATGGCTGATGAATCATCACTCTTGAAGAGGGGAGGGCCAGTCTTTTTCCGGCAGCTCCACCAGC
Organism: Spirochaetaceae bacterium; assembly: GCA_016744925.1. GTDB lineage: Bacteria > Spirochaetota > Spirochaetia > DSM-2461 > DSM-2461 > Spirochaeta_F. Next base: position 553 of record JADGDJ010000412.1, read on the forward strand.
GAGTATTACAGCACCCATAGAGGCCGCCTGACCCATACATATAGTCACGATATTGGGTTTAACATATTGCATAGTGTCGTAGATCGCCAGCCCTGCTGTTACGGAACCTCCGGGAGAATTGACATAAAGGTTTATATCTTTTTCCGGATCCTGAGATTCGAGAAACAGCAGCTGAGCTACAACGAGATCTGCAGTAACATCATTAATTTCACCATCTAAAAAAATTACCCGGTCTTTTAAGAGCCGTGAGAAAATATCGTAAGATCGTTCTCCAATACCTGTCTGTTCGACCACCATTGGTACTAATGTGCTGTTTTGTTCATTCATTCTGCAGATCCTTATTTATATAATTAGCCTTTGATATAATCGGCGTATTTGACTTTGTCACCTTTAACAACGTTGGCTTCTTTGATAAGAAGATCGTAAATCTTTTTGGTCTTCATATCGTTCTTAAGATACTCATTAAGGTTGTTTTCGCCAAATGATTTTTTCATTTCTTCAATCGGCATGTTGTACATATCGGCCTGTTTCTGCAGTTCCGCTTCAAATTCCTTATCGTCGATCTCAACTTTCTCTTCTTCAAGTATCTTACCGATGATCAGCTGACCTTTAACACTTTTAACCGCGTCGTCTTTCCATGTTTCAAGCAGCTGCTCTTTTGTCTGTCCCTGCATCTGAAGAAAACCGAGAAGCTGTTCTTCCTGCATTCTGGACTGCTGTACAAAATTTTTCCAGCTGTTTTCAAGCTCTACGGAAATCATAGAAGAGGGGATTGAAATTTCTGTTGCTTCGACGAGTTTTTCAACGGCCTGGGTTCTCAGTTCAGCTTCCACTTTCTCAGACGCTCTGTCCTTGCACTGCTTTTTCAGAGCTTTTTTCAGATCTTCAAGAGTTTCGTATTTCTCATCAACATCCTGAGCCAATTCATCATCGAGCTCGGGGAGAATTTTTTCTTTAACCGCTTTGACAAGTACCTTAATGGCTACTTTTCGTCCGGCAAGTTCGCTGTCATCAAAATCTTCGGCATAATCTTTCTCGATGATTTTCTCTTCATCTTTTTTCATGCCTTTGATTTCTTCATCGATTTTATAGGTATTGTATCCGGTTCCCACAGTGAAAACAAAATCTTCACGGCTTTTCCCTTCCAGGACATTTTTATCATCATCGAGTTCTGCATAATCTACAGTAACAATGGAGTCGTCAGCGACTTTTCCATCTTTTTTATCCATTACAACAGAGTTTTGCTCCTGAATAGCTTTTAATTCGGCTTCTTCGTCTTTTTTCGTAACGCTAACCTGCGTTTCTTTAAGTTCCAGACCTTTGTATTCAGTTAGTTTAAATTCAGGAAAAATATCATAAGTTACTTCGAAAGAGAAATCCTCTCCAACAGTAAGTTCAGGTTCTCCCACTACTTCGGGGTGTGCATATCCCAGGGG
>JADGDJ010000203.1 GCA_016744925.1 Spirochaetaceae bacterium
GAACAGATCGAAGAGTTTAAAGGTCAAGCACCGGAAATGTGGAGACCGCAAGACATACCAGTCAGAGAACCTTTTATGGATCTATTCCCGATTAACGAGAATACTCTAAGGGATATAGTCACGGATATGAGAAAGAATGGATATGACAAAGAGTTTCCAGTCTTGCTTGGTGTCTTTCCTAATGGATACGCCACCATTGATGGACATACCAGGAGAGAAGGAAGTATTCAATCCGAAATAGAAACTATACCAGTAATTAAGAAAGAATTCTCCAATGATCAGGAAGCACTCGATTATGCAATTCACCTCCAAAGAGATAGAAGGAACATAACTGACTCGGAATTGTACTCGTACATTCACGCAATAGATGAGACAAAGACCAGAGGTCGGAAAAAAGGTTCAACTGAACCTAATTTAAATCGAGGTACTTCAGCTGAGAGAACTGCCGAGCTAACCGGTACTTCCCCAACAAAAGTAAAGAAAGCAAGAGCTATTGAAAAAGAAGGTACTGATCAAATAAAGGAAGAAGTCCGTACAGGAAAGAAAACAATCAATTCGGCTTACAACGAGGTAAAAGGGAAATATGATGACCAACCTGACAAATATACTCGCCTTCCTAAGATGCCCCTTTCAGGAGAAATGATTCTCTATCTGGCTAAACAATACGAGGACCTAATTGATTCAGAGCCAGATAGTTTTCAGTACAATTGTGGAAAGTTCATGGGCTTGTATGACATGGTCCTTAACATCCATACAATGGAGAAACTAACCAAAGGTAAACTTACCCCAATAGGGGCGCCACTTTTGGCAGCCTACTACAGAGTAAGAGAAAGAATGGATAGTGCTATCACCGAACAAAGCATTGCCGATATGACAGTGAAATTAAAGGAATAAATGTGGCGATATTAGATGAACTTAAAACCTTTACCGATAGAGACCGGCCTAGGCCAAGCGACTATTCCCAGTTATTGGAATACACGTCCAGACTTGCCGGATCTTTGAAATGGCAGCGACGATTCGGGAGCCAATTAAATAAAAAGAATCGCAATTTAAAACAACGCCTTAAGGCGTATGAGCGTCTATTGGCAGAAGAAGGAGTAGATTTAAAAAACATAAAATGGAGATTAAAAGTTGACTAATTCCTCAAAGAGGAAAAACTCAGATAAGCCCCAAAATGATAATTCAAAATTATCAGGGGATTATGAAATTAACTACAATATAAAAATGGACTGTGACGATGATGTAATCGTCATTTCTGTTGGTCTATATAAGTTTTTTATGGCTCATGGAAAAGACGGACGATTAGGGAAAGAACTATATGAACATCTCGTTTTTACATCCCGTATGCAATATGGCAGTTGTAATGTAAAAGCCAACAATAGTTATCTAATGAGAGGTCTCGGTTGGGGAGATAAAACCTTGAGAAGAATAAAATCATTTCTCAAGGGTGCTGGTCTCATAGAATATATACAGGACAAAGATAATAAATCAGGGAAATTCGGCTCAACTACAATATTAATAAAACGAATGTGGGATGAGGAGTCATTATCTGCCTGGTTATACAGGAAGACGGAAAGAGAGAATCAGGAAGCTCCTGAAGTAATAGAGATTGAACTGAGTGGTGAATTGGAGCCAGAAATTGCAGAGACTCTATTAATTGAAACCGGAGGGGTTGAAAGTTCCCCACCGGTAGAAAATGCAGAAAGTACACCGGAGGGGTCGATCACGGCTCACCGGTCGAACCACCCCAGCGGTTTCGACGAACAAACTAATAAGGAAAGAGAAAGGAAACTTATAAAAAGAGAGAAAGAAGAAACTCCGTGCGAGAAAGAAACTTCCTTCTCTCCACCTGCGGTGAGCTTTTCTGAAATACCAGAATTGATAAAGCATCTAGAGTCTCTCGTTGAGATTGATGGAAAAGGCCCTTTCTTTTTCCCACCTGTAGCAAAAGCCTCACTGGAGCATTACAGCAAAATTAGAAATTACAAATGGGTGATGGATAAGTTTGATCAGTACAAATCCAAAAAGAAGTCTGCACAAATACGCCGGTTCTGTGAATCTGATTTACCAGATTTTTTAACCAAATCGCATGAGTTCTCCCCGAAAGAAAAAGTTAAAAAAGAGAAGCTTATCCGTGTCTGTCCAGTTTGTGGATCTATTCAACCAGACAGCGGGACACTGAATTACTGCCCAAGATGCACTTTGCCGGGTAATGAGTTCAATGATCCAGTTAAAGCCGAAGAGCATCGGGAATGGTGGGATGATGTCCAGAGGCAGAGGGAAGCTACTGGTTAAACCAATGATGAAAATTGAAACGGAGAGAAGAAATATGGAATATAACAGAAAAAATAAAAGAAAACCTGAGCGTGTCCGAGAGATAGATGCCTATATCAGAGAGCACTACCCTACTAACGGACCAGATGTGGTCGCTAAAGATCTAGGTGAGGATAGGAAGTATATCATCCAGAGAGCAAATTACAAAAGAGTGTGCATGATCAGGCAGATCCATAAGAAGCCCAAGCATAGGATTACTTCTAAAGATCGGATTAAGCAGCTCACTATCTGGAATAAAGAACTGAGAGTAGAAGTTATCCGTTTAAGACATCAGGTAATGAATCAGAAAAAGGAGAAGTAAGGAAAGAGGGAATTACAGACCTGCATGCCCCTTTCTTCTTATCCCTCCTAGGTACAGAAAAGAATAATTACTTGTACTTGGGAAATATTGGATAAATCGGGTTCTAGTACAACAGAAACAGCATTAGAGCTGATTTTAGAGATAATGAAAAAAACTGATAGTTTTCGTTTAACAGGGAGGTTAAATGGCAAAGATAGAAAAGTTGGTTGAGAAGCATGAAACATGGAAGAATAATGAACCTTATTACCCAAATAAGAACTTATCAAAGTTCGGGTATGCAGAATTAAGGCTTGATGCTGGAGACATTAGGATATGTAGAAAAGGTTCTGAAATGGCAATGGGAGACTATAGCTTGTTCTTACCATTTGATGGTGCTGAGGATCTATACGATTTTCTTCACGGTCTGTTTGGAAAGAAGTAAATAAATAATTTAAAAAACTAATTAAAAAAATATGGATGAAAATACAATTAAAAAAATCTTAAACATCGATGATAACTACAAGACAGATTCAAAGCTCTACGTTGATTACATTACCAGGACCAGTCAGTGTGTTGGTATTGATTCTCTAAAAGCCTGGGCTTTGTTTCTGGCTTCTTCTGGAAAATCAGCATCCACTATCAACAGGAGAATTTCTGCAATCAAGTCACGGCTCAGGTTTCTATTTCAAGAGTCTGGAGACCAGGCGTTTAATGTTCTTGATCAGTTTACCAAGGAAAGAGAATTGAACGCTATAAAACGAATGAAGATCAATTCTAAAGCTGTTGACCCATCGAAGGTGCTATCAAAAGAAGAGATAAAGTTTCTCATTGAAAAGTCGAGTGATCGAGTGGGTTATCTTATCCAATTCTTTTACATAACTGGTTGCAGAATAAGTGAAGCATTGGGTGTGAAGAACACGGATCTTCAGAGGACTAAAAACTATGTGATTGTTCGTATCGTTGGGAAAGGTTCAAAAGAAAGAAAAGTAAGAATCCCCATCACATTGCTCAATAACATTCAGCGTACTTACTCAGGCTTAACCTACCTCTTTGAGACTGTTAATAATGAAAAATATGATCTGACTTACATAGAGAGAGTTGTTCGAGAAAATGGGTGGAAGTATTTAGGAAGAAGAGTGACACCTCATTTTTTTCGGCACTCTTTCGCAACCCATATGATAGAGGAAACAGGGAAAGTAAAAGGTGTCTCAAAACATTTGGGACACGTTTCTACAACTGTAACTCAGGATATGTACAATCAAGAGCAGCTTGACTGGGAAGAGCTGCCAAAAATATAAAAATACAATTAAAAAAAGAGTTAAAAATAGTGAATAACAAAGAAAAACTATTCAAATTGCAAGAGTATTATCTTGCTTCACGTTCAAAGATGGATTTCTCCACTCTCATGGTAGAGATTGAAAAGCTGACTAAAATGATTCTCAATACGCTTCTGATTGAGAATAGTTTGTATCTCCCTGTAGATCGTAGAGAAGTGGTTATGCAAACGGCCCTTGAGTATATGGCAAAGAAGTATATCATCCCGGACTTCAAGGTTGATATATCTTTCTATTCTCTCATAAGGCTTCACTTAATCGGAGCGCTATTCGATCAGGAAGCGCGGAAAGAAAAACGTTGGTGTTATCTCCCCCCAAACAAAATGGCTGAAATTATGGAAGGTGAGTATATAGAGTCTATCCCTGTGATGAGTGTTCTCCTTGATGAATTGGAAAGGCGCCCAGAATTAAAGAAATCTGTATTTGATATTCTGGACTCGGGCCGCCGCTATGAGACTCAGTTATACAAAATAAAGCCCAAAGCTCTGCGACTAAAGGTAAAGGAATTCATGGTTGAAATGAAGGAGAAGATTTATGTCACCGATGAATATTTGTAATCATCCCAGGTGCTCTACTCGCATTCCTTTTAGAGATAAGTACTGTGCATTGCACAAGAGAAAGCAGACAGTAAAGAAAGAATGGAAGAGTCGCGAATGGCAATACCTCTATCATACTGCGCGGTGGAAAAAGAGAAGATTGAAGCAGCTTGATGCCCAGCCATTATGTGAAGATTGTTTAAAAAATAGTCGTATAACCCTGGCTTCAGTAGCTGATCACATCAAAGATCACAAGGGTGATTTAAACAAGTTCTGGTATGGTCCACTCCAAAGTTTATGCAAGTCTTGTCACTCGAAGAAGACGATAAAAGAAAACTTAAACAGCAAGAACACTATGAATTAATAGGGGGTCTTTTGAATCTTAAAAAATGGAAAATACACACATCATGTCGTAGTGGTGCGTTTTTTTATACTGCCATTTTCAAGCAAGGGGTCTCTTTTTAAGGGTTTTATCACACTTAAAGGAGGTATTATTTTATGAAATCTATTCAAGAACATATCGACGATGGGACCTATCGGAAAGCCCGACACGGAGACCCGGACGCAACGCCAGAAGGTGCAGATTTAGAAGAAGCCCCAAAGCCTCCATCTCATCTAAATAGGCATGGAAAAGCGGAGTGGAAAAGGCTTCTCTCGGGGATGATAGCAATGTCTCTTTTGAAGACTGTTGACCTTGGGTTGATAGAGCAAGCATGTGTATTTTACGGAACGTTTAAAGAGCTGTCTATTGAGCTTTCAAAAAAGAAAGATCTCTTTACTTTTTTTAATGGGAAAACTTCTCAAAACAATATAGTCATGAGTACCCTAAACTCTTGCTATAAAAATTATTCAGAAATTGTCTATAAGCTTGGAGTCTCCCCAATTGAGCGCTCAAAGATCCAGGTCAAAAAAGAGCCCGAGAAAGAAAAAAATCCCTTTGCCCCGTCACTGGTTAAATAGGTTTCCGTGAAAAAATATTTTGCATATATTGAGGACGTTAAAAATAACCCTGGGCAATATTCAAAAACCATTAGGCAGCTTGTCGCCAGACATGAAAGAGATTTGCAGAATGAAGCCTATTATTTCTGCGAAGAATCGGCTGATCATGTTATTAACTTTGTCGAATCTCTAAAGCATTATGAAGATAAGTTTCGAGGACTCCCGATAATCCTTGAGCCCTGGCAAGCCTTTTTGTTGGCTATGCTTTACGGTTGGAAAAAAAGTAAAGACGGACTTCGGAAGCATAAAAAATGCTATATCCAGGTGGCCAGGAAAGCCGGAAAATCTATCCTGGGAGCTGGGATTGTCTTGTATCATCTCAGGTTTGGGGAAGCTGAAGAGGTTTATTCAATTGCAACAAAAAGAGACCAGGCGAAGCTTATCTATAACAAAATCAAAGGTATTGTTGGCCAGGTCCCCAATGGAGAGAAGTATGTAACGATTCACCAAAACGATATAAAAATTGGTGATGCCATTTATACGCCAATGGACGCCGAGTCGAGAAGGGCCGACGGGTTTAACCCTTCCCTGGTCATAGCGGATGAAGTCCACGCAATGAAAAATTTCGACCTTATCGATGTTTATCAGGATGGTATGGGGGCCAGGTCTCAGCCGATTATGTTCATGATCACCACCGCTGGTTATTCAAAAGGTGCAGCTTATGAAGAATACCAAAGATGTAAAAAGGTTTTATCTGGAGAGTTTACAGACGAAACACTTCTTCCGATGATATTCGAGTTAGATGAGGGTGACGGTTGGGAAGATCAGGAGGTTTGGGGGAAATCAAATCCCAACCTTCATGTCTCTGTTTCCCTGGAATACCTTCAAGACCAATACAATGAAGCTACTCAGAAATTCACAAAAGAAATTTCATTCAAAACTAAAAACTTAAATCTCTGGTCAACCGATTCAGAAGAAACTTGGATTAGTGAAAAAGAGTGGAAACTGTGCAATCAAGAATTCGTTCTGTCCCAGTTGATTGGCCGACGATGTTATGGGGGAATTGACTTGGCGGGAGTTTCGGACCTCACCGGGTACACATTATATTTCCCCCTGGACAATGGGAAGATTGTCGCCATTCACAAGTGCTACCTACCGGAAGAGACTTTACCAGAAAAGCAGAGAATGGAGAACTCGAATTATTACACATGGGTACGGGATAAATATGTAACTGCAACCGCCGGAGTTGTAACCGATCACAAAGTTTTAATTGACGATTTACTCTCCGATGCGAAGTTGTATGACATTATCGAGATCGGATATGACCCCTATAAATCTGGAAATATAATTTCGTTTATCGAGGCTGAGGGTCTTCAAATGATACCGATCAAACAAGGTATGGCTTATTTCTCTGAACCGTGTAAATCCTGGGAAAGATCAGTAAAAGATTCCCAGGTTATCGACAATAACCCTGTTATGGCCTGGTGTATGTCTAACGCCGTTGTTAAGCCGGACCACCACGAAAATATAATTCCACTAAAAAGAGATCATAAAAAATCTAACAAAATTGACCTGGTAATCACCTCTGTAATTGCTCACAAAGTAATGCGTGATAACGAAGATGGATTGAGAGAGCCAGAGGTTAAAGAGAACCCTTTAAACGCATGGGCAAAAAGCCTCGAGAGAAAAAATGAGGATGAAAACACTATAAGAAATGAGAACCCCCTAAACGCATGGGCCAAGGAATATTTAAAAAACGATAGTGAAAAAGGCAATTAAAAAATATGAAATTATCCAGGCGAGAAAAAAAACCCATAGAACGGGCTGAATCTATTAAACTGAGCCAGTTTGATCCGGCTATATTTGCTCAGAAATTAACAGGATCAATAACAGTCAACAAAGAGACCGCGCTGTCTATCCCGGCCTTCAGTTCTGCTGTGAAAATAATTAGCCAGATTGTCGCAACTTTGCCTCTCCACGTTTTCAAAAGAATTGGGGATAGTAGGGAAAAGGATCTAAGCCACTTTCTTTACAGGCTGATTCATTCCAAGCCAAACAATTACATGACTTCTTTTGATTTCTGGGAATACCTTGTTCGTGATTTGATCCTGGAAGGGAACTTTTATTGTCTCATCGAGCGGGGCATTTCTGGTAATATCATTGGTCTTCATCCTCTAACGGCTGAATATGTGGACAAGAGGTGGGATGAATTAACGGGAGACTATCTCTATTACTATTTCACAGGTTCAAAAACGATCGTTTATACCAGGCATGAGATTTGGCAAGTAATGAACTCAGGTGATGGGATTTCAGGGAAGTCTATTATTGTCCAACACAAAGAGACTATAAAACAGGCGCTATTGATAGAGTCTTTTACTTCTTTGTTTTTTGAGCAGGGGATAGGAAGTAATGTTATCCTGGAAACCCCGGACGGCATGGCCGCCCCGGACCCCACCGCCATTTCTGCTATAAAAAAATTGTGGCGCACAATCAATAAACAGAAAGACAAACATATCCCGAATATTATTCCTGGCGGCTTAACCGTTAA
>JADGDJ010000204.1 GCA_016744925.1 Spirochaetaceae bacterium
GTTCTATGGGTTTCAGGTTCTTTTAATATGAATACCGCCGCTGGTAAAATCAAAAAGGATACCAGATATAATATAAATGGGAATCTCCAGTTGATTCCTGCCAGAAATCCCGATCCTCCGACAAACAATAATCCGCCGAGACTGACAAATGCGCCCTGCAAACTAAGAACCTTTCTTCTTTCGTTGCCTGAAAAGTAATCACCAATCAATGCGGTTGCTGTGGAGAAAAGAGAACCAAGCCCCAATCCCAAAAGAGCTCTGCTCACAAGAATAAGGCTCAGATTTTTTAGAAAAAAAGGGGAAAACCCGCCAACCCCATAAAGGATGAGGCCTATGATCAGAACCTTCTTTCTTCCAAACCTGTCACTGATATTACCCGAAATGGGAGCGATAAAAGCGATAAATAAGGCTGGTAAGGTAAGAGCCAACTTAACAAAGAGCTCTGCCCCTGGAATATTTTTGAAGACATCTACCATAATGGGCAGAGATGATGTGATATTAGCGCTTGTAACATACAAACTGCTTGCTGAGAGAAGAACAACTAATACTGCCTTATTTTCCATTTTCCATTTACTTTTCATCAATACTCCTTGGTTTTCTATGTCATATTATCAGAATAGAATTGAAAGTAATATCTTTTAATCAATAAATTAGCTTGCTGAGTGCCAAAGCCTCATTCATTCAGCAGGACTTAAATTCCGGCGAGCAGAAGTACAATAAAGCAGCGGTTTTATTTTGCTTAATTGTGATAAGCTGATATACATGACCGATATCGAATACTCAGAACTGAAAGAAATGATTAATGAATTACTCATTCAAATGGATAATAGCAATGTTTATCTGGAAGAAGCTACGCAACCAATTGAACCCAGTGTCGCGATCGGCCGTTTGAGTAGAATGGAAGCAATCGGGGAAAAAAGTGTAAATGAAGCCAGACATGTCAATGTTAAATTGAGATTGGAAAAGTTGAAAAATGCCTTAAAAAGAATGGAAGATGGCAATTACGGCATATGCGTTCGATGTAAAGAGGAGATCCCTTTTGGTAGGCTTCAGGCAGTTCCCGAAACATTGATTTGCGTTCCCTGCGCAGAGAAAAAGAAACGGTGAAGCTCCCAGCTACAGCATAATGTAATATAAAATATGACACGACCTGCCAGTTCTTTATCCCTGAGACTGTATCAGTCCAAGTTTTATTTAAGAAAGGGTATGGAGAGTACATATTTATATGATTTGTCATTTAACACCTTTAACGCATTAAATAATCCCTGAAAAAAGCAAATGAATCCCATAAAGAATAAGGGAATGGTGCTTAAAATTAGTATTCTGAAGGAAATAATCTCAAACATCATTTCCATTACCCAAAAAGTTATTCCCGGCAAAATAGCACATCCGAAGAGAAATATAGTCATGGATATCTGAAAATTTAACACATCTTTTCCGTGTTCATTAATCTTCATGCTGTATTTTTTTCTGAATGACCAGATGAGCAACGGGATAAGAACAAAACAAAACATGGAACTCAGATGCATGACTGTAATCCAGAATATATCATTTCTATTATTCTCATTATTGAAATTGTACTCCAAAATGATACTCAAATTGTTTAAGGTGAATGACCTTGGATCCACTTCCCCGCTTTCAATGCGCTGTATAGTTCTTGTACTGACATCACATGACTCCGCTAGTTTTTCCTGTGTCATCCCTTTCTGCAACCTCAGCTGAGTAACAACTTTTCCAATTTCAGGTTGTTTCATAAAATTCTCCAATATAATAAGATTCCTTTCATACTGCAGCCGTTAAACAGAATTGAGAATGTCTTAGTAACGACATTAACCGGACATTTATGAATAAATGACAGTTTTTCAGAGTTCTGCCGTTTATTCTAATTCATAGCAATGCAGTTTTCAGGAATTTGTTCCAATAACAAGAACCTGAACAACGAGTGTTTTCAAATGTAGTGATTTTTGTTGCTTGACCATAGACAGTATAAGATTGAAGATTGTAAAAGATATTACAATTTTTTATAGGACCATGTTCACTGGTAACCGGCTTAAGCCCTAACAATAATTGTGACTGAAATTTAATCGCTTGAAGGAAAAGGTCAAATTTACAAATCAAAAATGAGAATTACAGGCAATCTATTTAATATTAAGTACTTCAATCTGATCGTTTGTTTCCTATTTCTAATTCTACCATTGGGAAGTAAACTTTACGCTCAGAACGGAACGGCACCTGAAACAGGTCCTGATTCCATCATCGTTCCTGAACCCGACCCTTTTTCTCTTGATGCCCTAAGTGCAATTTACTGTATTGATCTTCTTAAAAATAACCAATTCATAGAGATAATAGATAATTCCGGAACATCTTCCATCGTCAAAGTCAAAAAAATCTGGTCCTTCTTTCTCGGTCTCGATGATAGCTATCCGGAAGGACACCACCGTCGTTACGACATTATCGTAAACGAAGTCCCTCTGGATTGGGACAACAGTTTTATTGAATACGGGGGAGAGATGCTCAATCTTCGTTTACTTTTTCTCTACAGGAATCAATATCCTTCTCAAGGGCTATTATACAACAATAATCCTTGAGAATAACTAAATGAATTGGGGTGTCTATGGCATGTTTCTGCACAAGTATAACATTAAGAATATAAAGGGAATCAATAAGTTATTTAGACTCAGGCTGAAATCTTCACACTAGAGTTCTAAAAGAAACTCATCGAGTTCACCACCCTCTCTCAATTCTTCAAACAAGTTATTGAGTAGAGATATCAGCTGCTCTTTAATATCAGCTAATATCATCTTATCTTTTAAACGCATATAAGTCTCCTGCCCTAACATCTCAACGCTTATAAACATGGTCGTATCAGTCTGTTCAAAAGTACAGGTTAGAACTTCATCCATAAAACTAAATTGGTAGTTATTCGTCTCCTCCGATTCTTTCTCCTTAAACCCAAAGTCTTTTAAAACTTCTATTAAAAAAAGTCTTACTACAGAGGATGTCGGCCAGTACTGATCAGATGAGGCAGACGCAATCATATCAAGTATTGTCATAAGAGATCTCCTTAAACTTTATTAAGCCACTATACAGAAGGACTGTTTAAGAGTATACCGATCTTAATTACAGGAGAAAAGAATCCCATCCAAACGGCTGAAACTGACAGAGAAATTCCTTTTTCCGGAATCTAGAACTCTGTCAGTACCATAGTAGCAAACTCTACCAGATAGCTCTGTGAATTTCACAAAATCCTTTTACATCACTAAAATTTACTTTCCTGCCCCCTTCCGGTTGGAAATATCCTTCAAAAGTTCCGATAAACTGACGAAAAATAGTTTTAACCAGAGGTCCTGCATTAATTTTGTCATTTCTCTCACCCTCGGGATTAAAAGTGAGATCCAGAGTTCCGGCTTCATCGTATACATGCCAGCTCTTATAGGGATCGAGAGGATCAATATCGTAAATAACTCTAGACACTCTTGTTCTCTTGTTATTTATCCAGAAAGCATTTTCAGAAAAATATGTTTCATTAACAAAGGCTGCCAGATTGGTTCCGATACTTGTTCCGTCAGGCAACAAAGCACCGAAGGCAGTCCAATACCAGTTTGTCTCACGTCGGAGATAGCCCCCAGTCCAGTCATATATGGCTGTAACGGCTTTGCTTTCAAAAGGGAGATTCTCACCATCGAGGGACATTTCAAATGTATCTGCGCTCAGAGGAGAGCATTTTTCGGTAAAAGTAAAGCGGTTGGGATCACTAGGATTGAGAACTCTGAGTGGCTGGTGTGTCTCCATTGAATAGAGGAAACTGCCTTTGACTTTTAACCGGTTTTTAAAACTGCAGTCTATAGTCAGGATTCCTTTCTTGTGATCTTTATCGATAAGGAGAGATGTTTTACCCCCCTGAAAAGTGGCTGTGTATGAATCGGGATTCCGGGGAAAATCCATCTTTTTTGATGAACCAAGACATTTGTCGTCAGATTCTAGAATGATTCCCTCCCCCATTTTATAGAGGAATCCGAACACATTTTTTATGGCTCCCAGGTCTACAATGGCAAAACCGACAATATAATCCCCGGCTGTTATACCTATATAGTTAAATTGATGATAAGCCAGTTTCTTTTTTAGACCCTTTATTTCCTTGTTAAAAAAATCCCTAAGAACAAAATCTTTGTAATTCCATTCGATCGATTCATCAATACATCCGTAATTAACTTTGTTGTTTTTACCGATTAGTTGTTTCATTTCACAGTTCCTTTTTTATCATATTTATACCAAAGACTCTTATACTCTGGATTTTTTCGCTTTATTCATTGAATCGATACCTACGACAAAGAGAATAATTATTCCTTTGACAAGATATTGAATATAAACCTGTACACCTAAAAGATTAAACATATTTCCAATGATTGATAGAATTAACACACCGATCAAAGTTCCCACTACACTTCCCTCTCCACCGGAGACACTTGTTCCTCCGATTACGGTCGCTGCGATGGCATCCAGTTCATATCCCTGCCCCGCAAGAGGTGTAGCAGAATTCAATCTCGATGCATAGACAATACCTGCCATAGCAGCCATACCTCCTCCAATGACAAATGTCATTATCTGATAGAAATCGACAGAAACCCCCGAAAGCCTTGTGGCTTCTTTATTGCCCCCGACAGCACAGGAATACCTGCCCAATGGAGTTTTTTTAAGGTTGAACTGCCAGAATCCCACCATTAGCAACAGAAGAATAATGGGGAAAGGTATAGGGCCAATATATCCAGAACCAATAAACCTGAAACTTTTTGAATATCCTGTTATGGGATATCCTCCGGTATATAAATATGTTAATCCCCGAACAATTGTCATCATTCCCAGTGTTGCGATAATGGGAACAATTTTAGCCTTGGCCGCCAGCAAACCGTTGGCTAAACCAACCATTGAACCGACAGCAAGAGCAATGACAACAGCTGCACCCCAGGGCATAAATTCCTGCAGACCCAGAACAACAGCGGCGGACAGTGCGAGAGTCGAACCAACAGAAATGTCGAAACCTCCACCAATTATTACATATGTAGTACCAATTGCCATAATTCCGATAATTGAACTTTGCCGTAATATATTTAAAATATTTCTGGATGTTAAAAAATTAGGAGTAATTATGGCGATAATGATACAGATAACACCGAATATTGTCATTATTCCGTATTTTCTAAAACCATCCCGTACTCCGGAATCTAAAATATTAGTCATGTATTTCCCCTTCTAATAATTTGGTATAGATCTCTTTTTCAGAAACCCCGCGGTTGCAGATCTCATGAATATGACCCTTTTTCAATATCATAATCCTGTCGGATATTCCGACGATCTCAGAGACTTCTGTTGAGATAAAAATGATTGTTTTCCCGTTATCAGAAAGGTTTTGGACAATTTTATAAATGGCATCTTTTGCTCCGACATCGACACCTCTCGTAGGTTCATCCATAATAATAATATCCGGATCAGCTTCGAGCCATTTACCAATAATCACTTTCTGCTGATTTCCGCCACTGAGTGTTTTGGCATCCTGATATACAGAGGTTAGTTTCACATTCATTTTTTCAACGATCGATTCTGCTGCTGTTTTCTCAGATTTAAAAGAGATAACCCCTGCAGAGACATGTTTCTTCAAGGAAGTAAGAGTACAATTTGATACGACTGAATGCTCCTGAATTAATCCGACCTTTTTCCTGTCTTCGGGAAGAAGTCCAATTCCAAGGTTTTTTCCTTTCCGGGGACTGGATACAATAACTTTCCTGTTATTAATATAAATACTACCAGAACTTGCTTTAGCACCTCCGAATAAGGTCATCGCAAGTTCTGTTTTCCCAGCTCCTATAACGCCTGTAATTCCCAATATCTCCCCTTTAAAAACAGAAAATGATACATTTTTCACTCTGTTCTTAAAGCTTAGATTCTCAACTCTCAAAATTTCTTCATCATGGTTCTTTTGGCTTTTTGTTACAGAACTACTTTGAAAATCTTCACCTACCATCATTTTTATAATATGCTCTTCTGATACATTTGAAACATCTACTGTTCCAATAAATTTGCCATCTTTTAGCACTGTTGCCCGATCCGCTATTTCGAAAACCTCAGAGAGATAATGTGTAATATATATAATTGTAATGTTCTTTTTTCTCAGTTCCGCAATAATTGAAAATAGGTATTTTGATTCTTTATCTGTTAATGCATCTGTCGGTTCATCCATTATAATCAAGTTTGAATTTCTGGATATACACTTCATGATTTCAACAAGCTTCTTTTCCGCTGCGGTTAAGTTATACACGATAGTTTCCGGCTCAAATCTAAAACCGATTCGTTTGCATAAAACGTCATACCTACTAACCATTTTTTTATTATCGAAAATACTGAATTTATTTTTTTCTTCTATACCGAGAAATACATTTTCCAATACTGATAATTCTTCAATTAAACTGGCTTCCTGAAAAATGACTCCTATACCATTATTATATGCCTCAGAAGGAGACTGAAAAAGACAGTCTTCACCATTGAGCAAAATAGTCCCTTTATCTCTATGATAGACTCCTGTTATTATCTTAATTAGAGTAGATTTTCCTGCTCCGTTTTCACCGAGAAGGGCATGTATTTCTCCACTTTTTATATCGAAGGATATATCATCTAAAACTTTGACACCAAAAAATGATTTATCTATATTCTGGATCGTCAGCACATCATCAATCATCTAAATCTCCTCTCTAGTGCTTTAAAGTGATTATCGGGAATATGAAGAATGTTCCATGAAGCGACAATACCTTTGGCATTGTCCAGAAGGGAGTCCATATAAGCTTCCACCATTTCTTCAGTAATCTTGGTTGAAAAGTACGAACTGTTTACAATTTCAATCCCACTGTAAATGGGAACTTTGTTATCAATTATCTTATTGGCTTTTTTCAGCTCTAATAAGGCATTGATAGGATCTACACCATTGTTCTGTATTTGTAATAAATTATCCGGCAGTTCCAATCCCATATGACGCCCCAGAAATTTCAAAAATGCCTTTTCAGATATTTTTGGAGAGAGCTTTCTGAAACCATTGGTTAAACAGATGATCTCTAATGGCAGTGCCGCTGGACCCATTCCGTAACAATAGGTCATATCTTTAATCCAATCACATTCTGTTGATAAAAGAGAATAATCCTGTCCAGTAAAGAAAGAGAGGCCGGAGGATAATAAATCTAATCCAACTTTCTTCTCTTTTTTAATTGCCCATTGCTTATAGAATTTTACTTTCCGATATATTTGATTTTTCTTATATTCGAAAAATGAACTAAAATTTTCTAAAATCTCTTCAAAATTCTTGAAATTATCCAGTTTAAAATCATCCCATTCCCGAATCTCATTATAGAACCGGGAAATTTTACCTTTTTCATTTTGTAAATCAATATTCTGCCTTAGACAATAAGATGAATATGATGAAAAAAAAGTAGAAAATATTGATTCAAACCCATTTGCCGGTGATGGATACCTCATTCTGTCGAGAAAAACGCCGTCAAAATCACACTCTTTCATTGCCTTCGTAAAATTCATGTAATTCTCATTATTTTGAATTTCATTAACAGGATCCATGAAGAGAAAATTCTCTTCTCCCAAACCTATTTTATCCCAAATGCCAGAGAGTTGATGTAAATCATTTTTAAATGGGATTTGTCCCATATTCTCAATCGTAACATCTATGTTATTCATATCTGCAAGAACTGGATGCCAAAGATATGTTTCTATTTCTTCTTTTTTACAGAAATCTACTATTTCTTTTGTTAAATCTGAAGGATTTACATCCCAGATCATCAACTTTTTCAGATCAAGAGTGCCCTTTGTCCGGGCAATTTTATCTTTAATATCTGCCGAAGAGAATGATTTTTTCTCTTCGGCTCCAAGAAAAAGCTGAGTACTAAATACAATACTCACGATT
>JADGDJ010000205.1 GCA_016744925.1 Spirochaetaceae bacterium
CTCTTTTCCAGTGGCCTCGTCTCACTCCCATAGGAAGAGAGACGTAAAGATATTTAACATATTATTCCACTCTCTTCTTTCAGAAGAAGATTGGAAAATGAATACAGTCCCTTTATTATATCAATGACAATCAACCTTGGTTCAATCTTAAATCATATTCCGAAATTCATAAGCATAATCTGGACGAGAGGTTTCTCTTCCTCAATAAGCCAGGCAAAACGAACTCCCAGGTTTAATGGCAGGTTAGTAAAATTGAATGCTGTGAAATCCATACTGAGCTCTGCTCCAACTGACTGGGATGATGTCCTGTTTGAAAAATCATCGTATACAATAGTTTGATCATAAAAGAGATTTCCCTTAAATCTTTTAATGTACAGAAAAGAGCCAAGTGCCAGATCGGGATAAGCGATAGGAAAGGAGTAATTACCGCCGACCTGAATAAGCTGGTCCATTGTTTCTGCGTCATATCCTCGGGAGAAGAGAACTTTACTGGAATAATTACCGCTCTGATTTTCATAAGCACCATTGAATGAAAGGCTGGTATTTCTGAATCCGCCGGGTAGATAAATTGTAGACTGACTGGAAAAGAAGTGATTCTCCATATTGAGAGGATTATGTTCAAAAGATAGGTTCGCTTCAATCCCCAGCAAAGGTTTGATGCTGCGGTAACTGCCGGGAAGAACCGATATCCACTTAAGACCATAATTTACAGGGAGTCCATAATCTCTTGTTTTTGTCTCTCCCGCCCCTATTAAAGCCTGGAAACCTGCTCCGACAATGGGTGTAAGAGTATGAGACCAGATATCACGACTCAAATTCAGAGGCATAGAAAGGGTTAAAGATGTTTTTAAATCATGAGTATCCACATAATCGATTTCTCTAAACCGATATCTATTACTCCAGCTTATAACGGGGTAAAATTGCCTCCAATTCAGATTAGTAAAGGCTCCAACAGACTTTTCATTAAAATTATATTCACCACCGAGACTCCAATCCATTGTACCCATAATATCAGATGAGTTGATTGAAACTGCCAGGCTTGTAAATGAGTCTTCTCCCGTTGATAATCCCCAGGAGTGGATATTGGCTTTGCTTCCCGCCAGCGAATAATCCAGAACATCGTCATCATCGTACATGACTGCTTCTGAATTGACTTTATCCAGATTAAAACCCTCGGGACCTTCAACATGACCTTCATCACCATAATATGTAAAAGACAGTATATTCATGTTTTCTTCGGGAATCCAGGCATCCGTTTCCAGCCTCTGCAGGGCAAGCTGCATTCCGTTCCCTCCTGAATATTCACTGTACAGCAGCGTCTCTTCACCATTATAGATGCCTATGGTGGGTTTTCTTACGCCATTCACACGTGATGATACCTGGTAGATTTCTCCGTTGCTCCGGTCCATTGCCATGATGTTTTCCAAACCGCTTTTATCTGACGCATATAGAATAAATTTTCCCCAGGAGTTCACATTTTTTATATTTTCCAGTGAAAAGTCTTTTTCGATTAAAAACTCACCCGAATCCAGATCTATCCGGGCAATAGCCCTGCCTTCATCACCCTGCACCGTAAAATATATACTCCTGTCATCTTCGGACCAGGAGGGATTAGCCGGAAACATACCCTCCGGTACCTCATAGGATCTAAATACATCACCAGTCTCACTTTGAATAAGAACCAGATTTGCTTTGCGTTCTTTTGTCCATTCTATAACAGCTATGGAATCAGCTCCGTGATTATAAACAGGCATTAAATAACGGTTCTTCCGGGTAATATAACTTTTTTTCCCTGTAAGGAGATCAACAGTTACAATATCCGACCAGTTTCTTGACCCATAGAGCAGTGAAGGCCTGGTGTAAGCCCAAACAACACTATTACCTCTAGCGTGTATTGAGCCGTAGGACGGAACCCTCATGAGTTTTTTTTCACCATCTTCCGTTATTTCAACCAAAACTGCAGGGTTAACCAGAGAAGTCTTTCTGGCGAGAATACGGCCCTCTTCTATCAGTAGAGGTTCATAGGCCTCTGCAATTTTAGAATTTCTATCCGTAATAAATGTATTGTCAATAAGATCTACCTTTCCGAGCTGCTCAGCCCATTGTGTTTTAAGGTCTTCAGTCATATCCCGATAGAGAGCAGACCAGGATTTACCGCTGATCTTTTTGGCACCGAGATACATCCCAAAAGAGGGAAAAGGAAAAAGTGTAGCTGAATCTAATATACGATTCCAGCTGTCTTCACCATAGACTTTTTTTATATATGAAGTCAAAAAATACCCGTATTCATAGTGATTGGGCAGGTTATCTTTGAAAGAACCATTTACCATTTTCTGGTATGAGTAATTCTCATTGGTAACAACTTCGCGCATCCCCTGATAAAATAGAGGATCCCTCCCCCTCCCGGTTTCAGAGAATGCCGTCTCAGCAGCGACGGCATCACCTTCAAAGAACCAGGCGGGAACACCAAAATTTATCCCGATATTTAATCCATTCTGACCCATAAGAATGTAAAGCAGGTGATTCAAGCGGCTGTTTAATCTATCGTTTTGAACCATATGCCTTGTCTCGTGAAGCGCCAGTAGGTCATACCAATTGAGAGTGGAAATATTTTCTGCCATAGGTGTTCCGTACCAGACACTCTTACGGGGTCCCATTGCGACATACCCGTTAGCCTCTGTACCTGATGTTGTTAAGATCACAGGCCATCTTGACTGTCTTACTTCTCCAAATGCCAAGGCATCCATCTGGTAAATCAGATCAATTTTTCCGGCAACTATTTTAGCCTGCTCACTTATCTCTTCGGGAAAGATGATCAGAAAATGCTCAGTTTCAATTTTTTTCCAATGTACTCCCGGCACATATTGAGCCGTTAGCGATCCTGCAATCATAATCAGGAATAAAATAAACAAAATTGCTTTTTTCAATTTTTTCTCCTCGAGGTTTATTAGTTATTTTTACCGGAGTTTTGATAAAAGAGACCTCTGACACAAAATCTAAACCGGTCCTGTATCAGGGTATGCACTTTGTGATCTCATCCCTTAAAACATTGCTATAGGTAAGTTTTATTTCTTAGAATTTGGTCATCTCACATAATTTTGGCTTCCACATAATTAGAAATTCATATTCTATGATTTTTGAGTATTTTCAGAAATTTTATTTTTAAACTTATTTTTTAGCACAATCATAAATTAGATGATAATTCTGAAGAAATTGTGAAGAAAATATGAGAACAATCTGAAAAAGATAAAAAAAATATTCGTAACCGTCAATTTTAGACTGGTAACATAATCTGATTTATACTCTCTGGATTAAGATTCCAGGGAGCGAGTGATTAAAGACGTTCTTCCTCTTTAAAAAAAAGCCTTTTCAAATTACCACTTCAGATAAGCATATGGATTTAAACCATTGAGTTTTACCGTTTCAATACAGGAGTAATAAAAACACATCAGCACCTTCTGTGCTCCCAGCAAACAGAAAATCCTTGCGTCCCATGATAAATGGCTTTACAGTTCTTTCTGCAACATTATTATCCGGGGTGAGATATGAGCATTCTAAATATTTCTCAATTTTGTTCCATTGTCCTAATGTATAATAATTTTCTTTAAATAGAAGAATCTGGATAGTCTGCGATTCTCTTTAAGCCATTTCTAATATCTTCTCTAAATCGATCTTCAAGTCCTTCAAAATTAAAATTTTAATATTCGGTTGTATCATTCAACTCTAGAATTGATTTCTCCATTATAGACAGCCAACCCACTGATTGTTGAGCATAAAAGGAATAGTACTATTCCGTCTCCTGGCGAATCTCTAAACCTGATGCTCAGGATTTCCAGGAACTGTCCCTGGAACAAATTCAAATTCTGCAGTGTTATAACGGTAAAAAATTCAGGAATTTATTTAATGATGCATTAGGACTGAAAATAATAATATCTGCCGGACCTATGCTTCTTCTAGTCAAGAAAAGGTTAGCAAATGATTGGAATACCAGACCAATATAAGTCAATCACAAATAAGAAACATTGCCATTCAGAGTTCTATTGCAAAATATACCCTATTGGCAGATTTTATGCTGAATCTGGTAGTCATTATCCAAAACTCTAGCTCTCTAAATATTCACAGTCTTTATCATTACACTTGTAGATATCGTGTTGGAACTGATGATCGTAGGGTAGAGAAGCACATGAAACAAGTGCTGTAACTGTAATTAGTAAAATGATGATTTTTTTCATTTTCTTTTTCTCCTGATTTCATTTTTTATCACAATCAAAACAGATTAAGTTATTCGTTTTTCAAGAACCTGTTTGTCATTGAAATCAAAGATAGATTATAAATAAAAAAGATGTAATGAACAGAGTGTTCATATTCTACACAATTTGTTTAAAAATTAATCTAGGGGAGTTATGGGACCACTAGAAGTAAGAAATATACAAAAAAAATCTGATAATATGAGGCAGAACCCTAAATTTCACAGATCTGAACAAAAATCCGAAAGATTCGACATCTCACAACTGAAAATTCCCCGAAGAGTAGCCCCCCATTTGTACAAAGAATCTATCCCAAATTTCTTTTACTATTGTTAGTTTACATATTTTTGGCTATTGGATTTAGTCTCTCCATTAGATATAAGTAGCAGGATCCATTCCTACATTCCGATTTTTGAGAACAATTAATAGATTTAAGATGGAATATTTAGGCCAGTAGGGACACAGGTGTCTGGCTCTATCTATATCCCGAACACACAAGACTCCCCCGTCCAAAGGCGGAGGAGACTAATTGTTAGAAATTTTCTATCAGTGTGAACATACCGGAAATTGTCCAGGGTTCCACATCGTAACCAATTGCCCCGGTTGGGATTCTCAATGTACAACCCGACAGTCCGAAAACCATGTCTCCAATAATGGGCGCGGTTGAAGGGCGCATCGTCATCAGCTTTAAACTTGTGCACTCTAAGAAAGCGTAAGCTTTAATTTCTGTTACCCCCGCAGGAATATCAATCGATTCAAGAGAATGACAGGCGTTAAATTGCTGGCTTTCAATTGAAGTAATCCCAGAGGGCAGATTGATGGTTGTGAGTGAAGTACAAGATTTGAAACTCATATAACCCAGATCATTAATACTGGAGGGTAGTACTATTGACGTTAGTGATGAACAACCCTCGAAAGCCTGCCTTCCAAGACTTATAAGCCCGGAGGGTAAAGTAACTGATGATAATGAAGAGCAATTCTGGAAAGTATAATCGTCTATTGCAGTAATTCCAGAAGGAATAATAATCGATGTTAGAGCTGAACAGTCTTCGAAAACGTTAGATCCGATGGACCAGCAGTTTGAGGATAGTGAAATTGATGTCAGTGATGTGCATCCAGAGAATACTCCACTGCTCAAAACAAGTTTACCAGATGGTAATGTGACAGATTCAAGTGAAGTCCATCCATAAAAAGCATGGCTTCCTATTCTGGCAACTCCATCAGGGATAATTACAGACGTTATCGAAATACAGTTTCTCAAATCGTCACCATCAAGTAATGTCACTCTTCGTCCGTCATGTGTGTAAGGTATAATTAGTGTACCTGTTAATGTCTTATCTGTGATTCCCGTAAGTGTTATTTCTGTGTCGGATTTAATTTCAAAAATTAAGCAGTCTGAGATTATCGTATCATCACCATCCACATCACCATCGCCGTCAAAGTCGCCTACAAGGTGGAAGATAGAAGAGTTGTTCCATGGTGCTTTGTCATATCCTGTTGCTCCCGAAGGAATGTTAAGATATGAGTTTGATGTTCCGTTAAAAACATCTGTTCCTACCGCAGGAGCTGTTGAAGACAGCATTGTTAACGTGTTTAGATTAATGCAGGATTTAAAGGCATCATCACCTATTGTAATAACACTTTCAGGAACTGTTATCGATTCTAATGAAGTGTTATTTTCAAATGCACTATCTGAAATTACAGTTACTGGTATCCCGTTCAGTCTTGGAGGAATAAGAAGTTTTTCGGAAATAGATGTGGATACATTAGTCAGTGTTACTTCGGTTGCCGTTTCTGTAAATGTTAGATGGCTGAAGATTTCTACATCCACAGAATTTGTCTTGGCGTCACCATTAAGATCTCCAATCCTGGCCTCTTCCCATGGTGAAGCTCCATAACCGGAGGCACCATCAGGATATCGAATATTTATCGGGTTGGTTGTTCCATAGAAAAGATATAGACCTGTTGTCGGTGCCGATTCAGCAAATATCGTTACAGTCTCAATATTTGTGGATAATAAAAATACATAATCACCTAAAGAGGTAACCGAATCCGGTATGGTAATGGACTCTAACGAACTACAGCTTCGAAATGCCTGTGCCTCAATAGTTATCACAGAAGAAGGAATAGTTATAGATGTTAAAAAGATGCAGTCCATAAAAGCTTGTGTGCCAATTCCGGTTACAGGCTTTCCATTAAAGGTTGCAGGAAGACTTAACCTGCCTGACACTGTCGTATCAACGTCAATAAGAACATATTCTTCCCCAACAAGTGAGAAATCTAGCTTATCAGAAATAAATGCAGCGTCATCCCCATCAACAACACCGTCACCATCAATATCGCCGTCCTTTAGCAATACTGAAGTATCAACCCAAATCGTTCCACCGGCGTCATAACCAGTTGCCCCGTCGGGATAAGTCAAGCTGACAGCTGTTGATACACCGCTTAAAGTATTAGCTGCAGCTATTGGTGCTTCTGTCGGCAACATTGTAATTGATATAAGTCCTGTGCAGCCGCTGAATGCTAATTCACCAATTTCAGTAACATCTGCCGGAACTGTGATAGATGTCAGACTTGAACAACCGCTAAATGCTGAATCTAAAATTGAAGTAACCGTTTTGCCGTCATAAGTCGCAGGGATGTTCAGGACACCTGTGATGTCCGGATCAGCGTCTGTGATAGTTACAGTATCGCCTGTTACAGTGAAAGTGAGTTTTGCGAGTATTGCCGTATCTGCTGCATCAACCGTACCATCACCGTTAATATCGGTTGTAGCCGGTACTGCAGCAGCTCCTCCAAGATTAGATCCTGCAGTCCCATCATCACCATTAAGATCCACCAGCATATTACTGCACCCTGCAGTAACAAAGATAACGCTTAGAAGTATTAATATTTTTTTCATGATTGTTCCTATAAATTTATTCTGACGCCGAGATTATAACCCAACAGGATGGCGTTGTTCTCACTTTCGATGTAGTACTTCACATCAGGGCTGAAGTAAATTGATATTTTTTCGTTGAATGAATAGGCTGCTTTAATTGAAAAAGTCAGCATTTGATCCAGGTAGATCGATGTAGAATCATTTCCGTCTCTATCAATATCACCCTGTAGAAGATGAATACATATTCCGTATCCTAGTTCAGGAATTATAGAGACCGGACTACCAGTCTCAAAATTATAGGATATTCCCGTCGTTAGTGAGAGATCGTGAAAGGAGTCGACCCAGACAGTTTTGGATATCCCGTAACTGTAATCAATTCCGCCAAAAATCCCGAGGTTATTAATGGGGGTTATATCGAAGTTCGCCTGAATTCCTATCCCGATTCCGGTGAGATAATAATCTCCCAGAGCGCCGATTGCATAGTCGTTTTTTAGTTCCGCATCAATTGATGAATATTGAATTGGAAAACCGTTTGCCCATGACATTGTTGCAGTCGTCAGGAAGACTATTGTCATAATAGTTAATAGCTTCTTCATAAAGCCTCCAAATGTAAGTGAGTATAGTTGCACTGTTTGTTAATTTTTAAAATAAAGAGTCTTTAGAAACCGTAGTATATTCCTATGGAGAAAACAATGGATCGTTTCAAAATGTTAGAAAAAGTTCTAAGAACTGGGATTAAAGAAGAAACCCATTTTTATATAGATGGGTATGTGCTGGTGCAGATACCTTTTCGATATGGGCTTCTGCAAAGATGCGGAC
>JADGDJ010000206.1 GCA_016744925.1 Spirochaetaceae bacterium
TACATTGACTTGTTGTTTAAAGCTGATGGAAAAATATTTATCGCCGACTGGAAAACAACCTCTTCTTCAGAAGGGGACAGTTATGAAGCTTATCACAAGGAGGAATTGAATAAACTGATGGAATCCCATCACTACAGTTTGCAATCTATGATTTATATGGTGGCTCTCTACAGATACCTGAAGGTCTCACAAGGCGATTTATTCGATTATGACCGGGATTTCGGAGGCTGTTATTACTTATTTGTCCGGGGGATGAATGGAGAAGTTGGCTCGGATTACGGTGTTCATTTTTACAGACCTGATAAAGAGGTCCTACTGAACTTTGCCAGTCAGTTTACCAGTTTGGAGTTAACAGTATGAACAAGCCCTTCGGTCCGGCTCTTATGAGCTGTATAAAACAGAACGAAAAATTTGCTTTTGAAGGTCTTTCGAGAGATCATTCAAACCCCGAGCATCATCAAATTTCTGAATTTCAATCTCTTGCCAGAGATGTTTCCATTCCCTGGCATCAGATTTATTACGCTATTTATATAACAGAAAAACACAATCTCCCTGATCCTGGACTACTCCGGTGGTTTATCATTCATATTCTCTACCAATCGGGATCGGGGCATATGCGTTCAGATCTTAGGGATTTTGAAGAATCTCTCGATAAATGGTTTTACATGGAAAGAGAGTATTTTCCAGGTTCAGACAAAGAGTTTGAATTAAACAGCAGCAAAATTTCTGAAATTAAAATAGAGCTTCTGGGACAATATAAAGATATTCTTGAGAATCACGGGGTTATTTTCGGAGATGAGAATTCCAGTACCCCCTTTATTTATCAGCCAGAGAGACAGATCGTCTATATGAGAAAGTATTTTAAAATGGAAAATCACCTTCTACAGAGTTTTGATATTCTCACTGCTCCAGGTGATGAACCGTCTTTCGGGAAAAGTGAAATAGAATCCATTGTTAAAGAACTGAATAAAACCCGTAGTTTTGACCTTTCTGAAAAAACAGTTGAGACTATGGAAAAACTGCAAAAAAACAGATTGGTAATATTGAGTGGTGGTCCCGGTACAGGTAAAACGACGACTGTTACTGCGTTATTGAGGATTCAGAAAATCCTGGAACAGAAAAATCCTTCTGAATCAGTGAAAAGAATAAGGTTGGCAGCTCCAACAGGACGAGCGGCAAATAGAATGATCGAAAGTATCAATGGAGAGATGAAAAATAATCCTGTTGAGGATATTGATCAACTGCTTCCGGAAAAAGCCTACACTTTACATAAACTTCTGGGAATACGACCATCCCGGAAAGATGTGCAGTACAATAAGGCCAGGCCGATACCAGCCGAATTGATCATTCTTGATGAGGCGTCTATGGTCGATGCAAGAATGATGTCTTTACTGCTCGATGCCCTGTCACCCTCAGCCTCAATTCTTCTTGTAGGAGACAAAGATCAGTTGCCCTCTGTCGATGCGGGTGCTGTATTCGGTGATATTGTTTACGGAGCAGATGCACCGGAACACAAACTCTCCCAATCTATTGTTTTTCTTGAAAAATCCTGGCGCTCCAGTTCAGAAATCCTCCAGATTGCCAAAAAAGTGATAATAGGTGCTGGTGATGAAGCGCTTCAGCTTCTTAAAAAGGAAAGTGACAATGTAAGCTATCGGCAACTGCCTCCTGTGGACAAGCTGGTTCTGCAAATTATGGAACGTTATAAAACCTCGGATTTTTCCGGCTCTCGTAAACGTCATTTTCCGATGAAAGACCCTCATACAGCTGATAAAAAGAAAATTCTGAAAATATTCAGCGCATTTGAGGACTTTGCACTATTGATTCCGACAAGAAGAGGGGAATACGGCGTTGAGAGGATCAACAATAGAATTAACCAGCTTATCAGCGGGAAAGAGCAGACGATTTATCATGGTCAGCCTTTGATGATCCGCATAAACGACTATAACCTTTCACTATTTAACGGTGATAGAGGCGTTATTCTCAATTTCGGCGGTGAGTATTATGCTGTTTTTCGCGATGGACCGGATGATTTCCGTTTTATCCCTGCGGGAAAATTGAATTCCTTTGAAACGGCTTATGCCCAGACGATTCACAAGAGTCAGGGATCGGAATTTCGAGAGATCATGGTCCTCATTCCAGAGGGGTCGGAACGGCTACTGACCCGCGAGATTGTCTATACGGGAATTACAAGGGCTAAAGAGAAGCTGACTCTTTTAAGCACAGATTCTCTTTTTACCGAGGCAGTTACTCGTGTGGTTGTCAGACATTCGGGAATACGGGAATATCTTGGAGGAGCTTATGGTCTCTAATTGTTTTGAAGATCTGACCCCTCATATGCTGATAGACGGCGTGGAGTCTTTTACGGGACTTCGCTTTACAGGGCATACCAACCCTATGGCCAGTTATATCAATAGGGTTTATGAAATAGAAACGGAAGATCAAGTGAAGATGATTGTCAAATATTATCGGCCCGGCCGCTGGACGAGCGATGCCATATTTGATGAACACGATTTCATAATGGACTGTGTCGATGATGAGATTCCCGTGGTTGCTCCCATAGAATTGAACAATGAATCGACTCTCGGATTCTGGGATAAATACACATTTGCACTTTATCCTAAAAAATCCGGGCCTATGCTGGAAATCAACAGTGATGAAGAGTGGCTCCGGGTGGGGGAACTTATCGGGAGAATTCACTCGACGGGAGCAAAATTTCACGCAGAGAACAGAATAAACCTGGATCCGGAAGGTTCGACAGAACTCTTTTTGAACAATTTGATGTCGGGAGACCTGATCAATGATGGCAATAAGCGTGCCTTTGAAGATGTGTGCCTGAAAATTCTCAAAGTTATAAAGCCTTTGTTTGGTGATTTTGAAAAAATCCGCATTCATGGCGATTGTCACAGAGGAAATATCATCCATAGGCCGGGAGAGGGTTTAATGATCATCGACTTTGACGATATGGCAACTGCTGTTCCTGTACAGGACTTGTGGATGCTTCTGCCGGGACGACTCGAACAATCCAGGCGGGAATTGAATCTGATGCTCGAGGGATATGGGACATTCAGGGATTTTGATCATAGATCTCTGAAATTGATTGAACCGCTGCGTGCAATGCGAAATATCTATTTTATTGAGTGGTGCGGACAGCAGAGTCTCGATCACCATTTTAAAAGAATTAATCCCGACTGGGGCTCCGATATTTTCTGGCGCAATGAGATTAATGATCTCAATGTGCAATATCAGGAGATTTTAGATGCCCTTAAGACCTGAAGATCTTGATTAAATGTCTGCAAAATTATTATATGTATACAAATAGAATATGGAGTAAATTATGGCTAAATGTGCCTGCGGAAGCGGAAATGATTATAAAAAATGTTGTGCAGTTTACATAAAAGACGGTGTGAAAGCCCCTACAGCGGAAGCTCTTATGAGGGCTCGATACACGGCATATGTGGAAAAAGAAGTTGATTTTATCGTCAATTCCCATGATCCCGAAACGAGAAAAGATGTCTCAAAAGAATCGGTAGAAGAGTGGGCCAATGATTCCAAATGGTTTGGCTTGGAAATACTTCAGACTGCCCGTGGCGGTGAAGATGATAAAACCGGTGTAGTTGAGTTTATTGCCCACTACAAGCAGAATGGTACTAAGTTCCGGCATCATGAAAACAGTGAATTTGTGAAGAAAAAGGGTTCCTGGTATTTTCATGATTCAAGAATGGTCAACGATCCCATTAAAAATGAAAATAAAGTGGGACGAAATGATCCCTGCCCCTGTGGCAGTGGTAAAAAATACAAGAAGTGCTGCGGCTGATTTTTAATTTAGTCCGATTTATGAACCTGAGTTTTATGCTCAGGTTTATTTATTAAAATTACCTGATCACCTCGTAATAAGCCATAAAATTCTGTCATAAGAAATCACATAGTGAAAAATCACCAGGCTTCCGAAAATAATAGAGGCTATTTTATACCCGCCACTAAATAAAGCAGCAACAGCTAAGCTGAACATAAATAATTCTATTATTAGTCTTACCATACCGGGGGTTTCGATAATTGTGTTTCCGGATCGGCTGGGATCATTGGACACTGTGAACACACCCCAAACAGCCATAAAGAAAATGGGCACTGCAATTATGACTATTATCTTTAATACACCATCAAATCTTTTCCATCCCCACATTCCAAAGGAAAGTAATGCAAAAACTTCCAAAAAAAATCTTAAAATGAGATTTAAAATATTAGATCCCACAGGAATCCTCCTTATCAACTATTTTTCAGCCCTTCTCTTTAAACCCATATTAAATTGTTCAAAACCGGAGAGAGTATGTTGGGACATCTGATTCCAGAAAAAGGGCACTAAAAAACCTTTAAAGATCTCTTGTTGAGTAAATTTAACCTTACCTGTATCTATTTCTTCAATGAAAAACCTATGTTCACCATCAAACAGTCCTGGAATTCCGAGATGACCCAGCCAGCGGAAGCATTTTTCTGATTTGACTTCAAGTACAACAGGTTTAAATGTCATAATCTTACCGTCAGGTCCTTTCATTTTATTTATAAGCTTTTTTCCCACTTCAGCTTTCCCGCTGACTAGGTCAAAAAAGCCATTCCATTCGGGATATTTCTCAAAATCCATTAGAATATCCCAAACATTTTTTGCACAGGCATTTATTAAAATTTCATTCTTTAATTCTTTCATTTTAGTAATCCTCCAGATTTGTTGACTGTTCCTTTTCGATGATACTTGTATATTCCTCAAGGCCTTTATCTGTTAGATAGGGGACCATTATATTCCATGCAAGTTTTATGGGCAGTTTATTATTTTCCTGTTTTGTACCTGTGACAGACATTTGAATAATTGCTCCCGGGTAAATGAGCCAAATGGTTTGTAACAACAGTTCATAGGTTTTTTGGGGAATAGAATTCTTTAAATATCCATATTTTATTAATAAGTTAATTAGGATCATTGTCTGCTGTGATCTTTCAATTCTGATTTTCTGGTAGGATGCAAAAACATCAGGAAATCTGCTGGAGACAGTCACCAGATTGGCAAAAAAATATCGGTGTGACCATTGAAGGAAATAAGCATTCTTAAACAGTTTATCTACGGTTGTAATATTAATAGATTTTTCATCGATATAAAACTCATCCATCTCCGCTTTCATTTGAGCAAATAGGGCATTGATCAAATCATTGATAGTTTTAAAATGATATGTAAAATTTCCCGGACTTAAAGATAGTTCCCTCGAAATATCCCTAATACTTATTTGTGCGATTCCTTTTTCATTAAAAAGATCAATGGCTTTATTGATAATCTTCTTTCGTGTTTCATTCATAATTTAAAATTAGTACAAGTGTACTAATATGTCAAGTTTTTAGTGTTTATTTTTCAAAGTTATTTAAAATCAACCCAAAAGATAAATCAGATTCGGATTAAGGGTATTTCTGGATTCTGTTGACTTTAGCTTTTATTGCTATTAGCTTAGTAAGTACTTACTAATTTGATGGAAAAGGAATCTTATATATGAAAAAAGCAA
Source organism: Spirochaetaceae bacterium (assembly GCA_016744925.1). Taxonomy (GTDB): domain Bacteria; phylum Spirochaetota; class Spirochaetia; order DSM-2461; family DSM-2461; genus Spirochaeta_F. The sequence continues at coordinate 5,541 of JADGDJ010000206.1, forward strand.
TAGTTACAGTGACTGGCGGAACAGGATATATCGCCTCGTGGATAGTCAATGATTTATTACAGCAGGGACATAATGTCAGAATAACAGTCAGAGACAAAGTAAATACGGAAAAATACCAGCATTTACTGGATATTGCGGAAAAGAGTTCGGGAACATTATCTGTTTATGAAGCAGATCTTTTAACAAATGGCTCTTTTTATGAGTCTGTAAACGGTGCCGATTATGTTATGCACACAGCTTCACCCTTTTTTCTGGATGATAAGGGTGATACGCAGGCAAAGCTCATAAATCCGGCTGTTAACGGCACTAAGAATTTATTGGAATCAGTGGACAGGACATCCTCTGTGAAAAGAGTTGTTTTAACCAGCAGTATCGCTGCCATTTATGGCGATAACATTGATCTATATAATAAAAATCTCGAAACAATTGATGAATCCATTTGGAATGAGTCCAGTTCCCTCACTCACAATGCCTATAGCTTTTCCAAAACATTAGCGGAAAAAGCCGCATGGGAAATGGCAGAGAAACAAAATGTCTGGGATTTGGTGACAATTCATCCGGGTTTTGTTCTAGGACCTTCTTTGACAAAAAGAATTGATTCGACAAGTATCAATACTCTTCTTCGAATTCTAAAAGGGGATTTAAAAAGCGGAGCTCCCGATCTCGAGTTTATATTCTCAGATGTAAGAGATATTTCAAAGGGCCATATTCTGGCGGCTTTTGAACCGAAAGCGAAAGGACGATATATAATAGCCAATGAAAGTGGGAACTTGTTATCATTGGGAAAAATAATAGAAAAAGAGTATCCTCAAACCTATAACGTTCCCAAAAAACAGATCCCGAAATGGTTTGTCTGGATATTAGCTCCTGCGATTGGCTTTACAAGAAAATATGTAAAAAACAATATCGGATTCCCTTTAAAGGCAAATAACTCACGAAGCATTAAAGAACTGAAAATCAAATACAATTCTCTGGAAAAGACTGTTTTAGATCATGTAGAACAGTTAAAAAGAGATAATTTAATCTAAATGAATAATATCAGTTCAAAAGATAAATTAATAAACGCTACTATAGAGGCTGTTTATACAAGCGGCCTCTATAGCGTTACCACAGCTAAAATTGCCAAAATAGCGAATCTCAGCGAAGCTATGATTTACAAACATTTTGAAAATAAAGATAAGATGATTATTCAGGCATTTATGGAAGTTAAGGCTGAGTTAAACAGTTCTGTTGAATCCAAAATTACTAAAGAAATGGATTTTGATACACAATTTTACAGCATCTGGCAGGCTCATGTGGATTACTTTATACAAAACCCTAAAAATCTCAGGGTCATAAACCAGATTGAGCATTCGAATTTCATGACAGATGAAATCCGATCAGGTTGCCTGAAAATGAGTAAGTCAGTTATGACTTTCTTTCAAAGCGGAATAGAGCAACAGATTCTCAAACCTATGCATATCGAGGTTGCCATAGCGTTATTTTTTTCTCCCATATTGAGTATAGCAGAATCAATTATAGATAAAAGAATCGATAAATCAGAAGAGTTGTTTGATCTGTGTTTTAAGGCGACTATGGATGCCTTGAAAGTTACGATGAAAAGATAAGGATTTCACGATATTTAAGGAGGCGCTTTAAAAGCGGTATTCTCTGCCAGAAGGTTTAACCATAAAAACTATTTTCAAAAAACCAATGCAAGCGATTGCACGACGACCAAAAGCGGTTTATCATAGGGCATGGATAAGATAAATTATAATCTAAAATTGAAAAGAAAGAGCGGAGTGCTTCTGCACCCCACTTCTCTTCCCGGAAAACACGGTATCGGCGATCTGGGGAAGGAAGCTTTCGATTTTATAGATTTTCTAAAAAGTACAGGACAGACTCTCTGGCAGGTGCTTCCTCTCGGACCGACGGGATATGGTGATTCTCCCTACGCTTCTTTTTCCACTCATGGAGGAAACCCCATGCTGATCAGCCCTCAAATTTTAATGGAGAAGGGCTTCCTGTCCGCGGACGATTTTAATGATGAACCTATTTTTGATATAAAAACTGTGAGTTTTGGAGAAATTATCCCATGGAAAAAAGATCTGTTGGGAAAAGCGGCCGGTGTATTCCAGAAAAAAGCTGTAAATGATGAGGCATATCTTAAATTCTGTGCAGAAGAGGCCCACTGGTTAGAGGATTATTCAATATTTATGGCTGTAAAAGAATATTTTGATGAGAAAGCTCGCAGGGAAGATGTTCATGGTGCCATGTGGAGTAATTTCTGGGATAAAGACATTGCATTGAAAGAACCTGAAGCGGTAACACGTTGGACTGAAAAGCTGGGTGGTGAGATCGAGAAGAATAAGATCCTCCAGTTTTTCTTTTTTGAACAATGGTTGAAGGTTAGGGCCTATGCC
>JADGDJ010000207.1 GCA_016744925.1 Spirochaetaceae bacterium
TCATAGATATGTCTTTTATCTATATCCCTTTCGGGGTTTTCACTATCGTGGCCTTTTCCAATGCTGTGAATCTCACCGATGGACTTGATGGTCTGGCTACGGGACTTTTCATTATTGCCATAATCGCTTTTACAATAATTGCCTATCTCACAGGCCATTCGGTTTTCGCAGAGTATCTGAATATTCCTTATTTGAAGGGTGCTGAAGAGCTGACCATTACCAGTATGGCCCTTCTCGGGGCCTGCGTCGGTTTTCTCTGGTTTAATTGTCATCCTTCGGAAATCTTTATGGGTGATACGGGAAGTCTCGCTCTCGGTGCGATTCTCGGTGTGCTGGCTCTTGTTTTAAAGAAAGAAATCCTCACAATAATCATCGGTGGTGTTTTTGTTATGGAGACCATTTCTGTGATTATTCAAGTTGCTCATTTTAAAAGGACCGGCAAGCGTGTTTTTAAGATGGCGCCGCTTCATCATCATTTCGAACTAATAGGCTGGGCTGAAGGAAAAGTCGTCACCCGCCTGTGGATTGTCGGTGGTATGTTTGCCATTATCGCCCTGTCCACACTGAAGATCAGGTAGAGTCTATGAGTAGTTTTTTCATTCAGGACAGACAGGTTGTGAACAACAGTTTCACAGCTCAGAAAATTAACGAACCTGCTTTTGATACAATTTTTTTAATTCTCGTTGTTTTGCTGTCCGGAATGGGTGTCACTGCTCTCTTTTCCTCATCATATCATTTTGCGGAAGCTGTATTCGGTTCTCCCTTTCATTTCATGAGCAAGCAATTGATCTGGTTGATTCTCGGATCATTCTCCGCTTTAGCTGCCTCCAGGATTTCTCTTGAACTTCTTAAAAAATATATACCACAGATTATGTTTATTTCCATCGGCATCAATTTGCTCCTCTATCTGCCCGGTCTGGGGATTGAGGCGGGAGGCGCCAGAAGATGGCTGGAGATCGGAGGAGTGTCCTTTCAGCCTTCTGAACTGATCAGGCTTTCTCTGGTCCTCTACGTGGCAAAGATGCTTGAAAAGAATATGGACCGTATGAAGGATTTCAGCAAAGCGGTTGTCCCGCAGATGCTCATTATTTTTATTTCAACATTGGTTGTGTACTCTCAGAATGACTTTTCTTCGGCGGCTCTTATTTTTGCCGTTGCATTTCTTATGTTGATAATAGGGGGAATCAGTCCTCTTTTTGTTCTACTTCTCGGTGCTTCGGGATCTTTAGGCGCCTATGTCATGCTGAAAGCCAAGCCCTACAGAATCAGAAGGATTCTCTCGTGGCTCAATCCAGAGTCCGACCCTTCAGGAGCCGGTTATCAGGTTCTCACCGCGAGAAATGCTCTTCAATCGGGAGGGTTTTGGGGAGAAGGACTGGGGCAGAGTTCTATGAAAATGGGGTCACTCCCACAGGCTCACTCAGATTTTGTTTTTGCAGTAATTGGAGAAGAAGCGGGATTTATAGGTGTTTTTGTCATATTTCTGCTTTTCGGCCTATTGGCCTGGAGAGGATTTCTCATAGCCATGAACGCGGCAACGCTTTTTGAAAAATATATGGCCTTTGGTCTGACAACCGCTGTATATCTACAGGCACTGACCAATATGTCCGTAGTCTGTGGTTTTGTTCCCGCAACGGGAATCCCTCTCCCTCTTTTTTCCGCCGGCGGATCAACATCGCTGATTACAATGATCATATTCGGTCTGCTTCTCAATATTTCGAGAAGAAATAAACTGCCGGGAGGTGCTGTTCGATGAATGCCCCCGGAAAAACTGAAAGAGAATATATGCGCAGTATGCTTGTAAAGATTATTGTTGTCGTTGCAGTTCTGCTCTTTCTTCAGCTGATTTTTAAAATTATCATTGTTCCCAATATCGTTTTGAAGAAGATAAATGTTGAAAGTGAAGTTTCTCTCAGCGATAGTGAAATCCTTTCCATTGCGGGAATCGATGCAGGCCAGTATTACTACAACCTGCATCCCCAGATGATTAAAGAGCGACTTGAAGAATATCCCGAAGTGCGCAAGGCATCGGTAGAGAAAATATTTCCCGATAAGTTGAGGCTCTATCTCTACGCAAGAGAAGCTGTGGCTATGGCTCTCTTAAAAATTGATGAAAAATCAGTTCCCGTCGCCATAGATAAAGAGGGTGTTATTTTTAGTAGTGGAACTGATCTCACGAGTTGGGACCTTCCTGTCTTAACCGGTGTGCGATTTTCCTCACTAGAACTGGGAGCTCAGTTTCCAGAAGCCCTTTTGCCATTGTTGGAAGACCTGAAAAATCTTCAACAGGAAGAAAGAGCTCTCTTTAATCTTCTATCGGAAATACGCATAGAACGGAGAGGTGAACGGGGGTATGACCTGATTCTCTACCTTCACAATTATTCAGTACAGGCAAGAATTGGAAATGAGCTGGACGGAAATGTCCTTACAAATATAATTATGGTTTTTGATGTTCTCAAACAACAGGAATTGACTCGGCAGATTGGTGAGGTTGATTTTAGAACGAAAGAGATCATCTATCGTCTCAGGGAGGAAGTGTAGGTTGACTTCAGATGAAATTATTGTAGCACTGGATATCGGAACCAGCAAAATTTGTGCTTTTATAGCTGAATTTGATGAAGTAGGTGATCTCGTTATTGCCGGAGTCGGTATTACTCAGTCCAAAGGACTACGCCGTGGTGTTGTCATCAATATTGAGGCGGCGATGAAAGCTGTTGAAAAAGCCATAGACATGGCGGAACAACAGGCTGGAAGAACTGTGGAATCTGTATTGGCAGGTATTGCCGGTGGAAATATCGAAGGTATTAATTCCCGTGGTGTCGTAGCCGTAACGGGTAAGGGCCGGGAGATAAATATGACCGATGTGGAGCGTGTTATCGATGCTGCTAAAGCGATCGTTATGCCAATGGACAGAGAAGTGCTCCACGTTATACCTCAGGAATATATTGTTGATGACCAGGCGGGAATTAAAAATCCTGTAGATATGATCGGTGTCAGGTTGGAATCGGAAGTCCATATTATTACTTCTACCATTTCGGCATCGAAAAACATCATAAAATGCATCAATAGAAGCGGATACAAGGTGGATGAGATCGTTCTTGAATCTATAGGGGCATCTTCTTCTGTATTATCTAAAGACGAAAGAGAACTGGGTGTTCTTTTTCTCGATATTGGAAATGGAACGACAGACCTGCTGGTACATCTCGGGGGAGCTCCTTATTATACTGGCGTTTTGCCTGTAGGTGCTCAGGAAGTCACCAACGATCTGTCAATAATGCTGAATATTCCCTTTGAAGAAGCGGAGAGAATTAAACTTCAATCCGGTTGCTGCTGGGAGCCGCTTATTGATAAAAATGAATCGGTCATCATTCCGGGAATCGGTGGAAGACCGCCTGTTTCTGTTCCGGAAATGAGGATCTGCAGGATTTTACAGCCCAGAATGGCTGAACTGCTCATGCTTGTGAGAAAACAGCTCGCTGAAAAGGGGTATTTAAACCGGCTCGGTGGCGGGCTGGTAATTACCGGGGGAGGCGCTTTGTTACCCGGTGTCGCCGAACTGGCTCAGGAGGTCTTTCAGATGCCTGCCAGAATCGGATATCCGAAAAATATGAAGGGACTGGACGAGCGTTATCGTAGTCCCGAATTCGCAACTGTTACAGGGTTGCTCAATTATAGAGCGGAGCAGATCGACGAAGAAGGACCGATCATCGATAGTCTTTCCAGTGGTGCTGCTGTGGATTTTTTCAGGAGAATTGGTTCCTGGTTTAAGGAATTTATATAGAGATTATTATTATCCTTATGGGAGGGGATATGGATATTGAATTAGTTGAAAGCAAAAATAGCGCCGGAACTGTTATTAAGGTAATAGGTACGGGAGGCGGGGGCAGCAATGCTGTAAACCGCATGGTCGAATGTGAGCTCAATGATGTTCATTTTATTGCAGCCAATACAGACCAGCAGGCACTGAACAAGTCGAAAGCCGATGTTCAGATTACGCTTGGGTCAAAGCTGACAAACGGTCTCGGAGCGGGAGGAAAACCGGAAATCGGAGAGAAAGCAGCTGAAGAGGATAGGGAAACTATAAAAAACCTGCTCAAAGGCGCCGATATGGTTTTCGTTACTGCCGGAATGGGCGGAGGAACCGGTACTGGTTCGGCTCCTGTCATCGCATCCATAGCCAAAGAGGTGGGAGCACTGACCGTTGCTGTCGTTACAAAACCATTCGATTTTGAAGGTAAGAAAAAAATGGCTCTTGCAGAAGAGGGTATTAAAAAACTGCACGAGCATGTAGATACATTAATAACCATTCCCAACCAGCATCTTCTTAAGATCGTTGATAAGAGGACCCCGATCAGACAGGCATTTCTCAAAGCTGATGATGTCCTCCGGATGGGAGTTCAGGGTATTTCAGATCTGATCACTCTTCATGGAGATATAAACATTGATTTTGCCGATGTTAAGACTGTTATGGAAGGCCAGGGTGAAGCCCTTATGGGAATTGGATTCGGTCAGGGTGATAACAGAGCTGTTGATGCGGCGACCAGCGCCATCAATAATCCATTGCTGGAAGACGCTTCCATCGATGGTGCCATGGGACTTCTTGTCAATGTAACCGGTGGTGAGGACTTTTCTCTCTCCGAATACAATGAAGTTATGGAAATTATAAGCTCCAATATTGATCCCGATGCCACGATCATCGCCGGTACGGCTATCGATGAGACTCTTCTCGATGAAATTAAAGTCACTGTCATCGCCACGGGATTTTCTCATATGGCAAAGGAAGAATCAGAGACTATGCCTGCCACCACCATGGATTCCGATAAAAATGAGATTCTCTCCTTTAAAGATTGGGAAGCTCTCAGCTCGGGAGATGAAACTGTTGAAAGACAGAAAAAACCTGCCGACTATATTTTCAGTACATCGGCCAACCCTATAGGTGATGATCTCTATGTTCCTACAATTATGCGTGACAGGAATAAACAGATCGGAGGCAGAAGAAACTGATGGTTAAAGGGGACCAGTGGACCGAACGGGCCTTTGAAGATTATTTGAATATTGAACTCAGAATGGCTGCCAATACAGTAGAGACCTATATCCGGGAAGTTAAGGAGTTTGTACTCTGGCTCGGGAATAATGATTATAGAGTCTCTTCGGTGGAAGCGGAATCCATATCTGATTACATAATCTTCAGGCAGTCTGTCGATTGCTCTCTGTCTGCCAGAACAGTTTCCAAGATTCTGAGTACCTTAAAGTCCTATTTTGAATACATCATACAAGTCGGACAAAGGAAGGATAATCCTGTGAGGTTGCTCGATATGCCAAGATTGGCCAGACATCTTCCGGAAGTTCTCAGCATCGAAGAGGTCGATCTTTTTCTTCAGGAAATTGACTGCAGTACCAAATCCGGATTGAGAGATAGAGCGCTGTTTGAGCTGATTTACTCGTGCGGACTGAGGGTTTCTGAAGCTGTGGGGCTTCTCGTGTCAGATCTCTATTTTGAAGAAGGACTGATCAAAGTTACTGGTAAGGGGAGCAAGGAAAGGTTGATACCACTGGGTGAGAGAGCTGAATACTGGCTCAAGAATTATCTCGTGGAAGCCAGACCCGGTTTTTGCCGACCCGGAAGGATAACAGATTCCCTTTTTCTCAATCGCCTGGGCAACGGTTTGTCCCGCAAAGGGATGTGGAAGCGATTCAAAGAGACTGCCGAAAGAGCAGGCGTGTCGGGGAAAATACATACATTACGTCATTCCTTCGCCACTCATCTTTTACAGGGAGGGGCGGATCTGCGAAGTGTACAGGAGCTGCTGGGTCATTCTGATATCAGTACGACCCAGATATATACCCATGTGAACAATAGTGATTTGCGAAGTGCACATAAGGAGTTTCATCCCAGGGGATAGATTATGAAATATATAAACCGATTGCACAGAAAAATGATCTTTGTCTCTCTTTTTGCTCTATTACAGGTCTCTTTATTTTCCGGTGGACAGGATGATTCGGATCTTCTGGAGCGGATGAGTCAGATGGACGGCGACGGTATAAACATTCAGGATATTGAAACTGATGAGAATTATGGTGAACTTAAAAAGGATATAAATAAATACAGAAAAATTGTTGATGAAAAAATTGATGCTGCGGAAAAACTCGGAACATATTACAAACTGATCGGGCTGAAATATCTCGATTACAGTATGTACAGGCTGGCTCTCGAAGCTTTTGAAGAAGCTCTGGATATCTATCCTGAGAACGCCAATGTTCTCTATTATGCCGGTTTGACGTCCGCAAGACTTTCGAAAACGGAAGCTTCTCAGGTGGAAAGTACAAATCTTCTCAACCAGGCAGTTCGCTATTACAGCGCATCCCTATCGGTAAACAGTCGCTTCTCCTCTCCCATGTACGGATTGGCGATTCTCTACGTTTACGAAGTGGATCAACCCGAATTGGCTGTACCTTTGATGGAATTGTATAACACCATTCAGAAGAGCAGTATGAACGGGCGTTTTCTCCTGGCGGCGGCTCTCTATGCTTCAGGCCGTGAAGGTGAGGCTGTAGATGCTTATAACTTTATTATAGACAGAAGCGAAAATTCTCTTGAAGTTGAATCGGCCAGATCGAATAGAAACTCTATATTGAGAGGTGAGACGGGTGAATAGAGACACAACGATGTTGCTTTTTCTGCAGAGAATGCGTTTCCTCAAGACACAGGAAAAACTAAAAGTTCTCCAGTCCTGCACTTCTGCCGAGAATATTCCCGGAAAAGCAGCCCTCCAGCAGATTATAGGACGAAATTTTACGGCTACCTATAATCGGGATAAACTTCTCTCTCTGGTTGAAAGTGATCTTTCCCTTATGCTGAAGAGCGGTATCAATACACTTTTTATACATGACAGATTTTATCCTGATCATTTGAAAGAAATTTATAATCCACCATTTCTTCTCTACTACAAAGGTCAGCCACCCCCGGAGAATTCTCTCAATATCTCAGTCGTCGGAACACGAAAGGCAACTGGTCGCGCTTTGAAAGAAGCGTATGCTCTTTCATTTGATCTGGCCAGATCGGGAGCATCTGTTATTTCCGGGTTGGCAGAAGGTGTTGATCGTGCCGCCCACAAGGGGGCCTTGGCTGGAAAAGGATACACCGCTGCTGTTTTCGGTTGTGGAATTGATAGAATCTATCCCTCTGGTAATAAAAAACTGGCTGCCTCTATACTCGATAATGGCGGAACTCTATTCAGTGAATATCCACCGGGTACAATTCCTTCGCGGTACAATTTCCCCGAGAGAAACAGAATTGTCAGCGCTTTGAGCGAAGCCACTGTTGTTGTCGAATCTCCTTTAAAATCCGGTGCATTGATCACAGCAGATTTTGCTCTTGAACAGGGACGGGAAGTTTTTGTTCTCCATGTTCCATGCGAATCAGCTGCCGGCGCAGGTACAAAAAATCTGATAGTACAAGGGGCCTCCCCGGTCTCTTCAGCTTTCGAAGTTCTCAATAGTTTATCTTACAAATCAAAGGGTATGAAATCTAAGATCGACGTTAATCACGATTATGATAGTCTGGAAACAGGGCGCTTTCTCGCCGCACGGTTTTTAGCAGAATTGAGGGGATTGGAAATCTGCAGAGAAGGGACTTATTACAGCTTATGATGGATACCTATTTGAATTATATACAGAATGTACGCAAGCTCTCTGATGCCACCATAATTTCCTACAGAAAAGATTTGTCGGTCTGGTTTAATTACCTTATCGAGTGGGAAATATCTCCGGAAGATGTGGATAAGCAGATTGCCCGATCATTTATTGGCCAATTGTCCAGAGAGGGACTGGCTTCATCTTCTATCAATAGAAAGATTTCAGCTCTCAAGGGATATTACGACTTTCTCATCAAGAGAAAAGAGAGTCCCTACAATCCCTTTGCAGGAATTAAGTCCA
>JADGDJ010000208.1 GCA_016744925.1 Spirochaetaceae bacterium
TCTAATTACTATTTAACTGTATAATACTCTTCGGGGATCTCAACAGATGGAGTATCCATATACCCTTTACCCATCATATAAGTATCCTGATAAAGAAGAACATGGTTATCGGCTCTTACACCTGTTCCTGCATCTGTGTAGAAACTACCATTCCACTTAGCACCTGGAGTGTATTTTCCATAAGCTCTCATTATATCAGACATTTTCACTAATTCTGAAGTACCTTCGACAACATTTATTGCATGCTGACCTAAGGCGGCAGTATTTGTGTAACCATAGGAATAAGCCCATGTACCGAATCGTCCTGCTCCGCCCTTTTCATTGATAGTTGATTCAACTTTAGCAAGAATTGCAGGAAAGTCTCCCTGCTCAGCAGAAAGGTCTATACCGAGAGCTCCCGGGTATCCCATTAAAGGAGATGGAAGATCCGCTTCAATAAAGTATCCACCGTACTCAATAAGCTGTTTCAAAAGAGGCTCAGTATGAGCATCATTTGTACAAAAAAATGCAGTTTTCTCACCGTATTTTTCAATCCACGCAGGAACTTTTTCAAGAATAAACTGCTGAGCACCGGCTACACCGACATCACTTGTTGGGTCAGGTGCAGTTTCGAATACAAATTTGATACCCATTGCTTCTGAAGCAGCTTCAAAGATTGCGCGTCGTCTAGATAATGTTTCATAACTCATGTGTCTTGGAAATGAGATATGAACAAAAGTATCAACGCCTAATTTTTTAGCTGTATCAATGATCAGGTAACCACGGGAAACAAAGTCATTATTAATAGCTAGGTCAGCAGCACTTTCGATTACCGCTGGATCTTCATGAGCTTCACCGGCGATAAGAATGATGTCGGGTCTTTTTTCTCGAACACGTCTGAATGCTTCAGTTGTTCCAGGAATAGCCTGATTAACAACGATGGCTTTCATCATTGGATCATCAGCAAGACCAACAATATTTGACATAGTTGTTTCCATTTCCTGCATAAAGTTATCAGGATATGTTACGTGCTGGATCATTCCGCCATCAGCTACTGAACCATACTCTTCGATAAGTCTTTCCGCACCTCTAAGGTCATCTTCTGACTGCGAAACTGTTCCTGTAACGATGCCGATGTGAAAACCATCACCCGGAGTTCCTGATTCCTGTGCACCATTTGCGAATGCAACCGTTAAAACAATAGAAAGTAGCAACATAACAGTAAGAATTTTCTTCATTACTTTTTCCCCTTTTTTTTGATATCAATTTCATCATAGGGGTGAAAAAATCTGCTGACAAGAAAAATTATTTATTTTACTAATTACGAATTTCGAAGGTTCGAATGTCGCTTTTTTAAATACAATATACTATCATTTTTTACGCATATCGTATTATTAGAGCAATAACAGAAATTCCTTTAAGCACTAAATTATAGGCAAAAACCGTAGAATAAGTGACCTAGAAGACAAAAACTCACTATAAAAAAGCAAAGAATATCTGATGACAATATTAGAAATAGTTCAAAAATACCATTGTTTAATTCGTAACAAAATATATTTTTAACTGGATATAATCCTTTTTAAGGATATTTTTTTTGAAGTAATACGAAAATAGGATCGATAAATTATCGTTTTTCGAATTATATTCATGCATCTTTATATTTAAGCGCATTTAATATTAAATTCCATACGCAATAGTGATTAATCGCACTTATATTTGACAAAACTTCATTTCCTGCAATATATATTTACAAAGATCTATGTATCTCTCATACTTATTAACAATCAAAGGAGTTTATGATGAAGAAAATTTTACTTATTCTACTTGCCTTAACTACGATTTCCGCATTTGTATTTGCAGGTGGAGGTCAGGAAGATTCTGCCGCTCAGACTGATATGACTGACAGTAAAGCCGGTGGAGTACTCGTATTCGCCCATTCGGGAGATGCTGTAGGTCTCGACCCTGCAAGAGAAACTGATGGTGAATCATTTATGATCGCCGACAACATCTACAACTGTCTGGTTGAATTCAAACCGGGAACAACAGAGGTTATGCCTGCGCTTGCAACAAGCTGGGATGTATCTGCTGATGGTCTTGAGTACGTTTTCCACTTGAGAGAAGGTGTAAAATTTCACGATGGAACTGACTTCAATGCCGATGCTGTTGTGTTCTCACATAAAAGACAGCTCGATGAAAGTCATGCTTATTATGAGTTCGGTCCCTGGAAATACTGGGGTTATATGGATATGAGCGCGATTGTAAAGGATATTGTTGCTGTAGATGCAAATACAGTAAAATACATCCTCAACAAACCGGAAGCTCCATTTATCGCCAATCTGGCAATGAACTTTTCCGCCATTGTTTCACCTACAGCTGTTGAAATGTATAAAGAAGATTACACAAATCATCCTGTGGGTACCGGTCCATTCAAATTCGTTTCATGGACTAAAGACGCCAATATAGTTGTTGAAAGATTCGATGGTTACTGGGGTGAAAAAACTTACCTTGACAGAGTTATCTTCAAAGTAATTCCCGATGCTACTGCCAGAGTTTTAGCTCTTAAAAAAGGTGAAGTTGACCTTGTTGACTACCCATCACCTGAAGACATTCCCGCATTGAGAGAAACTGAGGGGATCAAAGTGATTGAACAGGCAGGACTCAATGTTGGTTACCTGGCTCTCAACACTGAGAAAGCTCCTTTCGACAACAAACTTGTCAGACAGGCTATGAACTATGCCATCAACAAACAGGATATCATCGATGGTGTATACGGTGGACTCGGACAGATCGCGAAAAACCCGCTTCCTCCTGGAATGTGGTCTTATAACGACGATATAGAAGATTATCCCTACGATCCTGCAAAAGCAAAATCACTTCTCGCTGAAGCCGGACTGGCTGATGGATTTTCTACAACTCTATGGGCAATGCCTGTATCAAGACCTTACAACCCCAATGGTAAAAAAGTAGCTGAAATTATGCAGCAGAATCTCGCAGATGTGGGAATCGATGCCGCTATCACTTCTTATGACTGGGGAACCTACCTGGACAAAACTGATATGGGAGAGCACGATGCGGCTCTTCTCGGTTGGACCGGAGACAACGGAGACCCTGATAACTTCCTATGGGTCCTTCTTTCTGCCCCTGCTGCCGTTAAACCTGCGGGAAACATCTCCTTCTGGAAAGATGAAACTTTTACTGCTTTAATCAAAGAAGCCAAAGAAACTGCTGATCCTGCAAAAAGAACTGAACTGTATGAACAGGCTCAGGTAATTTTCCACGAAGAAGCGCCTTGGGTAACTTTAGCACACTCTCTTGTTGTGGCTCCTATGAAAGATGAAGTTATGGATTATGTTCTATATCCCACTTCAAAAAGAGTTTTCCATCAAGTATGGCTTAAAAAGTAAAACGTTAAATATCTGAATCTAAGGCAGGGGTGTGTAAACATCTCTGCCTTTCATTCGTCGAGTCTGAATTACGGGCTTAAAAATCAGCGGTTAGCCGCATCTTTACCATAACTGGATAAAAAACAATGATTAAATATATATTAAAAAGACTATCACTATTGGTTCCGACACTTTTTGGTGTTATTACTCTGGTGTTCTTTATGATTGCTCTCGCACCGGGAGACCCCGCCAGAGTTATGCTGGGTGAGCGGGCGAATGCCCAAGCAGTAGAAAAACTGCGACATGAACTGGGATTGGATAAGCCTCTATTAACACAATACGGATTATATCTGAAAAGAGTCGTCAAGCTGGATTTAGGAAAATCAATCAAAACCGGGCAAAAGGTTTCTGAAGAAATTCGAGATCATTTTCCCGCGACCATAGAACTGGCCATCTGGGCCATGATTTTTTCTACCATTGTCGGTATTTTTATAGGAGTGCTTTCGGCTATTAAGAAAAATAGTTGGATTGACTTCGGCTCCATGGCGACAGCGCTGGTCGGAGTATCCATGCCGGTATTCTGGCTTGCCCTTGTATTCATAATGATATTTTCGGTCAAACTCGACCTCTTCCCCACGGGGGGGCGAATGAATATCCGTTTTTATTTCACGCCTATTACCGGATTATATGTGCTGGATGGTTTAATCATACTCTTTAAATCAGGTGATTCAAGCATTATACTTTCAGCCCTTCACCATATGGTACTTCCCGCTATTGCACTGGGAACAATTCCTCTGGCTATCATTGCCCGTATTACAAGAAGTTCCATGCTTGAAGTCCTCAATCAGGATTATATTAAAACAGCCAGAAGCGCCGGTATAAAAGAGAGAAGAGTCATCTATCGATACGCACTTAAAAATGCCCTTCTTCCCATTATCACCGTTATCGGTCTTCAATTCGGACTTCTGCTTTCAGGAGCAATATTGACTGAGACGGTATTTGCCTGGCCCGGACTGGGAAAGTGGCTCTATCACGCTATTGAATCACGGGACTATCCGGCTGTTCAGGGAGGAATTATTGTTATCTCAACAACTTTTGTCCTCATAAACCTGGTAGTGGATATCCTCTACTCCGTAGTTAATCCCAAAATAAGACTGAGTTAAGCTGGAGTAAACATGGATACAAAAAATAAATTAGAAAAAAACAGCCTGATGAAAGAAGCCTTATTTCAACTCAAAGGAAATAAGCCAGCCATCGTCGGATTTGTAATAATTGTAAGTTTTATAATAATGGCATTCTTTTCCCCTTTTCTGACTCCCTTTGAACCGGAGACACAGGACATTTCCATAAGAAAAATGGCACCCTTTATCAGCAGCCATATTCTGGGAACTGATGACCTGGGTCGGGACCTTCTGACCAGAATCATTTACGGTTCCAGAATATCCCTCACCATAGGAACCATTTCTGTCGGGATATCTTTAACATTTGGACTCTTAATAGGACTCATAAGCGGGTATTTTGGTGGATGGGTCGACAGAATTATTATGAGATTCATCGACATAATGCTGGCTTTCCCCTACATCCTGCTGACCATCGTCATTGTAGCTCTGCTGGGACCTTCACTGATCAACGCCATGATCGCTATTGGAATATCACAGATCCCCAGTTATGCCCGGGTGGTCAGAGCTTCTGTTCTGGCGGAAAAAGAAAATGATTATGTGATGGCTGAACGGTCATTGGGCGCATCTGATAAAGAACTCATGTTCAAATCGATTCTTCCCAACTGCATAGCGCCTATATTTGTCCAGGCGACATTGGGTGTCGGAAATGCTATCTTGAGCTCTGCAGCTCTCTCCTTTCTGGGATTGGGTGCCCAACCGCCGACTCCGGAATGGGGTTTGATGATTGCCAGCTCGAGAGAATTCGTAACCTCCGCCTGGTGGATTGTTACTTTTCCCGGAATTGCCGTATTGCTGACTGTTTTAGGATTCAACCTTCTGGCCGATGGATTACGGGACGTTTTAGATCCAAGGATGAAAAGCTGATATGAAAGATACACAAGAAAAAGAAATACTTCTCTCTATGGAAGATGTAAACGTCAGTTTTCATACACATAGAGGAGTTGTCCGAGCCGTCAGAAACCTGAACCTAAAAATCAACAAAGGTGATACTCTGGCACTTGTCGGAGAGTCGGGATGCGGTAAATCCGTAACGGCTCATACGATCAATCAATTAATACCCATGCCTCCCGGAGTTATAGAAAGCGGCAAGGTTATATTTGAGGGGGACGACCTCCTCAAGTACAGCGATAAAGAAATTGCCAAGCTTCGCGGTGACAGAATATCTATGATATTTCAGGAACCCATGACATCTCTCAATCCCGTGTTCAAGGTGGGAGATCAGATAGCCGATGTCTTTATGGCTCATCATAATATCAAAAAAAAAGAAGCACTGGAAAGAACCGTTGAATTATTAAGGCTGGTTAAAATTCCCGCTCCTGAAAGAAGAATAAACGACTATCCTCATCAGCTGTCGGGAGGGATGAGACAGAGAGCCATGATCGCCATGGCCCTTGCTTCTCCTAATCCGGGGCTGCTTATTGCCGATGAACCGACAACAGCACTAGATGTAACCATTCAGGCTCAAATACTGAGACTGATCGCCGATTTGAAAAAAGATGTAAATATGTCGGTTCTGCTCATCACCCACGATATGGGAGTTGTTGCGGAAACTGCCGACAGAGTTGTTGTGATGTATGCGGGAAGAAAAGTAGAGGAAGCCGATGTGTTTTCACTCTTTGAATCGCCCAAACATCCCTACACTCTCGGTCTTTTAAACTCCCTTCCTTCCAACAAAAAGTACAATGATGCCAATAGATTGGAAGCCATACAAGGAACAATTCCCGACCTTCTTACTATAGGAGAAGGATGTCCTTTTGAAAACCGCTGTTCATTCAGCTCTGATAAGTGCAGTCAGTCGTTTCCTGAGGAACTGGAAATGGACGATAACCACTCGGTATGGTGCCACTATGTAATTGATCAGGAGCAGGTTTAATATGAAAGAGACACTACTTGAAGTAAAAAACTTAAAAACCTTTTTTACCTTAAAAAGCGATAAAATCGGCGGAACACCGGATGTGGTAAAAGCTGTGAATGATCTGACTTTTGATGTTAGAAAAGGTGAAATACTGGGAATAGTGGGAGAATCGGGCTGTGGAAAATCCACGCTGGGTAAAACCATTATGCGGCTCAACCATAAAACGGATGGTGAAGTTCTCTATGACGGATCGGATATATTTGATCTCGAGAAAAAAGAGCTCAAAGCTTTCAGAAAGCAGATGCAGATGGTTTTTCAGGACCCCTTTTCCTCTCTCAATCCCAGAAAAAAGGTAGGTGACCTGCTCGCTCAACCCCTGAAGATACACGGCATGACCGACAAAGCTGAAATTGATACAAAAATCAATCAGATAATGGAAGAGGTTGGAATAAACCCGGCTTATAAAGGTCGTTTTCCCCATCAGTTTTCAGGAGGCCAGAGACAGAGGATCGGAATTGCCCGGGCCCTGATGCTCAATCCTGAGTTCATAATCTGCGATGAGGCCGTATCTGCGCTTGATGTTTCCATTCAGGCTCAGGTGATAAACCTGCTGCTCGATCTTCATGACAAATACAAGTTCACCTATATCTTTATCGCCCATGACCTGGCTGTTGTAGAGTTTATCTCTACGAGAATTCTGGTCATGTATTTGGGGAAAATTGTTGAGACTGCTGACAAAAATGAATTAGTGGAACAACACCTTCACCCCTATACTCAAGCGTTATTCAACGCCTTTCCTGTAACTGATCCCAAAGGGAGAGAGAAAAAGGAACAGGTGGTTATGGGAGATGTCCCGTCACCTATTAATCCCCCATCAGGCTGTCATTTCCATCCGAGGTGTCCTCATGCTATGGATATATGCAAACAAGAGTACCCACCGCTGAAAGAGGTCAGTCCCGGACATAGAGTGGCCTGCTGGCTGCATAAATAAAAAAACTCCCGGTTGTAAAATCCGGGAGTTTTTTTAGGGCAAAATACAGCAGCTCCCGGGTTGGAAGCTGCTGTAATATTGTTTTAAAATAAATTGATTAATACAGTTTTGCGTAGAGCTTCCATTGTATGATGAGCTGCTTGCTTGCACTGGCATTTACACCGTAAACAGGAATACTGTACTGAACTTTAAAGTCCATGGGTATTACAAGGGCTGTAGTAAAAAAGTTGACAGAAGGTGCAATGGAAAATAGAGAAGTTGATGTATCATCAATTGATGATCCACCAACTTCATAATCGGGTGTATAGGCAAATTTCAGAGGAACAGCAATGGAGAGTTTATTGCCTTCATTGAACTTAAAAGTATAATTGGGTTCAATTTCCAGATCGAGAGAAAATTTTGGGTTATAATCATATGTACCAACAATTCCACCATTTATATATATGGTAGTTGCAACATCAGTTTCTTTCTCTGTTTCAAAATATTGAATATACTGTGTATAAAAATTCACATAAAAATCGGGAGTCACAATAATATCGTAATAGA
>JADGDJ010000209.1 GCA_016744925.1 Spirochaetaceae bacterium
ATTCTGCATTTCAAACGGTCCACACACGATATAATTCTCAAGGAGCTGGGTTTAAAAAACTCCCAGACCACATATCTGAATGATTACGGTCACATCGGTCAGAATGACCAAGTCATATCCATTATTGAGGGTTTAAAAGAAGGTCAGATCAAAGACGGTGATAATATTGTAATGGTCGGTGCCGGAATCGGGTTTGTCTGGGCAGCCGCCACCATCAGGTGGGGACCTGTAATGCGATAATATTGAGAACCTCTCTTCGAAAGAACTTGTAAGTTTTGGAAAAGAGAGGCATATTATTTCTTCGGGAATACCGAAAAAGGGAAAACATGGCTAAGGATACGAAGGATAAAATCTGCAGAGCGGGACTGAAGCTTTTTTCGGAAAATCAGTATGAAACAGTTTCCATAGCAGAGGTTTGTCGTCAGGCGGAACTATCCAATGGTGTTTACTATAGGTACTTCAAAAAAAAAGAAGATCTTTTTCGTATGCTCATCGATAGATTCCTAATAGAATTTGAAAAAGAACTGATTGAAATTACCGGTAATTCAATCGAAGAAAAGCTGCTCAGCTTTATTAAGGTTATACTTGAGATCGGCCGCAAGCACCGCCAGGAAATAACCATCTTCAGAGAGGGCCAATACCGTCTCTACGGATATGAAGATACTTTGAGAGATCTCTATATCAGAAGTGCAGAAAATGTGTTCGGTCGAACCATAAGTGAGGCAGAATATATCTATGTAGTTTCAGGGCTCAGATTCTGTTCCACCAGAGCTCTCTATGACAATAGAAAAACAGACCCGGAAAATATCAGAAACTTTATTCTCAATGGTATTTTTCCCGGATTTCCAATACAAGAAGATTCTTACGCCATTCCAGAGACTTTTACTTCTCTGCAGGTCCGACCTGTTAAAAACAGTTATGATAAACTGATAGAAAGCGGTATAAAATTATTCGGAAAGTCGGGATTTCACAATATCGGAGTTGCCGATATAACCAGAGATTCTCAACTGGCTGTAGGAACCTTCTATTCTTACTTCGAAAGCAAGGAGCAATTTCTCAACACCATCGTTTTGCACATAGGGGTAAATACAAGACATTATCTATCGGAAAAATTACAAAATCACAGTGGTGACAGACTGGAACAGGAGGTCTGGGGCATATGGTATTTCCTCAACCACTTCAACAAACATCTCGAATATTACTCCATAGTCCGTGAAGCAGAATTTGTCGGAAAAGATGTCGTGAGTAATTACTACGATGCATTCGAAGCCGGATATATGAAAAATCTGATGATGATTGAAGAGGGCAAAAGAGTTCACGCCTCAAATTTCCTCATAGGACTGGCCCATTATACCGGGATTGAGGTTCTGCATAGACAGAGAATTGAAAATGTCCCTGATTTTTTAAACAAACTGGCGACTTTACTCAGTACTGGAATTTCAATCTGATATAGAGTCTCTGATCCAAGCAGCTGATTCTTTTGGCTTTTCGATTACAACAACATGACAGGCAACAGCGTCTTCTCTCTTACAGGTGTCTCCAGATGATTATCCAGATATCCGGAGAAGTAATTCCAGGGAATCAGTAAATAAAGACGTTACATCCCACGGCCAGTCCGGCCCCGCTGGCAACAGTGACAATGACATCCCCCCTTTTGATCCGCCCTTCTCCCACGGCGTGATAAAAAGCCATGGGAATACAGGCGGAACCTGTATAGCCGTATCGATCCATTACGGTAGTCGTTTTTTCATGGGGCTCTCCGAGGATATCCATCACTTCCAGAATGACACTTCTATTGATCTGGGTGAATAGGTAATGGTCCGCTGACCGGACTCCCGCTTTCTTCATTGCATCCCGGACCACAATGGGCCACATTTTGACATTTCTATCACCGGGAAGCCTCTGGAGTAGTTCCAGGCCGTATTGTCCCCTCTCCTGCCGTTCTTTAGTATAGGGGATTTTTGTACCTCCCGTATAAACACCGACATAATCCCACTGGGTTCCATCTGCTATCTGATGACCGGCGAGGTATTTTTTTTCAGGACACCTCTCGAGCAGGAATGCTCCTGCTCCATCTGCAAAAATTGAATATCCGAAGGCGTCACCGGGACGGACAAAAGCCGGCATATTGTAAAGACCTGTTACCAGTGCATATTGAAGATCGTCTCTGCCAGCAAGCATATTGGCTGCCACATCCAATGCTGTGGTAAAACTGGCACAGGAAGCGGCGACATCAAAAGCGCAGGAAGTGCTCGCTCCTTTCTGGATTCTTCCCTGAAGAAGAACAGCCGTGGCGGGACTTATATATTCAGGTGTATCTGTCCCGACGATAAACAGACCAATCTCTTTCCGATCGATTCCAGCGTCTTCAATAGCGTTCAAAGCAGCTTTTTCGGCAAAATCGGCAGAAGTCTCTTCGATACCTCTCAAGTGGGCTATATGGCGTTTGACCATACCCAGTTTTTTCTCAATTTTTTCCGAATCGAGTTCGATCCCGGTCAACATTTTTAATTCTCTATTATCAATTGCTTTTCCGGGAGCATATATTCCCAACCCTTTGATGCTGACAGATGACATAAAATCTCCTTACCGGGGCAGCCCGGATTTCAAAAATGCTGCGAGGGTGATCAGGCTCTCTTCAATCCCCTGAATATTCCCACTGAAAATATCTTCTATTCCGAAATAATGACCTAAACCGGAAAGCGAATTGGCGATGGTCACTCTGTCAGGAGAACCGGGATACATCTGTTTCAAATATCCCTTTTCAAATTTGTCATAGTACTCTTCAACTGTTGTGTCTATGACGAACTCAGCTTCCCGGACAATGGTATAATAGGCAGGATTTATCTCCAAATGCCTGATAAAGATATAAAACCCTCGAATTGTCTGTTCAAGCCGATTCAGATTATCGGGTATATTTTTGGCAATCAGAGTCCGTATTTCTTTTCCGATCTTCTCGACCAGTTCAACGAGGATCGATTCTTTCGATTCAAAATGCCTGTAAAAAGTTCCTACAGAAAAAGATGAATTTCTACATATATCGTAAACATTCGTATCGTGATATCCCTGTCCACTGAAAAGTTCGACAGCCTTCTCCAGAAGGATCTCTCTGGTTTTTACCGGAGCGGAACATTTGTTTTGTTCAACAGGAGTAAAGACTCTGGTGGAGTTCAGATTATTATCGCCGAATAACCCCTCTGTGATAAAGTGTTTTAAAGTCTCCAGGTCGTAGGGTCTACCGTGATACAGGTTTCTTATGGATATAAATCTGATTGGTCCGGTGACAAAGAGATATTCGACCTCAGAAAGGGGTCTACCGTACACCTGTTTCAGAGCATCCACATAAATATCTTTAAGTCTCCGCTCCATTTCGCTGAAACGGTACTGCCCCTCCCTGAAAAGTGTCACCAGTTTCTTGTTTTCCTTTCCTGTTTCTATTGTGATGTTGATAAATTTATCGAGCCTGGAATTTACAGTCTCACCGCTGATTATATTTAATTGCGACTCGAAGATTCTCAGAAAACGATGGAGTAGTTGAAGAAAAATATCCTCTTTACTCTTAAAATAATTGTAAAAAGCCCCATTTGACAGCCCGGCTTCTCTGCTTATTTCAGACACAGATACTGTGTCGTACCATTTTTTTGAAAAGATATCACATGCGGCTCTTAGCAGCACCTCTCTTGTTCGCCCCGCTTTTCCATTCAATGGTATCATATTCAGATAAAACTCTTGAGAATATCCATAAAACGGCGGGGATCCTCAACAATAACAGAATGACCGACCCCATCTAACTCAAGAATCTCCCCTCCCAGCACGGAAGCCGTTTCCTCAGCCATAAGAGAAGTTACAAGAATATCCCGATCACCTCTGACTATCAGTACGGGCACAGAAAGTTTTTCAGCTTTCCCCGAAAGATCAAACCTCGAAAGAGCGTCGGCGTGCCCTCCGTAGGCATCGAGGTTCATCATAAGAGCCGATTCAACCAGTTCATCGATTCTTTTTTCATCGCTTACGCCGGGCATTATAGCGGAAAGAGCCCGTCTCAGAAGTTCGTAATCACTTTTATACATTTCTATAAACTTATAGGACTCTTTCCGAGTGACCAATCCCTTGATTGAGGACGAGTCTATCAGCAACAAGCCTCCCGGTATGCCTGGTTTATACACTGCCGTATGCATCACCACCGCACCGCCAAGAGAATGACCAACCAGCAGAGGTTTGTCCAGATTCAAGGTCTCGATAAAAGCGGAAAGGTATCGACTGTACTCTGAAATTTCAAAGCCATCCAGACGATCTGAGTAACCAAAATTGGGCATATCCAAAGCAATGGTCCGAAACCCATCAATTTTCATTACCGAAGAAAACCACTTATGGGAACCGAGATTTCCATGCACATAGACAATGGCTGGTCCCTGCCCCTCTTCGGTAAAAAATATATCTTTCCCCAAAATTTCTACAGTAGAACCATAGCTGGGAGGATCTGCTCTTCCACTTGTCTCACCGGGGTAATTCCCCTGGATATGCCTTTGTAAATTCATGCTCTACTCTATAATATTTTTTATCAGCATGGCCACACCCATCCCGCCGCCGATACACAGCGTAGCGATTCCGTATTCGGTTCCCCTCTTTTTCATTTCGTGTATAAGAGTTACGAGAATCCTGTTTCCGCTGGCACCCAGAGGATGTCCCAGCGCAATGGCACCGCCATTGACATTAATCTTTTCATAAAGAGACTCTTCGGAAACGGAAAAATGATCTGCAAGCCCTTTGATACAAGCAATGGACTGACTGGCAAATGCTTCATTCAGCTCTATCAGCCCGATATCATCTAAGGAGAGGTAGGCTTTTTCCATCAAACCGATTACAGCGTAGAGAGGACCGAGTCCCATAAGAGATGGCTCGAGTCCCACCTGGTGAAAAGCGATAATTTCCGCCATTGCTGTGAGATTTTCTCTCTTCATAGCCTCCTCTGAAGCTAATAAAACGGCAGAGGCACCATCATTGATCCCACTGGAATTGCCGGCGGTAACAGTTCCCTCTTTCTTGAAAGCTGCTCTCAAGTTTGCAAGATCTTCGCTATCGGCGTCTGTTTTTATATATTCATCTTCAATGAACTCCACTTCTTTTCGCCTGACTGTTACCGATACAGGTGTAATTTCATCGCGAAAGCGACCTGATTTTTGTGCCGCTCCAGCCTTTTTCTGACTTTCCAGGGCGAAGGCGTCCTGCTCTTCCCGGCTTATATTATATTTTTCAGCAATATTCTCTGCCGTAATCCCCATGTGGTAATCGTTGAACGCATCGGTGAGCCCATCGGTGATCAGTGAATCCCTCATTGTCAGGTTCCCCATTTTTGATCCGAAACGCACTTTTGCAGGAACAAGCATGGGAATTGCGCTCATATTTTCCATTCCTCCCGCAACGACAATCGCACTCTGTCCCGTCTGGATGGACTGAGAGGCAAGCATTACTGCTTTTAATCCACTTCCACAAATCATATTGGCTGCCCAGGCTGGTTTATCAATGGGAATACCCGCTTTCACTGCCGCCTGACGGGCGGGTCCCATCCCCTGATCGGCAGGCATGACATTGCCCATGATGACTTCATCCACCTTTGCTGGATCGAGTCCGATCTCATGGAGCACGGCTCTAATGCACTGGGCTCCCATATCTCCAAGAGAAACATCTTTTAGAGTGCCCCCATATGAACCGATGGCCGTTCTTTTCGCAGCGCCGATATACACTTTTTCCACAATAATCTCCTGATTTACCAAACTTAAATATATCTCAGTTCTTCCGCTTCTTTCAGCAGTGATTCTCTGAAGTCGGGATGAGCAATTCCGATCAGGCTTCTGACTCTCTGTCCGACAGTTCGCCCTCTCAAATGAGCTACTCCATATTCAGTCACAACATAATCAATATCCTGACGGGGAACGGTAATTTTAGATCCCGCTGACAGAACGGAGGTAATAGTCGAGACCGTCCCCTTCCTGGCGGTGGACCTCAGGGCAATAATACCCTTGCCGTTTCGACTCATGACTGCACCGCGGTGAGTGTCGAGCTGCCCCCCCGTACCGGAATACTGAAGAGTTCCCAGAGATTCCGAGGAAACCTGACCAGTTAGATCCACGGAAATAGCCGTATTGATACTGACCATATTGTCATTTTTGGATATGACATAGGGATCGTTCACATAATTCCCCCGGAGAATAAGAACGCCGGGGTTGTCGTTGAGCCAGTCATACATCCTCTGGCTGCCCAATGCAAAGGTGCAGATGAACTTTCCCGGCCACAATGATTTTTTCTTATTGTTGATGGCGCCGCATTCGAAGAGATCAATCATCGATTCCGTAAACATCTCAGTATGGATTCCAAGATCTCTCTTGTCTTTCAATAGGCCGCAGACAGCATTGGGAATGCCACCGATGCCCACCTGAACTGTCATTCCATCTTCTACGAGCACGGCGATATTGGCAGCTATGGTTTTTTCCACATCCGAAGGTTCCAGGACGCCGATCGTAGGCAGATCCCTGGAATACTCGACGATATAATCGACATCGCTGATATGAACATGGGAATCGCCATGAGTGACAGGAACTTTGTCATTCACTTCCAGAATGACAAGATCAGCAGCTTCAATGGATTCCTGCTCGTAGACATTGGATAGGCCGAGATTAAAATATCCCGTAGATTCCTGCATGGGAGTCACGGTTCCCCAGAAAACGATGAACTCACCCTCTTCTTTTAATCCAAGACAGCGGTCGCGGCCGGCTGCATGGAGATTATTGGGTATGTAGTCAACAATTTTATACCCCGCTTTGACAGCAGCCCTCGTTGAAGGTCCGAAAAACCAGTTGTCGTTGCAGAAAATCCCCTCCGACTCCTGCTCTTCGCAGAAGGGATAGTGTCCGAGATTCAAAGATGAATTTACCCGCAGAAAATCAAATTGATCTCTGAACTCATGAATCCGGCTCATAAAACCCTGAGGTTCCATAGCGGCCATGCTGACCATCACACTCGCCCGTCGCGGCATTGCGCCGATGGCCTCGTCCATGCTCTTCAATTTTTCCCTGTACTGCTTTTTCCACTCAGCCATAAAAATCCCCCTAGAGTTTCAGCCCGCCGTCTACGGTAAGAATCTGCGACGTGATAAACTCTGACTTGTCTCCCGCCAAAAACGCAACCGCATTGGAGACATCTTCCGCTTCGCCCAGTCTGCCCAGCATTGTATTTTCCTCCATCAGATCGAGGACTTTCTGAGGAACTTTTTCAGTCATTGGGGTTCTGATAAATCCGGGGGCAACGGCGTTGACTCTGATCCTGGCCCCTTTTCTGGAAAACTCTTTCGCCCATGTTTTTGTCATGGAGATGACTCCCCCCTTGCTTGCGGCATAATTCGTCTGTCCGATATTACCATCTATTCCGACAACGGAAGACATATTTACAATTGAACCCGATCCATGGGACATCATTAAAGGCGCGACGTATTTTGTCGTATTGAAAACCCCTTTGAGATTGATATTGATAACGAGATCCCAATCTTCCCCGGACATTTTCTGAATGAGCGCATCTCTGGTTATACCCGCATTGTTGACAAGCACATCGATTGTTCCAAAGGACTCTGCAGTTTCCGAGACAAAAGTCTCAATAGCCTTACTGTCCTGGACATCGAGAACCGCACCTTTGACATTGCTGTTTACCCGCTCCATCTCTGCGAATGTACTATCGGAAATATCTGTCGCAATAACCATTTTTGCCCCCTGGGAAGCAAACTGTTCAACTATTTGACGTCCTATCCCGCGACCTCCACCAGTCACTACGCACACTAACCCTTTAACACTCATTGTATTCCCCTTTCCCCCCTGGTTTTGCATCAGAGGATTAATAATATTC
>JADGDJ010000210.1 GCA_016744925.1 Spirochaetaceae bacterium
CTTCCTCTTCATGTGTACAGAAAGGAAAATGATCGTTTTGCTAACTTTAATACGGAAGGTCTTCCTGTTGGTGTTGAATCCGAGTCGGTTTATATGCAAAAGATTGTTCAACTCAATCCTGGAGATATTGCCGCGATCTGTACCGATGGCTTGACTGAAGCTAGAAATATCCATGGAAATGAATTTTCAATTGTAGCTCTTTTGCGGGAAATAAAAAAATATTCAGAAAAAAAAGCTACCGAAATTACTGAAATCATTGGTGATGAGATGGAGATCTTTTTGCGTGGTTCCTCCCTATACGACGATCAATCTCTATTGCTTATTAAATATGAAGGATAATTGATGAAAATACGAAACAAATTATTTTCAATCGGATTTATAGTAGTTCTTGGTTTTCTAGCTGCTACATTTCTAATATACACCCGTTTTCAGGCCTCTATGGATCTTAAGGCCATTGAACTTCAGGGAGTTCAGATTCAAACACTTCAAAGTGAGTTGTCTCTTAAAAGTTCAGAGTTTATATCCAGTAAGAATAGAATTGAAGAGACTTATGAAGACTGGTTAAGTTCCTATAGTGAATTTTACAAAGAGCTGAAACTTTTTACTTCCGATAACTCCATCAATCAACTGGGTGGTAAGATAAGCTATACTCTGGATCAGATAACCATTAGCTGGGATGTCATTTACAATGATTATTACAAACCCATCAACATTCAACTCAACATCCTCTTGAATAATCAGGATCTGAAAGATATAGACAGTTCTGAAACAAGTATTATTGATCTATATGAAATGCTTCTTTCCGGAGAGATCCAAAATGATAAACTTCTGGAAGAGTTCAGTATTTTAGAAGAGAATATGAAATACATCGACCAGTCTATGGTAGAGACCAATAATATGTTCAACTTAGTGCTCAATGAAATCAATGATGGTATTGATAAATTCATACTGCGCAAACGAGTACAATCGTTGCAACTAGTTGGTGTTATTATTGGTTTCATCATTATAATCAGTACACTTTTTTCAAGACAGACAACCATCAATATTCAAAAGATGGAAAGCTATATTGCAAAGCTCGCCAAAGGAGATTTTTCAGCTCAGCTGGAGATTAAAACCAAGGACGAATTTGGTAACCTCACAGATAATTTCTCCACATTTACCGATTCACTATGGGATAAGATGAACTCTCTCAGAGATGTTATGAGGGAAATTGGAGACTCAATCTCCGTAGACCTCGACCAGCAAAGTTTTATCGACAACCTTGTAAAACAGGGAATCTACAGCTCTAAAGCCGATGCGGGAATATTGTTCACTATAGATGAAGATACCAAAAAACTAGTAGTCTCTAATATAAGCAACTACTTTCCTCCTCCTTTTCAGATTTCAAGAAAAGTGAGTAATAGAAGAGACAGCATTATCGCCTATTTCAAATCACTCACAATAGATCTCGGACAGGGTTTAATCGGTGAAGTCGGATCAAGTGGAAAGTCGGTTTATATCAGGAATTCAAAAAAAGATGACCGTCTTCCCTTTAACAGTTATCCCGAAGATGAGCTTTTTATAAGTTCCTTAGTCTTCATTCCATTACTTGTGGGTAATCGTCTGCTGGGAATTCTCGGTGTATGTAAGACAACAGAAGGTGATTTTTTTTCCGACCTGGACTATTCTTTTCTCCGTTCATACGGAGAATACTCCGCTATGGCTTTGGATAATCTCAATAAATATCGGGAACTACTATCCAGACATGAGCTGATGAGAGAATTAAACCTGGCATCGGATATCCAAAAAAATCTACTTCCGGATAAACTTCCCGAATTTGGAAAAGCCTCTCTCCACGCTTATTCTGAAGCGGCAAAAGGGGTCAGTGGAGACTACTACGATGCTTTTCAGCTCGATGATGATAAACTCCTGATAACAGTTTGTGACGTTGCGGGAAAAGGGGTACCGGCCTCTCTCGTAATGATAATGATCAGGACAATTCTCCGTTTGATTACTTCCGAGACTCACAATGCCAAATCTGTAGTGTCACAGCTGAACAATCTTTTGACAACACGTCTTGGTATTGATCACTTTGCCACAATCGGACTTTTTATCTACGATATGGAAAATCAGGTCATTTCTTATACCAATGGAGCTCATCATCCTCTCTACGTCTACCGAGCGAGTAAAGAAAAATTCGTAAAGTTTGATACGGATGGGTTACCTCTGGGTCTGGAAGCCGATACGGAATTCGGACATAAGCAATTTCAGGTAGATATTGGTGACTATCTTGTACTTTTCACTGACGGGCTGAATGAAGCGAGAAATATGAATGGAGATGAGTTCACTACGAACCGCCTATTATCCATTGTCAAAAAGAATGCCCAGATGAATCCTGTTGATCTGACAAAAGAAATACGAGCCAACCTCGATGCTTTTACCAGTGGGACTAGTCAGCATGATGATCAGACTCTCTTATTAATGAAGGTTAATTAGATCGTTTTTTATACTGAACAGCCCGGAATATTCGGGCTGTGCCAGCCAGAATTGCCGATATACCGATGATTCTCAATATAATAGACACTGTAAAAAGCGGTGCTGAAAGAAGAAGAATTCCCATCACAAAGAGAATGATAGAACTGAAAGTACCAGCTTTTACCCTCTTGAATTGATAATCAATGATTCCCGAGATTATTAGTACAATCCCAATAACAACCAGAAGGGCCGTAGCTCCCAATTCACCGAATCCCTTAGGATGTGAAAGGATTATGGCAGCAATGATGATCTCAATGACTCCCCTCAAAACAGAACCCCACCACAGATTACTAGCCTGGTTTATTCTGAAACCAACAACTAGCTGAGTAATACCATCAATGGCAATAAAGAGAGAAAACGCCACAGCTGTAAAAGTAAGACCGATAGAGGGATGTACCAGAAGGATTAATCCTACAAGGCTGATAAAGATTCCGCGAACTAAGAGTATTTTCCAAGTGTTCCATAAAGCCTGCTCAATGGGATCCTGATCTTCAATCTTCCCTTCCATTTTCGTCCTCCGTTTCATATAGTTTTCTCATTATCTGATTAAAATATATCTGATATTTATCTATTAGACCATGCTTATTGTGAATTTCGAAGAGATCATGTTTTCCTTTTTTTACTTCGGACATGCATAATTTCAATTCATTGTTATTGAGATAAACGGAAAACATCTGCCACAACTTCAGCTGTTGACCTTCTGATAATTCATTGTACCAGTCCTTAAATTCCTCTTTTACTGCCTGCAAAACTGTTACTCCTTTTAAGCTTGTAACAACACTTTTTTATGTTAGAATATACACAATGAAGAACCTCGTAGCAAGCTCCGGGGTATGATTGTAAGGCACGTGGTGTCTCATGTTCAGTGCAGAATATTCGTTGCACTCCTTATTCGGAAGGTTGACCGAATAAATTTAAAAAGACTAGGGGGAAAAATATGTTCGGAAAAATGAAAGAAGAATTACAGCAAACCTTTACTGAGCTTAAAGAACAGGGTTTATATAAAAATGAGAGGATAATAACATCTCCTCAAGGTGCTGATATCACTGTTTCCACAGGTGCAGCAGTCCTGAACTTCTGCTCTAACAATTATCTAGGACTTGCAGGAAACAGTGACGTTGTAAAAGCAGCACAGGATGTAATGAATCAGAGAGGTTATGGTCTCTCATCAGTTCGTTTTATCTGCGGAACACAGGATATTCATAAGAACCTGGAAAAGCAGGTTTCAGGTTTTCTCGGAACGGAAGATACTATCCTCTATTGTGCCGCATTCGACGCTAATGGCGGTGTGTTTGAACCATTATTTTCGGCAGAAGATGCCATTATTTCCGATGAATTGAATCACGCTTCAATTATCGACGGGGTCCGGCTTTGTAAAGCCGCCCGTTTTAGATATACCCATTCCAGTATGGAAGACCTCGAAAGAGCACTTAAAGAAGCTTCCGGGGCAAGATATAAGGTCATAGTAACAGATGGTGTTTTTTCTATGGATGGCGATATAGCCAAGGTCGATCAGATCTGTGATCTTGCAGAAAAATATGACGCCCTTGTTATGGTTGACGATTCTCATGCTACGGGATATATAGGAGAAAATGGAAAGGGAACTGCTGAACACTGCAATGTAATGGGACGAGTGGATATAATCACCACAACTTTCGGCAAAGCTATGGGTGGTGGCAATGGAGGCTGTACCTCCGGCAGAAAAGAGATTATAGAAATGCTTCGACAGAAATCCCGCCCCTATCTCTTCTCCAATACAGTGGCTCCGGCAATAGTCGGAGCCACGTCTAAAGTGATCGAAATGCTCACCGATTCCAATGAACTGGCATCAAAAACTCGTTCTAATGCGGCCTATTTTAAGGAAAAAATGCTATCTGCCGGTTTCGATATAGTACCCGGTGATACGGCAATCATTCCTGTGATGCTCTACGATGAGCCACTGGCGTTGAAAATGGCCGATCGCTTACTTGAAGAGGGAATCTATGTCATAGGATTTGCCTTTCCAGTAGTCCCTAGAGGCAAAGCTCGTATTCGGACACAGATATCCGCAGCTCATACGATAGAAGATCTGGATAAAGCTGTTGAAGCGTTTATTAAAGTAGGAAAGGAATTGGAAGTTATATAAACAGTTAAATAAAAAAACCTTCAGTTGGATTTTTGTCCAACTGAAGGGGGTATTTTTATATTCAATATATAGTTATGTCTATTTTTTCTGCATTTTAGCCCAAGAATCTTTTAATGCGACAACTCTATTAAAAACTGGTTTTTCTTTGCTGTGGTGCTTGGAATCGGCACTGAAATATCCCTTGCGTAGAAACTGATAGGGAGCTCCTGGTTCTGCGTTGGCGAGAGAGGGCTCAACCTTACAATTACTTAAAATCATCATAGATTCGGGATTAAGATAATCATTGTATTGCTTCCCCTCTTCCATATTAGACAAATCTTCCAGAGTGAAAAGATTATCATAAAGTCTCACTTCTGCATCAACTGCGTGAGCGGCAGAAACCCAATGGAGAGTTCCTTTAACTTTTCTGCCATCCGGTGAGTTTCCTCCTCTGGTTTCCGGATCTATCGAACAATGCAGTTCAACAACTTCACCATTTTCATCTTTAATCACTTCGTTACATGTAAGAAAATAGGCATGTTTCAAGCGGACTTCTCTGCCGGGAGCAAGTCTGAAGAATTTTTTGGGAGCATCTTCCATAAAATCATCTCGTTCTATATAGATCTCTCTGGAAAAAGGAATTTTCCTTGTACCGCCGTTTTCAATCTGGGGATTGTTGTCAGCATCAAACTCTTCTGTCGTATCTGCATCATAATTTGTTATGACAACTTTCAAGGGATCAAGCACAGCCATCATCCTGGAGGCCGTTTCATTCATCTCTTCCCGGATTATATAATAGAAGAAATTCATATCGATCATGCTATTGACTTTGGATATTCCGATCTCCCGGGCCAGTGTCCGAACAGCCGTCGGTGTAACACCTCTTCTTCTCAGACCACATATAGTAGGCATTCTTGGATCGTCCCAACCATCGACAATACCGGATTTAACGAGCTCCAACAGGTATCGTTTACTCATAACGGTATAGGATAAATTCAATCTTGCGAATTCGATCTGCTGAGGATGACAGGGGGCTGAAACATTATCGAGAAACCAGTCGTATAAAGGTCTGTGATTCTCAAATTCAAGAGTACAAATAGAATGAGTAACCCCTTCGATAGCATCTTCGTATCCATGGGCGAAATCGTACATGGGATAGATATGCCATTTGTCACCGGTTCTGTGATGTGTGGCGTTTTTAATCCTGTATATCGCCGGGTCCCGCATGTTCATATTGACATGAGCCATATCAATTTTAGCTCTTAATATATGCTCACCGTCTTTATATTTACCATTTTTCATATTTTCAAGCATTTCAAGATTCTCTTCAACAGTTCTATTTCTGTAGGGTGAGTCTTTCCCGGGCTTTGTGGGAGTTCCCCGATATTCACGAATCTCTTCGGCATTGAGGCTGTCGACGTAAGCCTTGCCACTGTTAACCAGTTCTAAAGCAAAGTCATAAATTTTATCAAAATAGTCGGAGGCAAAAAAGAGTCTATCTTTCCAGTCAAATCCGAGCCACTGTATATCTTCTTTAATAGCTTCAACATATTCAGTATCCTCTTTTTCGGGGTTGGTGTCGTCAAATCGCAGATTGTATAGTCCACCTTCATAATCTTCTGCTATTCCGAAATTGAGGCATATGGATTTGGCATGTCCAATATGGAGATATCCGTTTGGTTCAGGAGGGAATCGGGTATGCACTCGCGTACCATTCTTACCGGTTTCCAGATCTTTATTTATGATCTGTCTGATAAAGTCCGGTCCTTTTTTTACTTTATCATTTTCGTCTGTTGCTACCTTATTGTCTTTTCCCATTCTAACTCCACTTCACTGCTTAATAAAAAAGAATGAGAATAATATATCACATTTGAATTTCTTAATCTATCGGAGTCTAAAAAAGATTTATTCGTCGGGCCAGAATACCTCAGAGCTCTGCTGCGGGGTTCTTCATTGCAAAAGGATAGAGATTAAGTCCAGGATTCTGTCTCTCCCATTATCAAATAAGACCATGCGGCCCGACTGTGGAACTCTCATGATAGAAACCTCACTGCCGCCTGTAGTCAATAGATCACCCATTCGCTCAAAACCTTCCAGGCCATAGGACAAGTCATCATCACCATAAATGATAAAGAAACGGTTTACTTTGATCTTCTCAAGATCTTCCATTTGGCTGTCAGTTTCCACTTTGACTTTTCTATCAAATGCCATATTGCGATAAGAGGGATAATACTTCCCATAGACTGTACCAAATTGTTCATTAAGCTTGTCGTTAAGAATATCAAAAGATCCGATTCTATCTACACCAAAAAATTCAGGGAGCCAGGGAAGGACATAATGAACAAGAGGCAGTCCGGTCAACTTATGAAAAACTGTTCCGCCCCTGGTCTTCAATGAGTTGTGTACAGGGGAAATCAAAATCAATTTATCCATAGATGAATATTTAGCGGCGAGTTCGAGAGCCTGAATAGATCCGTCTCCCGTTGTCAAAATTGTAATACTGTTATTTTTTCCCAACTGCTTGCTATAGAGTTCATATAGAAAATCTATGGTCTTTGATCTCTTTGCAGGAGAACTGTTCTGTTCCCATAAATAGGGGCTTATCCCCTCTGTGTCAAAAGGGGGAATGATTATGTTCACGAAATATTTATCGTGAACATCCTGAAGCCATGAACCATAGAGTTCTTCTGCAGCAATCTCACGGGATGAGGGAATGAAAAATAAAGTCTGAGTATTCCCTTCTTTTATCCAGCTGATTCCATTACCGGACAGATGAAAATCGATCTGATGCTCATTGGCAATTGAACGATTATTGAGGATATAAAATACCGTACGAAAACCCATTGTATATATAAATGCAAGAGAAATAAGAATAACGATTGATGTAAGTATGGTTTTAAGTAGCTTTTTCATATTTATAATGTAGCGTATTTTCTCAATAAGAGCAAAAGATAATCTCTGGGTGCTGGCCGCAATTAAAATTGCTGCTCGCCAATGCTACCTACGGTGCATCAGCATCGGATCCGCAGACTTAGTCTGATAAAAAAGAATCACCCCCGGACAACGTCACGAGGGCAACCACAGTGTAAAATTATAATAATATATTTTGCGGATGCGTTATCCGAGAAATACCATAAACAAAAAGTGAGCGGTTATACCTGCGGAAATCCCCCCGATGGTATGGGAGAGTATGGCCTTTGTCGTCAGGTTTCTGAATCCCAGAGAATCCATCATGGC
>JADGDJ010000211.1 GCA_016744925.1 Spirochaetaceae bacterium
CAGATGAACTATTCAATAAATAATAGGCAATCCGAGAAGCGCTCTTCTTTCCAATCCCGGGTAGTTTGGAAAAATTCTTGATGAGAATTTCAAGGCTGTCCATTAAAACCCGGCCATACCGGGAGGGATGTTCATATCTCCTGCCACTTCTGATTTAATCTTTTCTTTAACATTTCCTGAAGCTGATACAAAAGCAGATTGAATTAAGTCTTCGAGCATCTTAATATCTCGGGGATCTACACAGAGGGGGTCGAGTTTTACCGACTCAACTTCCATCTGTCCATTCATTGTAATCTCTACAAGACCACCACCGGCGCTGCCTGTGCTTTTTACATTTTTCAGCTTTTCCTGGATATCACCCATTTTAGACTGCATATCCTGAATATTTTTCATAAATTCCATTGGATTTAAACTCATTTACTCACCTTTGATTAACTGACCTCTGAAGACAGATTTTACAAGATCAATCTGCGGGTCTGATTTGTTTTCATTTTTTCCAGATCCTTGACCAATTTCACTCACAGTATCAATGCGCAGTTCCATTTCAAATATCTTTTTAATCTCATCAATTATAAAAGTGGATTCTCTGGTTACAAAAGAGGATTCAAAAAGAGAGTTGAAAGTTAAAGTGAGAACTTTTTCTGTCAGCTCCCATGTTTTAGCTTTGCTCAAGGCGGAATGGAGAGACATATTTGCTGATTTTAAATGTTTCAACAATCTGGTTTTTAATTCGTCTGTTGAAATAGACTTTTCTTGTTCAACTTCAACGATTGCCTCTACAGGCGGAGCTTGAACCGATTCTTCTTCTTTTACAGGTTCATTAAGCTTTTTAAATTTGTTAAAAAACTGATTAGCTGCATCAGGGCTTTCCTGTTCTACTGTTGATGATTCTGAAAATTGCTTAGTTTCAGCATTATTGGAAATAGACGGGGAAACGCTGCCGTTGAGGAGTTCATTCCGTAGCATACCAATATTGTTCATTATATTGTCAGGACTTATATAAGCGGATAACGAGGACATTTTACTTAAAAGAATGTCTAATTCAAATCGTTGATTTAAAGAGTAACGTATGTCTCTATACAACTGAAAAGTAAGTTCAACGGCATATTCCAACTGCTGTACTGTAAAAGCACTGATGGCTGTTTTAGAAAATCGCTCAACATTGAAGCCCAGTAGAGATTCCTTCTTAATATTGTGTCTGATAAAAAGCAGATGTCTGAAGTATTCTGATAGATCAATGACAAATTGTTCGATAGCAACACCCGTATTGAGGATAGACTCTCCATACTCAATGACAGAAGAAGCCTTACCTGAGGCCATAAGTTCTACCAATTCGTTCATCTGATCCAGGCCGACAAGGCCGAGTTTCTCGCGTATTTTTGAAAGAGTGAGGTCTCCATCGGAAAAAGAAACAACCTGATCATAAAGAGTATAAGCATCTCGAAGAGAGCCTGTAGCCTCTTTTGCTATCCAGAACAGTGCATCATCTTCAAATTTGAGACCGGATTCATTTGAGATCCCCGCAAGAAGGTCTTTAATGGTATCTGTAGAAATAAGCCGGAAGTTAAATTGCTGACATCGTGATTTAATCGTTGCCGGAACTTTGTGAATTTCGGTTGTAGCGAAAATAAAAACTATATAAGGTGGTGGTTCTTCAATAGTTTTCAACAGAGCATTGAAGGCACTGTTGGAGAGCATGTGAACCTCATCGATAATGTATATTTTATATTTGGAGTTGCTGGGGGCAAAAAGGACTTCATCCTTAATTTCTCTTATATCGTTTACACCTGTGTTGGAAGCACCGTCAATTTCAATAACATCAAGGGAATTCCCCTGCGCAATCTCCTGACAATTTGTGCAGGTTCCACAGGGATCCGCTGTGGGACCTGAAAGACAATTTAATGATTTCGCAAGAATTCTTGCTGATGAAGTTTTACCGACACCACGCGGACCGGAAAAGAGATAGGCATGGGCTATTCTTTCCTTATCTATTGAACTCCTCAGTGTTGCTGCAACAAATTCCTGTCCGGAAAGTTCGTCCAGCTTCTGAGGTCGCTTTCTGCTAGCTGTTACTTCATATGCCATAAATAAAAAACCCCTCCAGCTCATCTCAAGCTAATTGCACACATTAATCGATTACTTACCGCTGCTACCTTCCAGTCCTGACGGGGTTGGGCAATGATCAATAGTGCAGAACCTGAAAGTCAGCACCGAAGGGGAAAAAACGGAGAGAGGGGGATTCGAACCCCCGGTACCTTGCGATACACACGCTTTCCAAGCGTGCTCCTTCGGCCTCTCGGACATCTCTCCAGGTTAAATGAATACTATACCGCTAAAAACTCATCCAGAATAATAAATGTATGTGAATGATTTTATAACAGAGTATGCCCAAGAGGGCTCGAACCTCCGGCCTTTAGTTCCGCAAACTAACGCTCTATCCATCTGAGCTATGGGCACAAGTACGGAGAGGGGGGGATTCGAACCCCCGGTACGGTTACCCGTACAACACCTTAGCAGGGTGCCACCTTCGGCCGCTCGGTCACCTCTCCTTATAAAAAAAAAGAAAAATCGGAGAGGGTGGGATTCGAACCCACGGTAGGTCTCCCTACGCTGGTTTTCAAGACCAGTTCCTTCGACCGCTCGGACACCTCTCCTATTTACGAATGAAAAATTAACCTAATCACAATTTTAAGTCAATACATTTAGCCCTTTTTAAATGATAAAAATTCTTTTATAATGAGCCTTATGAATAATATTAAAAAAGTACAATTGAACGATCTCGGTTTTAATTTTATCGATGAGAAATACATCCCAAAAAACTGCGATGAATATTATTTGCGCTATAGCCAATCCGCTGAAAAACTTTATAGATATCTCACTTCTGAAGAAATACTAATCCTTAAAAATAAAGGGAATACTGCTGACAACTGGACCAATATCAGGGTTACAGAGAACTTTAGCCCAAATAGGGTCATCAATAATAAATTCTACGGTCTCATAAGAATAGGAGACATTGATGACATATATCTCGACTTCCACGACCTGCACCAACCTGCAGGTATTTATGACAGCACTATTGTCTCCTGTGACATTGGCTCTAATGTTGCCATAAGCAATGTAAATTATCTTTCACATTACATTATAAGCGAAACTGTCATTCTCATAAACATCAATGAAATGATTACAACTTCTTATGCAAAATTCGGTAATGGGATAATTAAAGAAGGTGAAGAGGAAAATGTTCGCATAAAACTGGAACTGAGCAATGAAAATGGCAATAGAGCTGTTCTTCCCTTTAACGGCATGTTGCCAGCCGATGCCTATATGTGGTCAAAATACAGAGATGATATTCAATTTCAGAATAAACTGAATGAAATCACCCAATTTTCCTTCGATAACAGACGAGGTTTTTATGGAAAAATCGGAGAGTACAGCGTGGTTAAAAACTGCCGGATTATAAAAGATGTCAATGTGGGATCACATGCCTACATCAAGGGATGCAATAAACTTAAAAACCTCACTATAAATAGCAATGGTAATTCGTCGACACAGCTAGGTGAGGGGATAGAGCTCGTCAATGGAATTGTAGGATATGGATGTAGAATCTTTTATGGAGTCAAAGCCATTCGCTTTATCCTCTCTGACCATTCAACGTTAAAATATGGAGCTAGGCTAATAAATTCTTTCCTCGGATCCAATTCAACAATATCCTGCTGTGAAGTTCTCAATACTCTTATATTTCCAGGTCATGAACAACATCATAATAACTCATTTCTCTGTGCATCAACTCTTATGGGTCAGAGCAATATAGCCTCAGGAGCGACCATTGGCTCCAATCATAACTCAAGAGCCAATGATGGGGAAATAGTCGCTGAGAGGGGTTTCTGGCCCGGTCTGTGTACGAGTTTGAAACACAATTCTCACTTCAGTTCTTTTAACCTACTGGCAAAAGGTGCTTATCCATCTGAAATAAATAACCCCCTCCCCTTTTCTCTCTTATCCAATAATGAAACTGACGGTGAATTAACGATCATACCTGCCTATTGGTTTATGTATAATCTCTACGCTCTTGCCAGAAACTCATGGAAATACAATATTAGAGATCAGAGGAAGTTTAAAAAGCTTAATCTGGAATTTGACTATCTTGCACCGGATACTATCAACGAAATGCATGATGCCATGAATCTTATTGAAAAGTTGACTGAAGATGATAAAGATTGTATCGATTCTTCTTTGGATCCTCTTTCGTATCTCGAAAAGCATCCTGAAAAAGATTTGCTGGTTAATAATATTGAAAATACGAAAAGACCGACAAGAATTCATAAGTGTGGTCAAGCATTCTTCTTATATAAGAAATTTGTACTTTATTATATAAACAGAACAATATTGCAGTATTGCGAAAAAAATTCTAAGTCTGTGCAAACACTTTTCAATAAATACACATCTAAAAAGATTCCTCAATGGGTTAACATGGGAGGGCAATTAATTACACAAAGTGAGATGACGGGTTTAATAGAGTCCGTAAAGAATGGAGAGTTGGACTCCTGGGAATCCATTCACACCCGTTACACTACTTTTACACAGAACTATGAAGAAAATAAAATTATTCACAGTGTTGCCATGTATCACCATATGTTTGGCAAAAAATCATTATCAAGTTATAAAGAAAGTTTTCACGAAACATGCCGATTTATTTATAACGGGACATTCAGCTCAAGAGAAAAAGACTACAAAAATGTATTTAGGCAGTGTACTTATGATACAAAAGAGGAAATGGAGCAAGTAGTAGGCAAACTTGAGGATAACAGTTTTATAGATGTCATTAGAAAAGAAACAGAAGATTTGATAATCTTATCAGAAAAATATATGTAAAAAAAATGAGGCTTTAAAGCCTCATTCATTATTAACAATATCGTAGATTCTATCCAGATCATCAGGAGAATAATAAGTAATTTCAATTTTCCCTTTATTGATGCTTCCTTTGATCTGAACTTTTGTACCGAATACATCAATAAATTTCTGTTCAACACTCATTATTTCAGGTATTTTCTTTTTCATTGATGTTTCTTTTTTTGTAGTGGGACGGATCCCCTTATTGAGATCTGTAGCCATAGATTCCGACTCTCTTACAGATAAACCATTGTCTACAATTCTATTGAATAATATTCTCTGATCAGCTGGATTTACAGTTGATAGAATAGATCTTGCATGACCGGATGTTAATTTACCTACATCGAGGGAGTCCTGCATATCTTCCGGTAATTTTAAAAGCCGAAGACTATTGGCAATAGTGGATCTATTTTTACCTACTCTTTCTGATAAATCCATCTGACTTAGATTCATAGATTCCATAATATGGCGGTAAGCTTTAGCCTCTTCAATGGGTTTTAAATTTTCTCTCTGTATATTTTCAATAAGAGCAATTTCAAGTTTGTCCTCTTCTGAAAATGATTTAATAATGAGAGGAAGTTTCTCAATGCCGGCTATCTGTGATGCTCTGAATCTTCTCTCCCCGGCAATAATGATGAAATTATCTTTGTTTAAGGGATCTACTTCGGCCAAAACCGGTTGAATAACACCCTTTTGCTTAATAGATTCTGCCAGTTCTTCAAGGGATACCTGGTCAAAGGTTTTTCTCGGCTGGTCCGGGTTAGCTTTAATTCTATCGAGAGGTATAAAATTTATTTTATTTTCCCGACTTTCATTCTCCAATTCTGAATAATTATTGATATCTATAATATCTGTACTCATATTCAGAAGAGCATCCAGTCCCTTTCCTAATGCTTTATTCTTAGACACGTTCAATTACCTCTAAAGTAAGCTTGTGATAGCTTTTAGCCCCGACACAGTTATTATCATAAAGATTGATGGGTACTCCATGCGATGGTGCTTCTGTAAGCTTAATATTTCTTGGGATAATAGTTTGGAATAAAATTTCAGGATGTGAAGCAAATGTAGCTTTAACTTTGTGTATGACTTCATTACTGAGTCTGGTTCTTGAATCGTACATTGTAAAAACAATGCCGGCTATCTTCAATTTTTTATTTACAGTCTGCTGAATTCTCTTCACAGTCTGGAATAACATAGAAATGAAACCTTCTAATGCAAAGAATTCGCATTGTAATGGAACAATAACAAAATCGGAAGCGACAAATCCGTTTAACGTAAGAACCCCAAGAGAAGGAGGGCAATCGATTAAAATATAGTCATATAAATCTTTTACTGAAGCCAGCGCTTTTTTTAGTATATATTCACGGCCTTCAATATCTACAAGTTCAATAGTAGCACCGGAAAGATTCAAATTGGAAGTTATAATAGAAAGGTTTTCCTGATCAGTAGTTCGAATAACATCTTCTATTTTTACTTTTGAAGTGATTACTTCATAAATTCCTTCCTGTTTATGAGAACAGCCCACTGAACTGGATAAATTTCCTTGAGGATCAAAATCAACAAGAAGAACTTTTTTCCCCTCCGCAGCCATATAAGAGCCTACATTGACGGTTGTTGTCGTTTTCCCGACTCCGCCTTTCTGGTTTGCAAATACTATAGTTTTTCCCATAAAAAGGATTATACAGTATTGTTTTTATCTTGTCGATTGAGAAGCAATTTCATAGGGTTATTTGTACTCTTTGATTACTGAGACTCTTTACTATTTAGGAATTAGTATTATATTCTCTATATATAATATTCGTTATAGGAGAAAAAAATGATAGAAAGAGTTGAAGCAGCCTTAAATGACGTTCGTCCTTCTCTTCAGGCCGATGGTGGCGATATAGAGCTAGTAGAAGTGAAAGAAGATGGAACTGTCATGGTGAAACTTGTTGGAGCCTGTGCAGGATGTCCTATGTCACAGATGACTTTAAAGCAGGGTGTTGAAAATTATCTAAAAAAAGCGATCCCAGAAGTAAAATCTGTTGAATCCGTTTAAAATTCACATAGTTTTTAGATAGAACAAACCGATAATAAATAATGAATTGATTTTTTTAAAATTTGTTCTAAGTTATATAATACAGCGCATTAATAAAAATATGCCTGTATTATGTATTTCAAAAAGTTATTTTCGGAGTATTTATGAAAAGTAGCAGTAAAGCGAAAGCTAATTCACTGCTGGATAAATCTTTAATGAAGACTTTTCCAAAAGTTGAACTTCACAGACATTTAGAGGGTATGTTTTCCCTCAAACATCTCTTCGAATTATCAAAGAAAAATAAATTGGATACTCCGAGAGATTTTGAAGAATTTAAAAAAGAATTTCAATTCCCAAAGGATTCAGGTTCCGATTTCCTATTGTTTTTATCTAAATTTAAAAGATTCTGGTATCGTTCTTATGATGATATTGATTACTTAGTTTACCATTCAGTCCTTACATTGAAGGAAGAAGGCCTTATCTACCTGGAATTGCGTTTTGCTCCTGATCACTTCGCTGAGTTTAATGATTTCGATCACAGTGAAGTTACCAAAACTGTAATAAATGCAGCTAATAGAGCAGCTAAAGAGATTAACCTTACTATTAATTATCTATTAACGTTTAATAGAATGTTCCAAAGTGCTCAGGAAATGATAAACGACCATAAAACAATTGACAAATTGGAGATATCAGAAATAGTGGGTATTGACTTAGCAGGAGATGAGATACATTTTGCCCCTGAATTGTTTATTCCTTTTTTTGATTACATACAATCTCTTCATAGGTTTAAAATTGATATCCATGCCGGTGAAACTGTTGATGAGTCTCATATATGGAGTGCAATTAAAAAGTTACATGCGGATCGCATAGGCCATGGTATTTCAGC
>JADGDJ010000212.1 GCA_016744925.1 Spirochaetaceae bacterium
AGTCAGGGTAGTATTTACTACATATTAAAAATAATCAGGATTATTAATCAATGTTAAAAAAGCATGAAAGAACATTCAATTTTCTACAGCAGCTTTCCGACGCCGTGGCAATAACAGTAGCCTGGCTGATTTCCTACTATATCAGATTCTCCCTTATCGGAGGAGGACAGACCGGATTGGGATTGTATTACCTGAAATTAACCCCGGTAATCATAATGCTGACTCTATTTTTCTTTTTTAAAAATGGATTGTATATCTCCAATAGGTATTTTTCATGGCACAGAGAAATCCTTTCTGTACTAGTCTCAACCGTTCAGGGACAATTTACGTTTATAATTCTATTTTTCTTTATCGCCCCCAATAGCGTATCCAGAATGACTCTTCTCATCTATGTCCTCGTATCAATTATCTGTACGATTGCAGGACGATTGATATCGAGAAATGTTATTAAATCCATGAGGGCGAAGGGAAAAAACCTTCGTCATATTATCCTGGCGGGAAATAGTTCCGCCATGACCGATTATGTAGAAACTCTCCATCATATAAATGGATCGGGACTCTGCATCGTCGGATGGGTGGATTCGGGAGGATCTGCCTCTAAATATAATATCCCCGAATTGAGTCAAGCAGACATAAGTATTTCCAATGAAATTACAATCGATACAAATCCAACTGAGGTTGACGCAGTCATCATCAGTTATAAACCGGAAGATCACGATGAACAGGAAAATGCTCTCAAAATAGCCCATAAGCTGGTTACTCCAATATTCCTGCTTCCCTATGTAGCCTATACGGTAATTGGAAATAAGATTGAAGATTTTGAAGGGATCCCGATGGTAAAAGTAAATGCACACCATATGGGCAATATAGGGATTTTCTTTAAACGGATTCTTGATATCCTGGGTTCACTATTTGGTATCCTATTCCTCTCTCCTTTACTGATTACAATTGCAATTCTCGTTAAATTAACGTCAAAAGGTCCTATCTTTTATGGACAGGAGAGAATGAGTCTCGATGGAGAAAAATTCAAGATGTGGAAGTTCCGGTCTATGAGAACTGATGCAGAAGAGAAATCAGGAGCTGTCTGGACAGTTGAAAATGATGAC
This sequence comes from Spirochaetaceae bacterium, assembly GCA_016744925.1. Taxonomy (GTDB): domain Bacteria; phylum Spirochaetota; class Spirochaetia; order DSM-2461; family DSM-2461; genus Spirochaeta_F. The sequence continues at coordinate 1,107 of JADGDJ010000212.1, forward strand.
AGGAGAACGCCGATTGGAACATTTCTCAGATCGACTTCGATCGATGAACTACCTCAATTGTGGAATGTATTCATTGGCAATATGAGTCTTGTGGGACCACGTCCGGAACGGCCCGTGTTCGTCGATCAGTTTAAAGATGAAATACCCGCCTATATGATTCGTCACAAAATGAAAGCGGGAATTACCGGATGGGCCCAGGCTAACGGTTGGCGGGGTAATACGAGTCTGGAAAAAAGAATTGAATTCGATATTTATTATATAAAAAACTGGAGCCTTATTTTTGATGTGAAAATAATTTTTCTCACATTTGTTAAGGGTTTTGTCAATAAAAATGCCTACTAAAATTCTGGAGAAACAAAAAGTGCAATCACTAAAACGAATACTGTTTATTTATATATTTCTTTTTACAAGTCTGGCTGCATTCGGTCAGACTCATAATTCCATAGATATAAATGATCCTGTTTACGAGCTTCTTGAAATAGCCGAATTGAAAGGACTTATAACCCGGTTGTCCCAGGTGAGACCCTATACAAAATCAAAAATCAATTCTCTGCTTTTGGAAATAGACAGGCATAAAAATCAGTTGAGTGAACTTGAGAAAGGTGTACTGGAAGGAGCCATTGAGAGATGTGCTCCTGCTGATAGAGAAGTGTCTGCACTCAATATATACAATGAAGGGAAAATCCATATCAATAATGATGATGATGATCTATTTCCTATGGCATTCGGTACAAAATTCGACCTTGAATTTACCACAGATCTCTCAGGGGGGACTTTTTCAAGCATAAACTCCACGGAGTGGTATATCGAAGGAGATGTATCACATTTTATGTCCTATGATCTCAGGGTTGGAGCAGGAGCGAATACTATCAATACTGATGCCTATGCGCCCTATACCTATTCAAAAAATAGTGACGGATATCTCATCGACGCTTCAGGCGGATTAGCCGGAGGTGGACTTGTCGATGGAGATGGTGATGGTCTAACTTTTTCATTCCTTTTTAAACCGGAAATTTCTTTCAGTTTCTATGATGAGAACCTACAGATTAATTGGGCCCGACATAGAAGAGATATTGGTAATGGAGAGGGAAATCTAACTCTTTCAGGCACAGCCAGGCCTTATGACGGCATCGATATAAAATTAAGACCGGCAGATTGGTTCAATTTCTACTTCTCTGTAGGATCACTGGGTGACTGGTTTGAGGGCTCTATCGGTAGAGCAGATGATAACGACAATGACATTATCGAAAATGATGAATTGATTTTTCAAAATATGTTTACGACTCAACTATTTGAGTTTATGCCGGCCGACTGGTTTTATTTTTCCATAAGCAATTCTGTAGTCTGGGCTAAACGCTTCGAAATGTCTTATCTGATGCCCTTCATTATGCCTATGTTTGCTCAGAATCTTACAGGTGATCAGGACAATGCCGCTATAGAACTGTCCCTATCATTTAAAATTCCCGTCGGTGTGGAAATATACGGAACAGCATTTGCCGACGAACTGCGCTTTAATACGAATCTCTTTTCGGATCCTGCTGTTCAGCTCGGTCTGCAGACCGGTGTGAGATGGGTGATCCCCAAATTACCCTTTACCGTAACGTCATTTCAATATTCCTATATCGATCCTTATACATACACTCATTACGCTCAGAATTATCCCTTCTTTGACAGTTCCTACTATTTTGATACGAGCTGGACCAATGACGGAGAAAATCTGGGTTATCATTTACCGCCGAATTCAGATGAATTTCTCTTTCGTATTCAGTCTCTGCCATACAAAAATCTATCGGTCTATTTCCAGTTCCAATACATCCGCCACGGAGAGGGGAATTGGGAAGAGGGAGAAATGGAAGGTGATACATCGGCCGGAGGAGACGGAGGAGAACAATCTCATGCTTATAATGCAACCGGTAAAAAGGATTTTCTCAACGACGGCATCTACGAAAAAATCAAAATTGCTTCATTGGGAGCCTATTATAAAATTGATAGGGAGTATGTCCCTCTCGCCTTCGAATTGGATTATTCATTTGCCCATGCGACAAATTATGAGAATATTGAGGGAAATACAAAAATGCAGAATGTCTTCACTTTGAAAGTTCATATCTTTCCGGATAATTAATACAATCCGGATTGTTGCCATAAGTATTTCTAATGTATATTGATTGAAAAAATAATATCCCGGATGTTTATCTTTCGGGATGAATATAAGGCTTTTTACGTGTGAAAAAATATACCCTGATTTATCTCTATTTCTTTTTATTACTGATTATCCCGACACCTCTCTTCGCCTATATAGATCCCATGTCGGGCAGTACGATACTCTATGTGTTATTCGCTCTGGCAGCCACCCTATTCTACTCACTTATCGGTGTTTTCTACCGTTTCAAAAATATGCTTGCCGGAAGGGGATTTTCTTCTCAGGAATCCTTCGACGGCGTGGATATTGTCTTTTTCTCCGAGGGAAAACAATACTGGAACGTATACCTTCCTGTTATCAGAGCACTTGAAAAAAAAGAGATTCATTGTGCCTATGTCACGGCTGATTCAACAGATCCGGCCATAGGATACGATTCCCCCTTTCTAGAGGTCAAAGCCCTGGGAAATATGAACAGCGCCATGGCCTTTATGAACCAGCTGAGTTCACCTCTGGTGGTCACGACAACACCTCAACTCGATATATTTACGCTCAAAAGATCAAAAAAAGTACAACACTATGCACATATACTGCACTCACCAACTGATACCCATTCATACAGGCAATTTGCTTTCGACTACTTCGATTCCGTGCTCTGCAGCGGGTCCTATCAGATTAAAAGCATAAGAGAGGTGGAAAAGAAGCGTCAGACACAACCGAAACTTCTTCTCGAAACGGGGCTGACATATTTTGATATTATGAAAGAGGCAAATCATCTCGATTTACCATCTGAATCCGGGGAAAAACCAAGCGTGCTTGTGGCTCCCACCTGGCAGCCCTATTCCTTATTAAACCGATTCGGAGTCGGTTTTTTTAAAGAGTTGCTCAGTAAGGAATACAAAATAATTTTCAGGCCTCATCCCCAGAGTTTTGTCTCCTTTCCCGCTCTTGTACAGGAAGTAGTCGACGCCTTTAAAGATGATGAAAACTTTATTCTCGACCGCAATGCCTCGGGCTCTGAAAGCATGAATAAATCAAGCCTGATGATCAGTGATCTCTCAGGTGTCATTTATGACTACCTCTTTCTCTATGAAAAACCGGTAATACTTATGGATACAATAATGAACACAGATGGAATGGAAGCCTATGATCTCGATCATGAAATGTGGGACAAGACGCTCTGCCGCAGTGCCGGTAAAACAATTTCAGAAAATGATATTCCGCATATTTCCTCAATAGTAACAGAAATGCTGAATCAGTCCCAAAACACAGAGATCCAAAAGATTCGCAAAGAATCTATATACAATTTCGGTGATGCCGGTGAGACTGCTGCAACTCAGCTTCTGAAAATAGTGGAGGATCTCACATGTTAATCCCGCTGGAAAAATTTCTGTCCCTCTTATTCTCAGGAGCATACAGCCTTACAAATAACTATGGACTTTCACTTCTTGCGCTGAGCCTTATGGTAAACCTGATTCTTCTTCCTGTTTATATGCCTCTCGAAAAGTGGAAAAAGAAAAAAGCCAAAGAACAGGCTCCCATGAAAAAAGAGCTGGAGGCGATTAAAAGAGCCTATAAAGGTCGTGAACGCTATTTTTATACAAGAGCTGTTCACAGACGCCACCATTTTCATCCCATAGAATCGGTTATTCTGTCTCTGGGATTATTGATTCAGATCCCCTTCTTTCTGGCTGCTTATCAAATGTTATCACACTACAGTGCATTGGAAGGAGTTTCATTCTGGTTTATTCAAAATCTCGGAGCAGCCGATAGCGCCGCACAATTTGCCGGAATTCCGATAAATGTGCTGCCTCTGATTATGACGATACTCAATGTAATATCGGCTTTTCTCTATACAAAAGAACCTTCAGAACGAAAACCGCTCTGGATTCTGGCTGCTGTTTTCCTTTTTCTTCTCTATAAATCCCCAGCAGGACTGGTTCTGTACTGGACGGCTAATAATATTTTTGCTCTCATAAAGCAACTGCCGGAAATCCCCAAAAGATTAAGAAATGTCAATCTCGCCAACATGCGTAAATCCCTTGCCTCCATAGGGCATAAGGGCTACTACTTAATTCCTCTATTTGCGTTATATCTGAGTTTTGTAAGTTTCTATTTTCCCAATAAACTCCATCCATCAAAGGTAATTATACCAAGCACCGTTATGATTCTGCTTTTTCTTCAAGAGCTCATTCATCTCTTCATTATGATTACTCTTCCTGGTAAAGGGAGAAAAAGGCGGTTAATCGCTGCTGGATGTTTTTTGGTGTTCCTTATTTATCACGGAATATTCGGACTGGAATTCATACCTGAGTTAATATCCTCAGCCACGGAAAACCTCTCTGCCGTAGGTATATTCAAGAGGAGAATTATACTCTTCGCTCTCCAGGCTGCGACGGGTCTCTTTCTCACCTTTCCATTTATCTATCGCTCAGCACGGATTTCTTCTAAACCAATAGGGAATGGCTTTCAATTTCAGTTACAAGGACATTTCACGGGAGTGGAAGAGATTATACTATCTATAGCCTATTTGGCCGGATCATGGCTGCTGTGGATACCCCTGATGATTTATAATTCCTTAGCCGGCGAATTTAGTTTTTCAGCAGGAGAAGTGATAACCAGTGGTTTATGGCCTTTTGTACTTGTCACAATAATCGGTACAGGAATGACATTGCTTATTCCGGGCCGTTGGCGCTTTATCCCATGGGTAATGGCAACAAGTATATCCTCACTGGCTTTTCTCAACGCTTTTCTGATCCCCTATGATTTCGGATTTCTGACAGGGTTCGATCTATCCAGAAGTGAGATTCTAAGAGGAACCTTCTCCAGCTATCTGATCGACTTCTTCCTCATAATTTCAGTTATTGTATTGATGAGCATTGCCGTTACCCGCTGGCGTAAAGGGGTTCTCTCATTTATGGTAATGATGAATATAGTTCTGATAGGTCAGGGAGTTTATACTCTGACAAACACGACGTTACCAAGTATAGTATCGGAAAAAATTATTACCCGGACCCCGGGGACAGAAGAACCGCACGAGTATATCCCCCTCTCTGAAACTGATGATAATGTAGTCGTCTTTATGATGGATATGTTTACCGGAGGTTATCTCTTTGAGATTCTACAAGATACCCCTTCGCTAAAAGACACATTCGACGGTTTTACCTGGTTCCCCAATACTATGGCTGTAGCAACCAACACAATTGCGGGACAGCCTGCTTTAATGGGAGGGAATGAGTTCTCTCCGTCACAGGTGAACAGACGAAATATAGGGCATTCAGTAAGAGAGGAAATAGGAAGATCCTATCAGGTGATGATCGATAAAGCACAGGATGCCAACCTCGAAGTCAACTTAATCGAACCATTTATGTATGATTACCTCTCTGATTATTGGCCATCGCTTAAAGAAGAGAAGGTCAAAGTTACAATCCTCGATGATTATATTGGAAATCAGGAAGCCTCGTATCTTGCTGAAAGGAATATAGGTAATGGAGGCAGCAAAAGTGTAAATCTTCTGAGGGCTATTTCCCTTTTCCGCATCGTTCCCTATGGATTTAAATCGATGATCTATGCCAATGGATTCTGGCTGCCTCTCGGAGGCGAGCTGGTTTATCAGAGTTATTTCACAGGAAAACTACCGGAATGGCTCTTCATGAAAAATCTTCCGGAGCTTACTCATGGAGAAGCTATCAAAGGTCAGTACTATTTTATAACCAGTCTTCTGGCTCATCATCCCTACGCTCTGTCAAAGGAGGGGGAACTCCTCTCTGATCGTTTTCCCGATTCTGATCAAGGGGATAACAGACAGGGACGCAATCCGTATTATAGTGCCGACTGGAGCCTGAAAATTATCGGAGACTGGTGCGATGCTCTAAAAGAGAAAGGTTTATATGACAATACAAAAATTATCATAGTTTCCGATCATGGGAATTACAGATCTTCCGATAATGCCGCCCCTCGCAAAAACGATTCAGCCCTATCTTCTCTCGGTCTGGATAAGGTTTACCATACAGCTTTCAATCCCATTCTTATGGTAAAAGATTTCAATAGTAGAAATCCATTAAAAATTGATTCTCAGCTTATGTCTAATTCCGATACCAGTACAATAGCCTTTACTCCTGACAGCACTGGGTGGATCAACGCCCTGGACAGCGATCGCATTGTGGAAGGCCAATTTACCCGAGCCTGGAATATTGAGGAACATAAAACATCAAAGTATGAGTCTTTTGGAGTATTTCAGGTATCCGGTGATTTCTACGACATAAAGAACTGGAAACGAGTCGAAGAGTAAGATCTCATAATAATCCGGATTGTTACGATAAGCGATTCTGATGTATATTAACTGTAAAAAATAATATCCCGGATGTTTATCTTTCGGGATGAATATAAGGCTTTTTGCGTGTGAAAAAATATACCCTGATTTATCTCTATTTCTTTTTATTACTGATTATCCCGACACCTCTCTTCGCCTATATAGATCCCATGTCGGGCAGTACG
>JADGDJ010000213.1 GCA_016744925.1 Spirochaetaceae bacterium
GATAATATGAGAAAAATGATAAAAAGAGCTGCAAATAATAATGGTGCGTATTTAAAGAAGCGATTCACCAGACAATCTTAAAATCTATTATGGGAATTGTAAAGAATCATTTAGCTATACTTAAAGTATAAAATGATCACTTCTCTTAGCATATATTATGTTTTATACTGCCTATATCAAAGAAATACAGCCGAAGTCCACAAAAGGGTAAATTATGTTTGAACTGATGACCAACCTGATCAGCCAGGGGGGAATGATCGCTTTTTTCAGTCTCATATTCTCCAAAGTTAAATTATTCAGAAAGATATTTTCAAAATCGAAAATGTCTCTTACCGATAGTGTGATAATAATTCTATTTTTTGCAGGCATAGGAATAATCGGGACCTATACGGGAATACCCGTGCGTGGAGCCTTAGCCAATACCCGTGTAGTCGGTGTATTTGTGGGTGGTCTGCTTGGAGGACCGATCGTTGGAATAAGCGCCGGTATACTAGCGGGATTTCATCGGTGGGCTATAGATATAGGAGGCTTTACAGCTCTGGCCTGTATGATCTCCACCATTGCCGAAGGCTGCCTGGCATCACTCTTATGGAAACAATTCCAGAAAAGCAGGAACAAATGGCTTTTTGCAGGATTGTTCGGGTTGCTCGCTGAGATAATGCAGATGACAATTATCCTGATTGTGGCTAAACCTTTGAGCGAAGCCATAGAGCTCGTAAGTATTATCGGGCTGCCCATGATTATAGGCAACGGTATTGCCATAGGGATGTTTATTGCCATTGCCGACTCCTATTTTCGGGAAAGAGAAAAAATTGCTGCCCGCCACTCACAGAAAGTGTTAAAAATAGCCCAGGAGAGCCTCCCCTTTTTCCGAAAGGGATTTAATGAGGAAACAGCCAGAGAAACGGCAAAAATCATTCTCAAACAACTTAAATTGGCCGCCGTCTCTTTTACTTGTACAGACAAATGCCTGGTTCATGAAGGGATCGGCAAAGATCACCATCAATCGGGTCGTCCATTGAGAACAGCCCTGACTAAAAAAGCTCTTGATGACGGCCGTTATAAGATCGCAAGGGTTAAAGATGAAATAGACTGCTCCGATCCCGATTGCCAACTCAAATCAGCCATTATTGTTCCACTTACATCTGGTGAAAAAGTGATCGGAACTCTAAAATTGTATAGAGAGAGAGAATTCGCTATCACAGAGGTAGATGTGGAAGTTGCCATAGGGCTTGCCTCTCTCTTCTCTCTTCAAATTGAAATCAGCCGTCTCGATGAGCAATCTCAGCTATTGAACAGTGCGGAATTGAATGCTCTTCAATCGCAAATTAATCCCCACTTTCTCTTCAACGCCATCAATACGGTCTCCTCGTTTATACGAACCAAACCGGAAAGAGCCAGAGAACTCCTTCTAGACCTGAGTGACTATTATCGCTTCCGCCTTCACAATGCCGATGATTTTATTCCTCTCCAGAGAGAATTGGAGCACGTAAAAAACTATCTTGTCATCGAACAGGCGAGATTTGAAGAACGGCTGCAGATCGAATATCCCAAACAGGATATACCCGATATTTCCGTTCCACCTCTCATCGTCCAGCCAATAGTGGAAAACGCTATCAAACACGGAATTCACAATAGTATAGACGGAGGGAAAGTCACCATATCTCTCAATTTAAAAAAAGGTTCTGTGATAATCACTATTGAAGATAACGGATGCGGAATTGATAGAGAAAAAATTAAAAATATTCTTGAAGATAAAAACGGATCGGTGGGACTGTCAAATGTTCACAAACGACTGATCAACGCCTATGGTTCGGAAAGCGGGTTAAAAATAAGCAGTAAAAAATATAAGGGGACCAAAGTATGGATGACAATACCCTCTCAATCATAATAGCTGAAGACGAGAAGCCTGCACGGGAAGAACTCCTGCATCTGCTGAAGAGTATTAAAAAGATACAAGTGCGGGGAATTGCCAGAGACGGACTTGAAGCGGTAGAACTGATACAATCACTCGATGTTGATCTCGCATTGTTAGACATAGAAATGCCCGGAATGAACGGAATAGAAATCGCCCGACAGGTAATGATTTCGGGTTCTAGAACTCTTTTCATCTTCACGACTGCCTACGATGCTTTTGCACTAAAAGCCTTTGAGGTGCATGCTGTGGACTATTTGTTAAAACCCATCAGACCGGAAAATCTAAAAAATGCCATCGAGAGGGCCAGAATCCAGGTTTCGGGGCACCATGGAAGCGAAGGCATCCCCGATGCTTTTTTCAAATCCTTTCCCAAAGATAAAAATAAAGAATCCCAGTTCATATCAATTTACAAAGGAGATCAGATTATTCCCATTAAAACAAGCTCTATCCTTTTTGCTGAATCAAGAGGGCGCTTTGTATGGATTTGTACTGAAGATGGTGAATATAAGACAAATATGAATTTCCGGGAAACCGAAGAACTGCTCCTGGCTCCTCTCTTTTTTGTCTGCCATCGTTCTTTCATTGTTAATATAGAGGCCATAGAAGCCATAGATTTATGGGTTAATAACAGTTACCGCCTGAAAATCAAGGGCACTGATACAAGTATTCCCGTAAGTAGAAGCCACAAAGAAGATTTCTGTAAGCTCATGTCCATTTAAAAAAAAATACCATTCATGTCGTAAATACTACCATTGGTGTCCTGAGACAACACAGGTCTGAACGACCATGTCAAATTGACTCCGTTAACAACAAAATGGAGGAAAAGAATGATAAGTTTTCTAATTTCACTGGCTGTATTGGTTTTAGGTTATTTCACGTATGGAACAGTAGTAGACAAAATATTCGGGAGCGATCCGGAACGAGTGACACCTGCCGTCGCATTAAATGATGGCATCGATTATGTGCCCCTCAAATGGTATAAAATATTTCTAATCCAATTTCTCAATATTGCGGGACTGGGACCGATCTTCGGAGCTGTCATGGGTGCACTTTTCGGACCTGCCGCTTTCCTATGGATCGTTCTGGGAACAATCTTTGCCGGTGGAGTTCATGACTTCTTTTCCGGAATGCTTTCTATGCGACATGATGGAAAGAGCATTCCCGAGATTGTTGGAATTTATCTGGGTGATAAAATGAAGATGGTTATGAGAGTATTCTCTGTCATCCTCCTCATATTAGTGGGTACTGTTTTTATGGCAGGACCAGCCGGACTTCTTGCCAATCTTGGAATGACTGGTATATTTGCAAACAAATGGTTTTGGCTAGGTCTCATTCTGACTTATTACTTTGTCGCAACAATCGTTCCTGTAGACAAGTTGATCGGTAAAATCTATCCCCTGTTCGGTGCTGTTCTTCTCATAATGGCTGTTGGTGTCGGTGGAGCTCTTGTCTTCGGAAAAATGCCCATACCGGAAATTACTCTGACAAATATGCACCCCAAAAATCTATCCATATGGCCCATGTTATTCATAACAATCGCCTGTGGTGCTATTTCAGGATTTCACTCAACTCAGTCTCCCCTTATGGCACGCTGTATGCCCAGTGAAAAATACGGAAGAAGAGTATTTTACGGAGCCATGATCGGCGAAGGAATGGTTGCTCTTATCTGGGCTGCTGCTGCCATGACATTCTTTGATGGTGGAGTTACCGGACTAGCTGAGACTGTTGCTGCCGGTGGAGCGGGACTGGTCGTAAACAAAATATCTTTAGGCCTGTTGGGACCTGTCGGTGGAATGCTGGCTATACTCGGTGTCATTGCCTGTCCGATAACATCGGGAGATACGGCTTTCAGATCAGTTCGATTAACTATTGCCGATGCCATCGGTCTTAAGCAGGAAGGTATAAAAAACAGATTGCTCGTAGCTCTCCCTGTATTTGCCATCGGATTTTCCCTTAACTTTGTGAACTTCTCTATTATCTGGAGATACTTCGCATGGTCCAACCAGACTCTGGCTACAATTGTTCTCTGGACTGCCGCAGTATATCTGGTAGTTAAAAAGAGGAATCACTGGATTGCCACTATACCGGCTGTGTTTATGACAGCAGTTGTTACAACCTATATTCTTCAGGCTCCCGAAGGTCTTCGTCTATCGACAAGCATCTCCTACCCCGTGGGTATTGCTACAGCAATAGCGATCTTCGCCCTTTTCCTCTTCAAAGTAGTGAATAAAAAAGCGGAGACATTGCAAACCGCCTAGAATAAAGTGAATATGGGGCTGTCTCGTAAGTTGAGACAGCCCTTTTTATATTTAAAAGTACCGACCTGTTCGTCAAGGTGTTTTTTATTATCAGTAATAGTATTGACCGAATCACTCAGATCAATAGATTCTGATTACTCAGCATCTTTCTGCCTGATTCTTTTATTCAGAGCTTGACGGCTGATACCGAGCATGACAGCGGCTCGCCCCTGATGGTTATCCGTACGTTTGAGCGCTTCATCAACGAGAAGCTGTTCAGCTTCTTTCAGCGTGGGCAGATTGTTTATTCCAAAGACCTGAAACCTATCAATACTGCCATTATCCGCTTCATATCCTGAATCAATTTTAAAACGGATGCTATCGGTCGTAAGTTTATTATCCGATGCAAGAGTGACTGCGTTGTATATAAGATTCTGAAGTTCTCTCACATTTCCAGGGAAATTATAATAGTTGAGCATCTGTAAAAAGTCTTCGGGAATATCCACATCCGACCTGCCCAGATCTCTGCAGCTCTTTTCTGCAAAAAATTTTGTCAGTATAGGGATATCCCCATTTCTTCTGCTTAAGGGAGGAATCTGGATATTGTGAGTCTCCAATCTGTAGTAGAGGTCTTTTCTAAATTTCCCCTCCTCTACCAGTTCTTTCAGGTTCCGGTTTGTCGCGAGGAAGATCCTGGCATCGGTATGCTGAAGCTTGTCATCCCCTCCCTGCCTGAATTCTTTTTCCTGTATAAATCTAAGCAGAACATTTTGTGCTTCGATACTCAGATCTCCTATCTCATCGAGGAAAAGAGAACCACCCTTAGCCGCTTTGACTAGACCGCCTCTATGAATATCCGCTCCTGTATAAGCTCCTTTCACATGTCCAAAAAGAACATCTGTAAGCATGGCGCTATCATAAAAGGAGACATCTACGGGAACGAAATCACCTGAGCACTGACTAAGACAGTGGAGAGCACCTGCAATCAACTCTTTACCGACTCCGGTTTCACCACTGATCAGTACAGGCTGATTGGAGTTGCGTATGGCTTCCATATAATGAAAGATTTTATACATAGCCGGGTTGGCTGTTATAATAGAGTTGAAACAATCGGGAAAATCCAAATCATCCTTAAAAAATTCATTCTTAAGCATGATCAGAGAGTTCTCCAGCTCACCCAGCTTCAGGGCATTCTGAACGGAAACAGTTACGCGACCTATATCATTTGGTTTGGCCAGATAATCGAATGCGCCGCTTTTCATAATTTCAACCGCAGTGCCGATATCATTTTGTCCGGTAATGATAATTACCGGAAGAATAGGTTTTTCTTTTTTAATAATTTGTAATATTTCAAGTCCTGAAATTTCCGGCAAGTTTAAATCGAGTAGAACCACATCGACAGCATTATTCCGTATGAAATCTATTCCCGCCTTACCTGTTTCAAAAGTCTCAATAGTCTCAAATCCTTCTGAATCCAGAAGCATATCCAGGCTGGTCAATATATTAACATCATCATCGATTATGACTATAACTTCGGAGTTTTCTTTCTTCATATGCTAAGACTACACAAGCTTTTTAATTTCTTCAATCAAATCTTCAAAATGATAAGGTTTTCTGAACAAAGCATCGATGCCTATGACGTTTTTTTTTAAGTCTTCAAACTGATCGCTGTAACCTGTGCATAAAATTTTGGGAATATTCTTCCGTATTTTAATAATTTCCGAAAGCATTTCATAACCTGACAGCTGAGGCATAGTTTGATCAGTTACTACAATATCATAAAAATCCGGTTTTTTTTTAAAACTCTCCAGAGCCGCTTTACTCTCTTCAAAAATATCAATTTCATAACCAAAGAGCTCCAGAATCTCTGAAGCCATTGTACATATTATATGTTCATCATCAACAAATAGAACTTTTGTTTTTTCAGAATCACTCATTTAAAAATCCTTACATTACAAATCAACAGAAAATAACATGCAAATTCCATACCATCAATATAGACCTCATCAAAAGGTTTTCAATGAGAAAAAAAAGGGTTCCTGCAATACTCGTTGCTAAACGATCCGATTCATAGCATCTTTTATTGCCGATTGAATTTCTTGTACTGTTCCCGGCTTATTGATAATTCCCTGAATCCCCAACACTTTCAGCTGATTCACTTTGTCCTCTGTCATATACCCCGTTTCTATAACGACTTTTATCAAAGGATGTATCTCTCTCATAGCCTTCAGGCAATTGATTCCACTCATTTTCGGCATGATAAGATCCAGGATGACGAGATCAATTGTATCCATATTAGCCTTGAACATTTCCAAAGCCATCTCTCCATCTTTAGCAACAAGGACTTCGTACCCCGAGTCTATCAACAAGTCCCTTATTGCTTTGCGGATGAGTTCTTCATCATCAACAAGAAGTATGCACCCCTCTTCTTTCTCTGAAAACTCCCCGAGTGTCTCCGTTTTTACATCAATTTCGTTCTCATTGACCATTGGGAAAAACAGATGAAATTCTGTTCCCCTGCCGACCTCGCTATTTACAGAAAGCGTTCCTTTGTGCTGCTTGATCGTCGCATAAACTGAGGAAAGACCTAAACCTGTACCTTTGGATTTTATTTTTGTTGTAAAAAAAGGTTCAAACACCTTGTTCATGGTGAGCGCATCCATTCCGCAACCGTCATCGATAATGGACAAATGTATATAACGCCCCGGTTCTATATCAAAAACATTTTCTTCACAATCTCTACTATCAAAAGAGACCTTATCGGTATTGATATTTATCGCCCCCTCTCCATCAATAGCATGAGAAGCATTTATCCCGAGATTTAGAATGGAATTTTCAATCTGAGAAGTGTCGCCTATTACGGTGCTACACCCCGGATAGAGATCTGTTGAAATAAAAATTCTCTTATCTGTAGTGCTTCTCAAAAGTTTTACTGAATTGAGAATACAATTATGAAGATCAATTATATTGAGGGCCAAAGGTTGTTTTCTGGAAAAATTCAATAAATTTTTAGTCAGATCGGCTGAGCGTTCAACGGCCTGGTCAATAATGCTGATGTATTTCATCAGTTTTTCATCATCATGTACCCGTTTCTTAAGCATTAGAGACGCCGTCATGATTCCCGTGAGCATATTGTTAAAATCGTGAGCTACCCCACCGGCCAATTGACCAATTGCCTGCATTTTCTGGCTATGGGCTAACTGATCCTGAAAATCGATTTCTCCTGTAATATCCTTTTTAATAGCGACATAGGCTGATATTTCATCACCCTCTTCCCGGATGGGAGAAATTACTGTCTCCTCGATAAATAAGGAACCATCTTTTCTTCTATTTCTAAACTGGCCCTTCCATACTTCTCCTGAAGATATTGTCTTCCAAAATTTATTGTAAAACTCGCTATCGTGTTCTCCGCTTTTGAGAAAACTGACATTCCGACCGATCGTCTCCTCCCGATTATATCCGGTAACTCTGAAAAAAGAGGGGTTCACATACTGTATATTTCCCCGGGCATCGGTAATCATAATGACTTCTGCGGCCTGCTCTATGGCCATATACAATCTGTTGAGCTCATGCTGTAT
>JADGDJ010000214.1 GCA_016744925.1 Spirochaetaceae bacterium
CTCATCAATGCCAAAAGACACATAGACATAATTTTTCTCATTTTTTCTCCTTTAAATTGCCAAAACAATGTTTGTTGTTTTTCCTACTAAGTAATAGTACAACTTAAAAAGCAGATGTCAATGTAAATTTTATTTAATATGGGTCACTTCAATTGAAATGGGAATTGAGATGTGGATAAAAGAAACTTCATGGACGAGTATGCCGCTCCTGAAGCAACGGCATTGATCCCCTTCTCTGCCCGGCTGATAGTTATGGGAGATTCCTCTTCAGATCCAGCTCTGGTAGCATATCCGGTAATCGATTTGTGCAGAGGTTTGAGGATTTCATCGACGTCTCCACTGAGAACGACTTCCCCGATATTCGTTATATTGGCGACTAATGCCAGAGAGTGTCCCAATTCATCGATTATCTGATTATTATCCTCTTTGTATTTCAGGCTTACACGCTTGAGAAGATGGGTGGTTGGTCGCCCCTGTATCAGTTGATTATTGACGACAATACCGACTCCGATTCCAATCTCTCCCTGTGAATCAATCGAGTGTGATTCTATTTGAACAAGTAGGAGATTTTTTCTGTTTCTCATACCCGCTTCCTGAAGGACACAAGCCTGAGCATCATTTAAGAGAGTTATAGGTACATTTAAAACAGTTGTCAATGGTTCGATAATGGCAGTAGACTTCTCAATATGCAGGGCATCAGAAATAATAATTTTCTTATTTATCTCATCAACTCCACCGCTGACACCGATTCCGACTGAAACAAGCCCGGGGCCATGAACAAAGTCCTCATCAAATTCCCTTTTGAATCTAGCCAGTTCCACTGCGAGAGAATCAATAATTTTAGATCCGAATGTTTTAATCGGAATGCTCAATTCCCCGATAAGATCACCGCACAAATCCACTGCATTGAGACGGATATTGGGATAGGTAAGATCTACTCCAATGCTGTAGGCATAGCGTGGTTTAAGATGTAATAAGATGGGAGGTCTTCCATTTCTGGGCATATTCAATTCATCAGATTTCTGTTCAACAATATCCCTTTCGATCATTTTATCAATGAGAGATCCGACTGTTGAACGGTCCAGATTCAGATTTCTGGCAATATCGGCTCGACTGCTATTGGGATACAACCAGAGTGACTCTATGACTCTTATATAATTTTGGATTCGGATATTTTTTTTAAGCGTCATATTTTGTTGTATCTCCTATTAATTAAAATATCATTTCTATTGAGCTGAGTCAAAATGATTTTTGAATATTGCCTATATTGGTTTTTTAAATTCACGTTCATTCCTGATTCCAGATTATTATGATACAGTTGAAACCTCTTCGGGAGATAAACAGCAATGTATAAAACTAAAAATATCCTAAATGTAATTTTTCTGGCAATTGAGGAACATGAGGATCTAAAAATCGTCCATTATTTCCACAATGAGTCTCAGGACTGGGCGATTATCATCAACCGGGAAGTTCTATGGGGACGACTGCTGAAAGGGTCGTCGATCAGACTCTATCTCCAGGACAATATTGGTTCAGACTCGTCTGTAAAATATGTAACGCTGCTAATAGATGAACAGGACATGTTGCCGGAAGATTTGATTCCTCTGTTTATCGCCAATCAGCCAGCTTACAGGACACCATTCGGTTTGATATCAGATCCATCAGAAAATTCACTAAGATATTACATAATCCTCAAGGCTCCGGGAGAAACGATCCGACTTTGTACGGGAGAGTACAGCCACGATGGAGAACAGGGAGCATGCGGTTCCGTTGATGGTGAGTGGACCATCCGCCAGGGATTGATTGAAAATTACTTTTTGAACCAGAACTGGCCATTAAGCCCCATATCCCCATGGAAACATCGTTCTTTTTCCCTCAATGATACATTAGAATATCTCTCTATTGATAATTTGAATCGAGGATTCCGCAATTCTATTACTAACAATCAATTTTTGGAGTACTTCTATTCTGATGACTGGTCACCGGAGTTTTATCGGGCACAGGCGTTATTGGGTTTTATTGCCATTACAGCAAACCGCAGTGGTTCTCTGCAATTAGTACCTCAGTTACAGACTGCTTATGCCGTATTGGATTGGAAAAATCTCATTGTTGATAAAAAAGTCAGAAAGATTCTAAAGGGAAAGCGTTGTAAAGATGACAACATCAGCCTGGTGATAGATTCCGATCCCGCATTTGTTTTAAATAATCTGAAGGAAGTATGGAGGGGCTCATCATGGTTATCTTCAGAATACAATGACCTTATGTTAAAACTTGCTTCACAAGAGGAACGGGAGAAAAACCAGACTTTTAGGATTTGGGGAATAAGACTCACTGTGGGAGTAGAGTCCTTTACCGTTGCAGGAGAATTGGGATACACCATCGGCAAAACCTATACGAGCCTAACAGGATTTTTCAAGCGGGAAATGAAAGAATACAACAACTTTGGGAAACTGCAGTTGGTCTTACTTGCGGGAGTTTTAGAGGATGCAGGAATAGAATTCTGGAATCTGGGACATGCACAGATGAAGTACAAAACCGACCTGGGAGCAGTGATTTTGTCACGGAATGAGTTTCTTAAACGATGGGACGGGGCGATTGAAGGGAAAACTTGTGATTTGAGTTTGGCAAGACGAGATATTGGATAGACAGTAGGAAAGTGCCGGACAGCACTTCCCCACAACAAATTATTAGATAGATCCTTCTTTCACTTTGTTCCATGAATCAACATTAATGCCTTTAATGGCAAGCCATAGGGCAAATGATAACTCTGCAGGGATAGTAGATAATACGATCCATGTATATATGTCACCATATTGTGGTAATATAATATATCCGACGCTATCGATAAAATATCCCGCTGAGGCAAAATAGAACAGGAACCCCAGAACTTTTGGGAAAAAGGTCGATTTAATAATCAGGTAACCAATGACCAGCAGATGCAGACTGAAGAATATGCCCCAGATAAGACTAACGTAAGAATAGGCATTGAGAAATAGCAGAACCAGAGCATTAATTTGATCCTGATTAAAAACGAGAAGGTAATCTGCCCCGCTCATTAAGTGTAATACGATCAATTTATTGAGAATATTCATTCCGATCATAGTAGTCATCGCCAACCTTGCATAAGCTGCAATGGCGGAATATGTTTTATTGACCGGTTTAAATATTCTATAGAGAAGAACAGTCAATATTATTTCGAGCAGGAAAACGATAGAATCCGCCACGGCTCCCAGGCGGAATAAAAAAACTGATTCCAGTATATTCTGAGCGGTTGCATTCGCATTTCCGGATATAATAAGACTTTCATATCCACCGAAAAAACCAAATCCTCCGCATACTGCGATTATTAAATACAAAGCACCTGAAGCTTTTGACGTTTTATTAATTGATTTCATTTTTGGTCTCCTGTATCACTGTAATAACAACATTCCCTTTTTTGTGTCCCTGTTCAACATAGCGGTGAGCCTCGGCAGTTTCTTCCAAAGGGTATCTTCTGTCTATCACCGGTTTAATCTTTCCCGCATCTATCAGCTCTCTGAAAAAAATCAAATCTTCAGCCTTTTCACTCATAACACCGGAGATGACATTTTTACTGCTTGTCACAGATGACCAGATCCCTCTAAACATCTGTGCCGGACCAGCCGCAGACAAAAGTAAAAATCCTGTTTTATTAAGGGATTTCATACACCAGGAATAGGAACTTTTACCAACCGTATCAAAAATGACATCATATTTTTCAATATTTTCTGACAGATCCTCTTTTGTATAATCAATCACCCTGTCCGCCCCGAGGGATTTTACTAATTCCAGATTCGAAGTGCTGCAAACTCCCGTAACGATTGCCCCGAATTGTTTAGCCAGTTGGACAGCGGCTGTTCCGATTGATCCCGATGCTCCGTATACAAGTATGTTCTGCCCTTTCTGAATCTTTGCCTTTCTAAGAAAGTACAAGGCGGTATTTCCGCCAAAAGGTATAGACACAGCTTCTTCATAAGTCATATTTTCAGGTTTAATCGCTACAACACCTTCTTCGGATAAACAGAGATACTCTGCATAGGCTCCAAAATTATTGCCGGATGTTCCAAAGACTTTATCCCCTGCTTTGAATTTTGTTACGTTTTTACCGATGGCTTCAATTTCTCCAGCGAAAACAAATCCGAGTATATTTTTCTTCGGCTTGGAAAGCCCGAAGAATAATCTGATCATAAAGGGATCCGCTTTTCTCAGATGCCAATCACCGGAAGAAACCGATGTCGCATAATTTTTGATTAGTATCTCATTATCTTTTTCAACCGGTTTCTTCACATCTTCTAATTGAAGAACATCCGGTGTTCCGTATTCCCTATATACAATGGCTCTCATATTTCTACTCCTGTATTCTTATCTTGTATTTGATTAACTGAAATTAATGGCATTCCCAGATCGCGAACTCTTTTCAACAAACCGTGTAAGGCCGCCTGGTCCACAATCGGTCCGGTGATTATCGTGTCGCCATTATTTTCCAGAGAGAATGTCATATTTCCAAACCAGTCAGCCCATTTGTTATCCAGATGGCCATTGATTCTGATTTGATATATCATAATTTTTTTTGACATTTATGTTCTCCCTATCTGAATACAAATATACTCATAGAGAGTCCTGTCACACAGACACGAAAGTGTTGTTTTGAGTGTTGTTTTTTATGATTAATGCTTAAGAATATTTAAAGATCTAGCTTTGCTAATTGCCATAGTGCGATTATTAACGGCAAGTTTACTGAATATTTTGCGATTATGCCCTTTTACGGTGTCCAGAGCAAGAAAAAGTTTTTCGCATATATCACGATTGGAAAATCCCTGGGATATAAGCTCCAATACTTCTAATTCTCTTCTGCTCAACGGATCAACAAGAGATCGGCTTTGAAATGAAGTTACCAGCATTTTTAATAAATCACCACTACTCCCCCGGGAAATAGCTTCAGACAACAATCTGTACATCATTTGACCTTCATCAATGAAGATTCGAATATTTCCACTCGACTCTCCTAAAAACAATAATTCATCTAATAATATAAAAGTTTTATCTTTCTGGCCATCTCCATAAAAAGCCTGTACCTGCAATATAAGAAGTTGAAATCGTTCTTTTTTCCAGTTTTTTTCATCCATATCTATAAGTAGTCGATTTAAAAGATCTAGTGCTTTGAGATACTTTCCATTGGCAATCGCTATTCTCACGGATTCTATTGGCAGTTCATTATTTTGAATGAGAAAGGAAGCCCCGGAGATGTTCCCCTGATGTAGGAGAGACTGAACTTGAACTGAAATAACATCCTTCATGCGATTCTCTAAATTATGACTTATAACAAACTGTTCTGCTTTATTCAGCAATGCAGATGAGCCGATTGTGTCCTTGCTTAGAAGTTTCAATTTTGACAGTAATATCCAACAGGAAATAGGAGTGTCGATATTATCTAACTGTAATGCCAAAGAGAGGCTGAGATCACCATACTCAGCAGCCTTAATCAGATCGTTCCTTTCATAGGAAATACGGGCAAGGCCCAGATAGGCTTCACAAATTGAAGGCCAGGGAGGTTCACCCACCTCCTCAATAATATTTCTATATGTTTCCTCAGCATTATTTATCTGATTCTGAGATTCCTGCACCTGTCCCAGACAAGTTGAGGCCGCAATCGTAGCCATGATATTTCCAGAGGATTTACTTATGGGTATAACTTCGCTGAAAGTTTTCATTGCTGAGGCGCGATCCCCACTATGCTGATAGGCAAAACCCAAAGTCCACTGGGTAATAGTCCGAACTGCCAGATTGTCGGGATTGAGATTTTCCAGTGCCGATTTTGATTGGATTAGGATTTTTTTGATATTATTCTGAGGAATTGCCAACATGGCCCGTATGGCCGCGATTTGTCCCATAAGATCCCTATTCTCCAATGGGGCATTTTCAGCTCTTAGAAGTTTCTTTTCCGCATCACTTCCTTTACCCAAAAACGTTAATACCATAGCGAAAAGGACTAATAGAGTCGGTCTTATTTCAAGAATAGAATCCGAAAGAGACACAAGCCAATTATGTACGAGAGCCATCTCTCCCCGGAATATTAAGGGCATCCCCTTTCCTTCAATCAGAATCTCCGCTCTGTCTAGATCATTGGCGGCAATGGCGTGCTTAAAGGCCTCTATTTCTAAATCTTTATTCTCAAACCAGACACTGGCTCGTTTGTGTAATTCCTTAATATCCACTGTATCACTCATGCTGAGACGTTGTCGGAGTAATTCTGCAAATAGGTGATGGAATCGAAACCATTTCCTCTTTTCATCGAGAGGGATAATAAAAAGATTTGCCTTTTCAAGGATTTCCAAAGTCCTCTGACCTGTCCCGGGTTTTTTCTGGATAACAGAATCACATAAATCTCCGCAGAATCTGTCTAGAATGGCAATCCTGAGTAAAAAATCCTGAACATCAGAGGCTTGTATACGAAGCACTTCTTCAACAAGATAATCGAGAACAAAGCGGTTACTTCCAGAAAATGAATTGATGAAACTTTTTTTATCTTCATGGCCTTGAATTGAAATAGCCGCCAATTGCAATCCTGCAATCCAGCCTTCAGTTTGTTTTTCTAATATTGTTATATCTTCATCAGTCATGCTCAACTTCACTTCATGGCTAAAAAACTCAGCTGTCTCCGATTTAGAAAATCGAAGATCTTCAGTCCGGATTTCATTCAATTGCCCGCCGGCACGATAACGGGCAAGAGGTAAGACAGGATCTTCGCGAGTGGATATGATCAGATGTATCTGTTCGGGAAGATTTTCGATCAAAAAACTTAAAGCATCATCAACAACTGAAGAATCAACCAGATGATAATCATCCAGGACGAGAATCAGATGATCCTCTGTGTTGGCCAGATCATTGATAAGAGTCATTAAGACAGATCGGGAAGATGGAGGTTGAGGAGAGAGAAGGACAGCAGACAGCCCCTTTCCGATGTGGGGAATAATTGTCTGTACTGCTGCAATAAGGTATAGGAGAAAATGTGAAATATCACTGTGTTCTTTATCGAGGGAAATCCACGCAACAGATCTCTTACAAGTATTAATCCAATGACTCAAAACTGTTGTTTTTCCAAAACCGGCAGAGGCTGAGATGAGAGTCAATTTTGAATCCAATCCTCCATTCAGTTTATTGATCAGATCAGTTCTTATAATTTCTTTATCTTTAACTGACGGTATATGCAACTTTGTTGTTATGATCGGATTAGGCATAATTCAATTATAGTTTATTTATTATCACCTCTGAAACCGGGAAAGAAAATAGCGTATAAAAAGATGGCATAGTAAAGGTTATGAAACCTGTAACGAACATATTATTTTAATTTTAGATATTATCAATTTATTTTTCTTTTCAATTTATTCTAATTACTGTACCTTACTATTAGTTGCCGTCCCTAACAATACAACACGCAACTACTTTATGAAATCTATAAATAAGTGATTGATCTATAATTATATTTACAGATTTGTCCACTTTTAGGAGAGCACCAGATGCTTAAAAAAACATTGAAAATCCTTGGGTTATTGGTACTTTCTATTATATTAATTTACGCGTCTCTTATTCTTTTTTTTCCAATAGATTTCATTCAGACTGTTGATGAAGATTCAAATCTACCCTTTATTAGCTTAAACGGTCATAAATTCCATTCCGAAACTTTCGGTAATCCGAAAGATCAG
>JADGDJ010000397.1 GCA_016744925.1 Spirochaetaceae bacterium
CTTTTATATGGTCGGAAAACCGACTACCAATATACTTTTTGAAATCTTCCTCGATGGCTTTTCTAATTATAAAAACGACTTCTGAAAATCCTGCTTTTACGGCATCATAAATAGAATAATCTATGATAGCCTCCCCTGAAGGACCCACTGGTTCTATCTGTTTAATGCCGCCATAGCGACTCCCCATTCCCGCTGCCATTACAACTAATACCGGTTTCATATATACCTCTATTTTATTTTTTTATTATTTATATTACATTTTATTACTACTTTCTAAAAGAATAATTTTGCAAGGCATTTACATTTAATAATCAACGGATATAAAAATTTTATAGACAAACGCAATATTAATAGATTAGATTTTTGATATGAGTCAATGTTATTTTTGTCAAGGTGAAATACAAGCCCCTATTTACAGATCCACAGAATGCCCTCTTTGCGGTAAAGATTGTAAGATTTGTTTCAATTGTGAGTTCTACTCTGAATCTCAACATTGGGAGTGTCGGGAATCAATCAGAGAGGCTGTTCGAGAAAAAGATAGATCTAATTATTGTGATTTTTTTAAACTTTCTAAAAAAGGACGTGTAAAAGATGCTAAAAAAACATCTGTCGAAGCATTCAACAACCTTTTCGGCGATTAGCCATTATCTAAAAAGATTCTAAATTCATGAATAATTTGCATCTGTTGTTCCTCTTCTCTGATCAGAGGACTATTATCTCTCTTCTGCCTGCCATAAGAGCCAAACTGACTGTGATTAGCCCCTTCAATTTCGAAGAAGATTGTGTCTGATGGAAGCAGTTCTCCCGATTTTCTATATTTTTCTTCATCGATGATACCATCTTCAGAACCACTGATGGATAAAACAGGTATCGGTATATCTCTAAGGGATTTGTTTTTCATCGGATATGAAGCGAGAAGTAGCAAAGCATCAAAGATTCCGGGATTCTTTTTTACAAAGGAAGCAGCCATGACTCCTCCGAGAGAATGCCCCCCAATATACCATTTATCCATATAATCATATTCTTTAATGAGTTTTGTTGCTCTGCCATATCCCAATACGGCTAGATTCAAGGGCATTTTTTGTATGAAAACAGCAATATTTAATTCTTCCGCCATTTTATAGGCAAAAGGGAGATATGCGTCCGGTTCTACCATTCCCCCAGGATAAAATATAAAAGCCTGCTCCATTTCGTAACACTGTGGCATTACAGAATAATAGAGGTCAAACTCATTCAGAATTATAAATTCCGAAAGCTTATCACTTTCATATAAAGGTTTATAAGAACAGGATAAGAGTAGTAAACTCAGCAGTAGAATTATAGGCTTTTTCATATCTACAATATAGTTAATTTATTGTAATAGGCAAATAGTGATAGTCCTTTAGAGACACTATCATAAAAATTCGTATCCATAAGTAATTTACAACCGCCGGTTTTTTCAGAGACTCTCTGTTCAATATATTTCACTCTGGAACTCCCACCTGTGAGGATAAATTTATCCACAAGGTTGTATTTATCCTCACCTCCGATGGTTTTCTCCAAAACCTGAATAATTTTATCAACTGGTGGTGCAAGAGTTTTTGAGATTTCGTCCTGAGTGACTATTTTATTTATACCCAGATTCAATTCTGTAAAATTGATCTCTGCGCTTCTATTGCTGCTGAGTTCGTGTTTACATTCCCGAACGTGCTCCAGCAAGCTGTGTGATAATTTATTTTCTATAATAGCCCTGAGCCTATGAACAGCTACTGGATCACTGGATTTAAAGAGATAGTCGCTGAATTCATCGCTCAATTTTTTTTTATCCCAAAGATGCATGGTATTCCACATACAAACATCCCTATAAATGTGTATAGGCATGGGCAGACGACGGTCAAAAGATTCAAAAGTCGAATTTATACCTAAAAGAGGAGAAAGACTTT
>JADGDJ010000215.1:0-740 GCA_016744925.1 Spirochaetaceae bacterium
CTGACCAGCTCCACCTTTTTTCTTTGGAAGACCTTTTCTAGGTACACTGTTTCCAGCTACTGTACCTTTTCCACAAATTTCACATTTTCGAGACATATGTATCCTACCTTGCAATAATTAACTAAACAAGTGGCTGAAAAATAACAGATTAACACGATAGTGTAAAGATAAATTCTGAAACATTCAGCTCATTTGTTATATATACTATTTTTTCCTTTTAAGTACAAGGTCTCCCGCTCGAATACCTGTAAGAGAATAAGCTGCATTTTCTACTGCTACTGCACTTCTCGAAAAAGTATCCCCATATTCAGAAAGCAGGAAACCTAAAGAGCCTTGGAGATGTGGTTTCATACTTAAAATCCAATTTATTTTCCCCCGGAAATATGAATCAGCCTGAGAAGTATCCTGCTGCATGAGATATGCCTGAAATTCATTAATGAGAAGATATTCATCATTGACATTATAACCGTACATGTCTAAAAAGATCCGCCAGAAGTTTCTCTCCTCTTCAGCAAGATTTTTCCATATCTGTGTAACTGCGAGGATAAATTCATCGGAAGAAAAGAAAACTCCATGATAACATTCATGAGTCATAAATAACCAGCGCAGACGTTCAGAAGAACTTCTGGAAATTGAAAGGATTCCCCCTTCACCGGGTCTCATTCTATCACCGGAGCTTTTCAATACTCCATTGGCCAGCAATATCTCTTTGAGAAGCAATTCATATTTATTGAGAATAA
>JADGDJ010000215.1:750-7668 GCA_016744925.1 Spirochaetaceae bacterium
TAGATCTCTTCTTCGTTGAGGTTGAATCCGGAATCTTCCGCCAGAGAGAAGAACTCAGCAAGGTCATCAGGTTTGTAATCATGGGCATTCCATCCATGGAGAGGAATGAGATCCTCATCGCTGAAAAGTTCACCAACGGAGTTTTTTTTCTCAGTAAAAAAGGCAAGTCTTTTAAAAAATGCCGCTTGTATTTCATATGACAATGTATCGATGAGTAGCATCTGTGGAAAAAGATCCCACCTGAAAAACTCATACTCGGTTTGACGCCAGAAATGGGGATCCAGAGAAATAAACTCTTCCAAGTCTGTAAATATAGCTTCGTCTTCAGTAAATGAGACATTGAATTCCAATGCCTCAAGACTACAGTGTCCTAGTTCAAGATTAATATTATGGGGTATTTTCACCTCAAGGCCATAAAACCAGTGTTGATTCAGACCACGACGTGTCTTTATGAGATATTCCTTTTCATCATCAATATGAACGAGAGTGTCGAAATCATCTGAAGTTTTGTCGGATTTCAGAATCATAGACATACTGTCGAACTCATAGAAAGAGCTATAACTAATGGTGATATCTTTTTCGCTATTATAGATTAAAAAAATTGTTTCATTCGATTCTGCCATCGAGTCATCACTTAGCAAACCGATTTCCGAGAGCTCTACAACACAACCTTCTGAAGATGGAATAATATTGAAACTATTGATAAGAACTGATCGTCTAAGGGGGATCCTTATGGACACCTGGACATCGACAGCCGGCAATGAGTATTCCTGGTCATCGAATATCAGAGAAAATGCTTCATTACTCTTATAAGTCAAAAAAAGAGATGTATTGTTTTCCGGGGAGATGGTTTCCAAAAGGGAAAAGACTCTCTCTTTTCCCTTTACAGATAGACTATCTGATTCTCTGTAACTATTAGGTAAATACTGTTCTTTCAACTCAAGTCGCTGTATGTTCATATAATTAAAATCAGCAGCAGAAACAACTGATCCTCCACCCCAGACGACTAAAAGTAGAATACTTATTATAAACCGATAATTCCTTTTGCCAGTAATTCTGCGACCTCCCGATTTCTCTCGATGGACAAATTATCATCCATCCTGAGTAATACGTCGAAGTTTGCCATAAAACCGGCTGGAAGTACAGGAAGTTTCCCTATCAGCTCATGAAATCTCTTTGCTGACGGCTCAAATTTATTATTCACAGCAAACAAAGTACAACAGGCGCTATTTAAAAAACCCGCTAGTGATATTTTATAATAGAGAGAATCTTTCTGATAGACAGAAGCTCCAAGGTCACTCAGATAGTGCTCCATCCTGCTCTGCGAAGCCTCTCTGAAAATTGCCCAGAACATATCCGGCATTTTTTCCATTTTTTTTCTGATATCCACTAACCATTTGGTCTTTTCGTATATAAGAATCCCTTCTTCCATCCTGTGAAAGAGATATGTCCCTTTTTCCCTGTATATAGAATCGGGATTATCCAATTCATCGATAAGATGCTCAATGCGTTCCATCTCTTTGTATTCGATTCTTATGGGAAAATCTTCCATCATAAAACGATCTTTCATAGATACTGTCGATGCCTCAAAAAAGAAAGTGTCAGAAAAGATTTCACCTCTCTCTGTACCGGAGGGTATCCCTTTATTTTTGTAGTAAACATCCAGTGTTATGGAAAAATATGGATCATATACATCCATAGATGAAGCATCGGTACAGGTTATGACCTCTACAGATTCCCACTTTGAGATTCTAGCAACAAGTTCATCTGTGACTTCTTTAACCTTATATTTCATATGTTTTGCCCCTTTTAAAACATTTGCTCATATATTATTGTTCTATGATAACCTCTATTGCGGGAAATATGAATGATATTTTTTATGACAGTAATAAAACCTCCATCGCATATCTCTGAAAAATTAAAAGATCTCCAGGATACATTATTTGAGCACCGGCAAATTATGCCCGCGCCATTCCCCCTGATCTGTCACTCCTTATCAGATAAAAAAATAGCTAGACTCAGTAGAAGCCAAATAGCTGATATTTATCCCTATTCAATAGTGACAGATGGTTATTTGATAATCGACAATCATTTATACCTGAAGATTCCCTCGTCGGATGTAAAGTTGACTGAAAAAAAGCCCATCGGTATACTTCTCGGAAAAATTACCAACCGTCAAACACCTATTGAAGAGTATATACAAGTTGAGAATATACAATTTAAAAATTACAGCCTGGCATTGTATGAAATATCCAGTTTGGAGAAGGAGGATTTCCTGATGAATATGTCCTGGATTAAGCTGTGGGAAGTCCCCAGAAAGAAAACTGATTGTTAGTGTAGGCAAAGTTTAGTTGTTAAAAATTGTAAACTCTGTTATTTTATTGGTATTATGAAAAAAACAACTAAATTAACCACAAGCCTTGAAGATTATCTGGAAGCGATATTGTTTCTTGAAGAAAAGAATCGTGTAGCCCGCGTAAAGGATATAGCTGATTTTTTATCTGTCCAAATGCCATCGGTTACCGGTGCGCTAAAAACACTAAGAACCAAAGATCTGGTAGAATATGAGCGAAATTCTTTTATCAATCTGACAAAAGAGGGGATGAAAATAGCAAAATCCATTAGGAAGAAACATGATATTTTGCATGGTTTTCTAAAAGACATACTACTACTTCCCGAAGATATTGCAGATGATGAGGCTTGCAAAATTGAGCACTCGATTGATCAGTCCACTGCCCAGAGAATCAGTAACCTATCCTCTTTTATTTCTGAATTGATCAAAGAGAACAAAATTGATGCTCAAAAATGGCAAGCAATTATTTCGGAGTCTTAATTGAAGCAATTCATCTCAACAGTTATTGAACTCAAAAGCATTGCAGAAGACTATTTCCTTCTGAGTTTTACATGGATTCCTGACTCGACTCCCGCGGCGGGTCAGTTTTTAACAATTAGAACAACTGAATTATCATCACCCCTTTTGAGAAGGCCATTTGCACTTTCCTCATTTGATAATAAGAGCAAAACGGCCTCAATCATTTTTCAGAAAAGAGGTGAAGGAACAAAGATAATGTCTCAATTAATAAAAGGGGACAAACTGGATATCATGGGGCCACTAGGCAACAGTTTTTCAGACTTCAAAGCCAAAAGTGATAACACAAAAAAGAAACAAGTGATAGTCGCCGGTGGAATAGGGACCGGTCCCATGCTTTATCTTGCAGAAGAGATGAGAGAAGGCGGTATAGAACCACTTTTGATAGTGGGCTGCAGAACAAAATCTCTGATCCCATTTTCCAGTTTTAATAAAAACATCGAAACAGTTATTTGTACAGATGATGGTTCTTTTGGCTTTAAGGGAAATGTCATCGATTATATGAATAGTAATGACAAACTCACTTCGGATGTAACTATATATTGTTGCGGACCGGAACCAATGCTTAAGGGCTGTCATGCTTATGCAGAGACGACAAATAATACTTGTTATGTTTCACTAGAGCAGATGATGGCTTGCGGCATAGGAGCCTGTATGGGTTGTACTTGCGAAACAGAAGGTGAAAAAAAATACGCCAGAGTCTGCAAAGACGGGCCCGTTTTTAAAAGCAGTGAGGTAAAATGGACTTAAAAATAAATATTGGGAATATACAATTGCCCAACCCAGTCGGGACGGCTTCGGGGACATTTGGATTCGGTGAAGAATACGGAGAATTATTAGATCTCTCCCAATTAGGTGCCATATATACTAAAGCTCTGACTCCAATGCCCAGAGATGGCAATGCTGTGCCAAGATTAGTCGAAACACCTTCAGGAATATTGAATTCCATAGGTTTAGCAAATCCGGGAATTGAAAAATTTCTATCCGATAAAGTTCCCTTTCTCGAAACTGTGAAATGTCCTGTCATTCTCAATGTCAGTGGTTCGACAGAAGCTGATTACAAAGAAGTCATAGAAAGGACTGACAATCTTGAATGCATTGACGCCTATGAGATAAATATCTCTTGTCCCAATGTAAAGCACGGGGGACTGGCATTCGGAACTGATCCTATTCAAGTTGAAAACCTGACAGGTAAACTGAGAAAACTGACAGTAAAACCGCTCATCGTAAAACTGACTCCCAATGTGACTGATATATCCGTAATTGCTAAAGCGGCAGAAGCAGGAGGTGCCGATTCGATTTCGTGCATCAACACCGTGAGAGGTATGGTCATAGATACGAAGAGAAAACAATCTGTTATACCTGCAGGTATCTCAGGTTTATCGGGACCGGCCATACGCCCTGTGGGAGTCGCTGCCGCGTATACAGTTTCCCGAGCCGTAAAGATACCCGTTGTAGGTCTGGGTGGAATAATGAGCGCTGATGACGCCATACAGTACCTTTTAGCAGGAGCCTCGGCCATTCAGGTCGGAACAGGATTGTTTGTTGATCCACTGCTTCCCATAAAAGTACTCAATGGAATTCAACAATATATGAAAGAAAACCAACTGGAAAAAATTTCTGATTTTCACACATTTATAAACTGAGTTTTGATTTGCTATTGACCCAAAAATTGTAAATCGATATACTCTGATTTCGTTAACGGAATGTGGCCCAGTGGCTAGGGCACCTGGTTTGGGACCAGGGGATCGCAGGTTCGAATCCTGCCATTCCGATATTTCATGCGTCCTTAGCTCAGCTGGATAGAGCATCGCCCTTCTAAGGCGAGGGTCAGAGGTTCGAATCCTCTAGGACGTAAAAATCAAGACTCCATTTTGGAGTCTTTTTTTATTTATAAATCGGAAGTCAAAATTGTATTTTTTCTCTACAAAAAAATATCCCAGAGATCCCATCATTTTATATAAGAATCTTGGTGACTTTATGGAAATATAAAAAAAATATTTTAAGATTAGCTTTGATTCTTTAGAAAACACCTTAAATTTCATATTTGATTCCAGTGGTGCACTCTTTCATCTGTCTTAAGTTCCAGTGCTGTAGATCCATTTATAAATCAGGTAATGAGAAGGGATATTTTTAATTTATTTGGATAATATACACCCTTTAATTTATAATTAAATAGGAGGTATTTAATGAGAATTATTCTATTAAAAATCTTTTATATTTTTTTTTTACTTATGTTGTTCTCTTGCCAGGAAAATTTTAGCTCCGGAGAACTGATACCTGCCTCTGTTGATTATGTAAAAACTGGTGGAACTGATTATCTTGAGTTTATAGCCTATGGCGATGCAGGAAAAGGAAGTAGTGATCAGCAATTAACCGCTGATGAAATGAGTTACTATGTCGCGAATAGTGGGGTTTATGTAGATAATAGCATTACATTTATTATTAATCTTGGGGATTCCTTTTATGATGATGGTGTCACATCAACAATAGATCCCCTCTGGAATACCCTTTTTGAAGATGTCTATAACAGCACAATATTAGATATGCCTTTTTACAGTATCCTGGGTAATCACGACTACAGAGGCAATATAGACGCCCAATTAGATTATGTATCTCCCAACAATGATCGATGGCTGATGCCCAACCGCTATTATTCAATTTCGAAAATACTTTTAGACGGAACTAAAATTGATTTCTTCTTCCTCGATACAGAGCTATTATTTTACGGCGATGCGGAACAACTGGTCTGGATCGATGAAAGTTTGAGCAACTCGACAGCCCACTGGAAAATAGTGCTGGGACACAGACCCCTTTACAGTTATGGATCTCATGGAATGAACGGGGCTCTGATCGCCCGCTTGCAACCGATTCTCAACAACAGAGCGGATCTCTATATGAGCGGTCATGAACACGATATACAGATCCTCGGGCCACTGTATGATGTGTATCATATTGTCAATGGTTCTGCAGGATCCTCAAGGACGACAGGTGTTGGTGATTTAACTATTTTTGCTGCAGGGAGAACAGGTTTTATGGGTTTTCTCATCTCAAATAACGAATTAGTCTGTCGGGTAATTGAAACCAGTTCCGGCGTTATTTACACTCAGATCCTCAAATCCAAATAAGTCATTCAAAGTTTAAAACCCACACCCAAAGTGGGATAAAGCTGCATCTGAAATACACTTGTAATTGGTTCAGAATCCCAAAGACCAATAAAGTCTGTTGTAATCCTTAAAGAGCCATTGAGAAAAATATATTTACTAACACTATATTGATATGATGCTTTTAAAGTTATACCCCAATAAAATTCAGAAACGTCCGAACCATAATCTGAAACATACAAATTCATCGTATGGGATAGTCCTATCCCGAGAATTAAACTCATTTTTTCATTTATTAAAGGAGAATAAAGAAATAGAGGGCTTATATTGATCTGGTGTATGGTTCCATCCCAGTCATCGATTTCAATTCGGGCTTCACTATTGAATATTGTCATCTTGTGAATAATTCCCCAGTGAAAATCGACTCCAAATCCCAAATTATTTTCAGAAAGATAAGAATTATTTAGATCTATCCCCAATCCTACATGTTTAAAAGTGTGTGTATTTGGATCGGGATCAGTACGATAATAATCTGTAAATCCGGGAGAATAACCTATGGAGGAAAAAAAAGTCCCACCTGCAAACAACTGAAAACCCGATACTATGAAAAAAAGAGTCACAATGAGCTTTCTGTTTTTTAGATAAGATCCCATTTAAATCTCCCAATATATTTTTCACCACAGCACTTTAAGTATATCGATATATTATTCCGAGGCAAATATTGGACTAAAATAATTCTCCCTGTCCCGCTCTTAGTTTCTCTTTTATCTGTATGATTATTTTATCGAGATCTTCCGGCTTGTTTAAAATATCGTGATGTTCAATATCCAAAGTAAGTATTTCACTGTGGCTGTACTTCCCTATCCACTGTTCATAGAGAATATTCAGATTGTGAAGATAATCATCCTCAATAGAGTTTTCGAAATCTCTGTTTCTCAGCTGAAT